>PBRP01000037.1 GCA_002726655.1 Gammaproteobacteria bacterium
AACCCCGCACAACTACTACAGGAGTTTTTTCATCTGTCTGCCCCATAACCAGGGATGCACCGGCAGCCATTTCATCCGCTGCGCCAACCTGAGTCACAAGTAACTCGCGGCCATAGATGTCTGCCTGACCTATATAATCCTCCAGGGCAGTAAATCCTGCTACCCCTATCGCCAGGCCAAGGGACCCTACTCGCCACGCTCGACCAATAGAATCATTGATGATAACCCCAACATCTACGTTGTGGCGCGCACCAAGCGCACTTCTTATACCGGCCGCACTTGCGTCCGGGTCAACCGGCAGCAGCAGGCACAAGTCATCATCTTCTCCATTTTCGTTGATAATATTCGACTGATCGATACCAGCGTTGGCCTGGACAAAGCCGAGCTTTTGCTCAACTATCAGTACACCCGGACACGTACGAACAATTTCGTTGGATTCATCAAGTACAGCCTGAACCTTGCGTGGATCCTTATCCACCTCAAGTGCCAGCTTTGAGGCTTCATCTGAAGGAACTACATCAGCAAGGTTCAGATATCTGTTTTCAGCTTTAGATACAACCTTCTGCGCTATTACTATAACGTCATCATCCTGAAGCTTCTCGCCCATGGATTCCATGCCTTGTACGATCAATGTCGGCAGGTCATCTCCCGGTTGTACCATGGGGATATTTTCGACGCCCAAAAAAGTGAGCTTCATTATGTTTTCGCTTCACCAGTAATTACTAATCCTGCACCGTCAATTTTGTGATGCTTATTAATGGTGATCAGAACAGAAGTCATTGCTTCCGCAGCCGCCGCATTGGCGAGGGGGCCGGCATGCCAGCCACGCAAACCAACAGCTTCAACCAAAGACAGGACGACAGCCCTGGCATCTCTCTTGTTTCCGGTCACAAGAACATCACAGGCGATAGCATGGTCTTCACGCAGATGTTGCGCTCCGACATTCTGAAAAGCAGACACGACCTGGACCTCATCCCCAAGGAAATCCTGCGCCTGTACTGCTGCAGAGCCTTTTTCGGGTAGCTGCACCGTTCCAACCTTTGGCGGCACCAGGGGAACCGTGACATCAATCAGAATCTTACCAAGCAAACCGGGTTTAACCGTTTCAAGGGTACTCAACTGATGCTCAAAAGGGACCGTCAATACCACGATATCTGCCTGGCTTGCTGCATCAAGATTTTCATGTCCACTAACGTTCAGGTCCGGAAACTCAGCAAGTAGCGCATCTGCTGCAGCCCTTCCTTTTTCCAGCGTTCTGGATCCAATCACGATTTTGTACCCTGCTCGTGACCATTGTCTTGCCAGGCCACCGCCAAGGTCTCCGGTTCCACCCAGTATTGCAATGCTATGAACATTTTCCGACATAAATATACCCGCTGCTCTTAATGTGTTGATAAATAGGCGTGTGATTATTCCTTAATCATCAGGCTCTAACAACCTAGCCCGGACAATTCATGAAGGGATCGGAATTTAGGAGAAATTTGGCAAAGCATATTGGACTAACAGCGGCAGAATCATAGCCGTAGCTATGGTTCAAGGGTGTTCGTTCAATAGGCAAAGCCAGATTTTTGGTGTGCCGGACCATACTAAAACCGATCAGGTACAAACTGTACTCTAGAGAAAAAGGGGAAATCACATATAACACGTTGAAATTGCTGATCTTAACAACTTATTTTAGCCGCCTTCATGAAATGTCCGGTGCTAGTCGGTCCAACTCATTGTGGATAATACTAATGCACTGGGAAGCATGCAGCATGGTGGGTCCAAGCGATAGCTTCTTGATTCCCTGGCGGGCAAGCGAGTGATAAGTCTTCCTTGGCATTGGGATATGGTCGGTCAGGAGGAATACCGGGTCCAGCAATTCTCCACAATCTCGAATGTCAGACCCCTTTCGGTCCAGCAGGTACACCGAGCGTGTGAGCGCCTTCTCCCTGACCAGATGTTCAAAACTGATGGCCTGAACGACAATACCGTTGTCGCAGACCAGGCTGGCCTCCTTTTTGAGCGAACTGCCTACATTCAGTGCCGCTGCACAGGTGCCCAGCAGCGAACCCTCATCCATCCCGGAGAGGCCTCCAAGTGTGTTCCCCTGCATCGTCAGGGCGCGGGAGAAATCAGCACTATCCTCCATTACAAGGGTTAAGCAAGTGTCTTCACGATGACCCTTCGAGATAAATAGTGCATTGACGATCATCTGGGCAAGGTATTCAACATGCGCCCCAGTACCAGCGCTGGCCAGGAATCTGGCAGCATCAACCGGCGCTTTTCGCGCTCTGACAATAAACTCTCTCATTCCGACTGGCCCGCTTGATATCTAAATCAAGGCTAGAAATGAAGACTTAAATTACGCAAGGACTTCATATACCCTCTGGACAAGGTTGTAGGATCTTACATCACCCATCAGACCAGCGAACATCTTATTCATGACAAAGGAGGCCGAAAGCCTCGCATCCTGATCAACGAGAACAGTGGAGCCGCCCCAGCCAGCCCAGAAACACACATTCTTGTTCGGAGACAGGGGCATCAACTGTGAATTGAGACCGAAACCCAAACCAAACGCAATGGGAAAACGGAGCGCCAGGTCAGTACCACTGATCCGTTCCCGCATCACAGACTCGGCGGTGGTCCTGGAAAACAGGTCCACACCAAAAGCTGAACCCCCGCAGGCGAGTGGAGCCTGAAGTTTGGCCACTGACCTGGCATTACCATGACCATTAGCCGCAGGAATTTCTGCTTTTCGCCATCTATCAGTGTGTGAATTAACGGCCGGTGAAGCAGGATTTCTGAAAGTCCTGCTGGCAATAGAATCCGGGTCATCATTGGCTCCAACCAGCTCTCCACCATCAGATGGAATCAGGTCCCCTATTCTGCCGAATTCCGACTCTGGAACACCTATATGGAAGTCTGCAGCAAGGGGTTGGGCTATTTCCTGCCGGAAAAAAGCACCTATGGATTCCCCCGTCACTCGCCGAACCAGCTCACCAATCAGATAGCCCTGGGTTATGGCATGATACCCACTGGCCGTTCCCGGCTCCCACCAGGGTTTTTGTTCAGCCAGCAGGTTTACGATCTTATCCCAGTCATATAGATCCTCAGGTGTAACCTCCACATCCATTCCTGATAATCCGGCAGCATGATCCATTATGTGCCAGACTTTGACCTTCTCCTTGCCTGCAGCAGAGAATTCCGGCCAATAGTCTGAGACATTGGCATCAAAATTCAATTCACCACGGTCAGCCAGCAGCAGCGCACAGAGGAATGACATGGTTTTAGTCGTGCTGTAAACATTGACGATGGTATTTTCCTGCCAGGGCTGCGTCTTTTGCTCATTAAGGTGACCTCCCCAGATATCGATGACCATCTCACCGTCAATAGTCAGCGCAAAGGAGGCACCGACGTCTCGCCCTTCTTCGATATTGGCGGCGAATAGCTCACGAACACCTGTAAATTTCTCATCGCAATAACCCTGAACATCAACAGACACGAATTTTTCCCATATTTTGACTGGGGACAATGTAACACAGGCCCCTGTTTCGCTTTTTACCAATACCAATCGCCCCTGAAAATCACGTCATTTAACTCAGCCATACCCGTGCGTTTTCACTTTCATTACCATCACATAGGTTGAGGGGCCTCTAAGCCATGAATTTATAGATCATAATGGTATATATTCGCCTTTTTTTAATAACTTTCTTCTCGTGACCAGGCCATTCCACCCCGAGGTGTGAGTACTCACTAACGACATCACAAGCAAAATGTGGTGAATTTACCCAGCTCGGACTTTTTCCACAATTTCTGTGGATAAGTCTGGTGATAACTGGCAGTTATTCTGGTAAACCCTTAAAACCCTTACCTCCATCCAGTTGCTCATTTTTTGTACAACGCCGCTACAGCCCTTGTAAATCAACCGCTTGACAGAACCATGATGATCATGCTCAGGCTTTTTCTGGCTATTCACCAATATCTGATCTGACCCCCATAAAATGTGAATAAGTCAGGCCTTAAATTTCGATTTATGTCGGTAAAACCAGTGGAAACAGGTCTATAAGAGTGAAATTGTCGCAAACTGACCCCATCACCCATCATCTGAACGGTACTAAATATGCCTGATCCAGCATTTTGCGCCAAATTGTGATGTTGAAATTCAAAATTGGAGCTTGTCCGTTCGGGTCACAAACCTAAATACTTGTTGGTAACTAACAAATCAAGAAGGGTAAACCAACTGGTTCTCGTCAGTCCCGTGCCACTGGCTATATTGTCAGGCAATTTCCCCACGACTTTGATATCTAGCCAGCTAACACATCCACTTGTAAGTTTCTAATTACATGACAAACAAGCCTGACTTTTCTCCAAATTCATCTATTCGCAACCAGGAACTGGATAAAATCATATCCTTGACAGGTCAACAGCGGCTAACCGCGGGATAGTATTACAGATAAGTCATCTCTAACCTTAACGCAGCTTTAAGAATCCGTTGAGATCCAAATACCTCCCAAGAGGGGTATTTCCCTGAAGCGCAATAACCCCGGCAAAATAGTCTGGTTTTGTGAACTATCGGGGACTGTGGGTACGGGTATAGTTAAGCTCTACCTATGCTCCAGTTGAGTTTCTGCCTACAGAAATATCAGATAATTCGCACGAAAGTGCGCTTTCCAGGACTCATGCGCGGATTAAAAATTAGGTCAGACTCTGCATATCAACTTGAAAACTTGCTGCTAACTAGACTGAGCTGGGTCGTTAGGCCACAAATACAGCCACATTTTGCATGTCCGGGCTCGACCAGCATTTCATTCGATACTCTGTTCGCCAGCCACTGCAAACGGTATCATCTCTATGTTTCTGGCAAATAGACCAACAAATCTTAGAAGAGGTTATCAATGGGCTCCATAGCAAATTTCCTTGGGGACTTAAAAGTACTCGTTACAGCCGCAACGATGAAACCGCCAGAACCAGATTCAATCGGTTCTTTTGCCTTGCTTGTTCAACAACATGTTAATTCACATCCCCAGGGAGTCGCACTTCTATGTGAGGATGAAATCGTTACCTGGCAAACGCTGAACGAAAGAGCAAATCGTGTTGCTGCGATATTGAAGGCACAGGGAATCTTGCCAGGGGACTGTGTGAGCCTCTTTATGCAAAACAGGATTGAATTCGTCGTTCAAATAATTGCCATCAGCAAACTCGGGGCAATAGGCGGGCTTATCAATACCAATCTCTCCAAGCAGCAGCTCGTGCACTGCATAGCCCTGACGGAATCAAAAAAATGCATATTCGGCGAAGAATTGATGGAACCTCTGAATGAAATTCGTGATGCCTTAAGCCTGAGGGATGGTGAGGATTACCTTTTTGTTCGTGACCAGGGTACGCAAGCACCGCCAAGCTGGTCCACCATCGTCGATTCAGAAGATGCAAATGCAGATGCAAGCAACCACCCTGAATCAGACACCATCNCCATGGGTCATACTGCATTCTATATATTTACCTCAGGAACAACGGGACTGCCGAAGGCAGCCGTTATGTCATCCAAGAGAGTGATGCAGACCGCCATGCTGTCCTCTACAGCCTTGTTGCGTCTAAAACGTAGCGACAGGATGTACAACTGCCTGCCCCTATACCATGCAACAGGTCTCGTCGTTGGCCTGACGGCAGCTTTTCAAGTTGGTGCCTCAACTGTCATCCGGCGTCGATTGTCTGTCAGTGCCTTCTGGGACGATGTGCGCAAATACAACTGCACCACATTTGTCTATATCGGTGAATTCTTACGCTACCTGATGAGCCTCCCGGAGAAAACAACAGACAAAGAAAATCCCATCCGGGCTATCGTCGGCAATGGGCTTCGACCTGATATCTGGCTGAACTTCAAACAGAGATTCGGCATTGAGCGGATTGGCGAGTTCTATGGTGCCAGTGATGGTAACGGTGGTTTTGGCAATGTATTCAATAAGGACTGTACGGTTGGCCTCAGCCTGGTTCCGACCAAATTAGTAAAGTACGACGTGGCCAATGATGAAATTATTCGAGATGCCGCAGGCATGTGTATCGAAGTCGCGGACGGCGAAGCAGGATTACTACTAATTGAAGTTACTGAGAAGTCTCAGTTCGAAGGTTATACGAACGAAGAAGCCACTAAGAAAAAACTGATACGAAATGCACTTCAGCAAGGTGATGTCTACTTCAACAGCGGTGATATCATGAAATCTGTGAACGTCGGCTTCGCCTATGGCCAGACTCACTATCAATTCGTTGACAGGATTGGTGATACTTTTCGATGGAAAAGTGAAAACGTTTCAACCAATGAAGTTGGTGAGATTATCAACAATCATGAGGAGATCATTTTTTCCAATATCTATGGTGTCGAGATACCCGGCACTGATGGTCGGGCAGGAATGGCGTCTATTGTTTTGAAGGAGGGACTAAACTTCGGCAACCTTGATCTCCATAGCTTTTCCACACATATCGGTAACAACCTGCCCGCCTACGCCAGGCCGATTTTTATCCGTATCCTGAATGAATTACCAACTACAACCACCCACAAGCTGCAAAAACAGGATCTGCGAGAACAGGCATACCACCTGGATAAGGTTGATAACGAACTACTGGTCATGAAACCGGGTGAAGCCGTCTATTCGAAATTGGACAGCGATTTCTACGACAGGATCATCAGGCGTGAAATCGCTTTCTAGCGATATTATGGAGCTTTGATATTAGCCCGGACATTTCATGAAGGCGACTAAAGAAAGTTGTTAACATCAGCAATTTCAACGTGTTATATGTGGTTTCCCCATTTTCTCTAGAGTACAGATTGTACCTGATCGGTTTTAGTATGGTCCGGCATTCCGATCCCTTCATGAATTGTCCGGGCTAGCCACTTTTCGCCACATATTTGGTGAGCAGTCTGTCCAGGTGATTTGCAAAAGCCTGCCGGTCAGTCTGATTCAGAGGCGGTGGCCCGCCTGTATTTACGCCACTGGACCGCATGGTATCAAGAAAACCCCGCATATTTAGCCGCGGCTTGATGTTGTCAGCTGTAAAGAGTTCGCCCCTTGGACTGAGGGCATGCCCACCATTCTCTATTACTTCCGCTGCGAGGGGAATGTCAGCAGTAATAACAAGATCACCGGACTCCAGTCTTTTAACGATCTCATCGTCGGCAACGTCAAACCCACTCGTTACCTGCAGGAACGTGACATAACGTGAGGGAGGAATCCTGAGGCTATGGTTGGCGACCAGTGTCACAAGAGTCTCTGTCCTGTCTGCTGCGCGAAATAGAATCTCTTTGATCACCCCCGGGCATGCATCAGCATCAACCCATAGTTTCATTTTCTGAATTTCAGAATGCTGCGGTCAGTTTTCCTGCTAACGGACTGATCAAATACAGATATGTCCAGGGTGTCATTGGGGTTCCGCAGGACATTGGATTCACCTTCAAACTTAAACCCGGCAGCTTTCAAGTCCCTTATGACTACCGCGGGATCAATCCGGTGCACACTCTTGCCAACCACTGACGGGTCGGTGCCCGTCACTGCATTATGATCAACTACGCCGAACACAGCGCCGTCCTTAAGTAACCTGTGAATATTGGCCAAAAACCCTTCTTTATCTATTGCTGGCCAACCATTTTCTTCATCAACATAATAGATATCGTGCATTCCCAGGACGAAAATTGCCGCATCAAATTTCTCTTCGAGGCTTTCCAGACCCACGGGTTCAAGCACAACTCGCTTTACGTTAGGCAGACGATTGTCTTTTAACCGCACCATCACATTCTTATTGACGAAGGCATTCCATGGACTATTGTTGTAGAGCGTAACGCTGCCAGCTTCGCCAACGAGGTAACTGAGTATTTCAGCGTAATAACCACCGCCACCAAATACATCAAGAACGTTCATTCCAGGTTGTATTCCAAAGAACTCCAACACTTCGGCAGGTTTCCTCTTACTATCAAGGTCCCGGTCCACCTCGGTTCTGGCCTGGTTTTCTACCGCTTCCCGCACACCGTTTGCATGGGCCATATTGAAACAAATGAACATGAACATGATGGCGACTAAGTTTTTCACTGGCTGATTTCTCCACTTAATTCGGGTCAAAGGTAACCCTGTTACCCAGTATAATCCAACCATACCGAGTGACAGTAATATTTTTAGTGACAGATAGACGGAAGTCGAAGGAACCGAAGCGGGGCGTCATTTCGACCCTAATGGCGCGTCATCTCACCCAAAGTGGCGCGTCATCTCACCAGTAGCCTGCTGATCAAAAAATCGCCAGCATCTCTTCAAAGGCAACCATCTGTCCGCCACTGGCAGAAGATGGCACCAGAATCGGTGTCTTTATGCCGGCATCAAACCAGGCTTCCAGTCCATCTCTGACCTGGGTCGCGGTTCCAAAAAGGGTCGTGTCTGCAAGCCACTCGTCGTTAAGGTAATAGGGAATCTTATCCTGCTCACCAGCCGCGATAGCCTTTTCGATACCCTCCATTTCCTCAACATAGCCGGCTTCTTTCCAGTAGTTTCTGTAGTTTGGCATCAGGGCATAGGAAGTAAGGGTCTTCCGGTTTACCGCTTTGGCAGCTTCAATGTCATCGCTGATACAGGTGGGAATCATGTCGCCAATAAAGAAATCATCATCCTGAAGGGCATGACTTGATAATTTGCCCAGAGATTCAGCCATGTGAGATCTGGCTCCATTAGCAAACACCATTCCATCGGCGATCTCTTCAGACAGCATGATCATCTTTTTTCGCAGGGCAGCAATAACAATGGGAGGTAGTTCTCCCGCCCTTGGCACTGCTCGCAATTCTTCAACGAAATTCCTGGTATCAGCCAGCGGTTTACCCCCATCAAGTCCGCGGGATGCTAAAGCAGGTCCGTGACTCACCCCGATTCCAAACCGGAATCTGCCACCGGATACCTCATGGATGAAGGAGGCAGTACTCGCATAGTCCACTACCTGTCGAAAGTATATCGGCGTGATAGTAGTGCCAAATGATATTTCGTTGGTAGCAAATGCCAGGGCTTCACATAATGCCAAAGAGTCTCCCAGGCTGGGGCCATAGATGCCGGAAAAACCCCCTCTTTCAATCTCTACGGCTAGCTCAATTGTAGCTTTTCGTCTTCCGGGGATCGCTGCAAGACTGAGTGCAGGCATTCTGTTCATGACTTTCTCCTGTTACATGGCAGCAAAATTACAAGACATGGAAAAACATCAACCTCACTAACGATCAGCCTGCTGCTTGAACCGATCAGCGACGAGGTCATGCCAGGCGAATATAAACATACCTGAAACCACATGGTTGCGATTATAATCACCTCCCCACAATCTGAAGAATGTCCATTGTAATGGCTAAAAAAGCAACGCGCTTCCTGGTACAACAAAAGATTGCCGTCGGTCTTGTCGCGGCAACCATCATCGTTCTGATTGGATACTTCTCTACACTTGTGGTCAAGGAATCACCGATGCTAGGTGATTTTATTGAGGGTGAACACTACACACTACTTGAAAAACCCAGGCGAATTCGAAGCGACAAGATCGAAGTGATGGAGTTCTTCTCTTACGGCTGTATCCACTGCTATAACTTTGACCCGAGTCTTACCGACTGGGTAGATGCCAACATCGACAGAATAAACTTCATCAGAACGCCAGTAGTCTCCAGTGACTACTGGCGAATCCTTGGGCGAAATTACTACGCCATGGAAAAACTTGGGCTCATCGACGAGCATCATTTGCCCTTCTTTCGGGAGGTTCAAGAGGTAAAACGCAATTTCTCACCACCTACCAGGCTGGGAGACTATTTCGATGGCCGGGGAATCACTGCTGACGAGTATATGAAAACCTTCAATTCGCCGGATCTGGCTTCAAAGATAAGCGCTGCAGATCAAATGGCGCGCCGGTTGAAGGTCGCCAGTGTACCAACGATCATCATCCACGGAAAATACAAGATTCGACCAACCCGGGCCGTCGGCATCTCCAGAATGCTGGATGTGATGAACTTTCTTATCGACAAGGAATTATCAGAGAAATCTGGCGAACCGGGAGAAAGCTAATCCTCAATATTGAGGCGGGATTCGGGATCAACCCGTTTTAGTCGAAAGGTTTGATCGACATCCTTGATCGGCTGCACGGGCTGACGCTGCACAAATCGCATAGATGACATTTGCACGTTCCACGCGGTGATCTGTGCCTTTAGAATGCGAGTCACAACGCCAGGATCCTGCCTTGCGATCACTTCTGCCTCTTCCCTGGAGCCCGTTCTAACCAACATCAGACTACCAGGTTCACCACTGACAAGTCCGCCCATGACGATCTGATCCTTGATATGCATTTTTTGCAGGTATGAGTGGTGCTTTAATAACCCGGGCTGATCCTGATAAGAGATTGTGTGATTCCAGTTCTCACCTGGCAGGTACCTAATAAGAAAATAATTCGCCTCCTCCGCCAGCAAGGACAAGCTGACCGCCAGGCTGAAAAAAGCAAACACTAGAAGTGAAATCGGTTTTGCCACTGAATCAATCGCTTATTTTCTTGTGGAGATGAGGCATGCTGGTCGGGTCTTTAGGATCGAGAAACCGCTTTTCCGTTCCAGTTCGTGTGACGTTTTCGTAGGTGCCATCACTCCGCTTGACCAGCTTGGTGAATCCCTGATTCTTCAGATAGCTATCACCTTTCGGTGTGTTCGCCATGGGTGCCACGGTGATGATTTTTCGAACCGCGGAATCCGGCATGGTTTCCCCCAGATCACTTCCAGTCAGTTCACAGAGTTGACCCCAGGTTTCAATTTTTTCTGAGATTCCATGCCTCGCCTCGACCGATTGGCCGTTAGCATCACAGTAATAGTCGTATCGCGGCATATTGCTTTCCTACGAGCCGAAGCGGTACCTAAGTTTAATCACGATCACGTTAACCAGCGGTTCATCATAACCATTGGAGAAGATATCTGAAAAGTCTGAACTCCCCAGCGCTGTGCTCTGATCAGCCAGTCGAGTATACACTACAAAAATATCTGACAGGGGCGCGATCTCCCACCGGTATCTTGCCTGCAGGCTCATCTGGGAAAGAGAGAAACTGTTCGATGGACCTGCAGGTTTCGAAATGGCAATCAAACTGCCTGGAGTAGCTGGAATTCTGTAAAACGCATCCTCTTGTGCTTTGATACCAACCCACTGAAGGGAGACCCTAAATTGCTGCTTCGCACTTAAAAAATAGTCGATGGATAGTTTTGGTTGCCACTGCACTGCGTCAAAGGTGGTGAAGTTTTCCTCTTCCTGGTGAAGCAGCCACCCCTTCCTTTCCTTATACTTGACACTGGCGTTCAGAGCAAAGCGGTCAGTTGGTCGCCATACGAAGTTAGTAGCCGCCGTGTAGGTAAAGTCACCAAGATCCTCCTCCGAAAAGCTCGCTCTAAATCCATAATAAAATCTTTTGGATGAGTCTGAATGCCAGTGAATTGACATACTTGCCCGCTCTTCAACACGGTAGGTGCCATTACCAAAGCTATTCAGATCATCGTAGCTTGCTGGGAAGAAATTTAGTCGCACAGTTGCTTTGGTCAGGTTACTGAACGTGGTTCGGTTTGAAAAAAAGATACCTCCCCCCGTAAACAGACCATCCCTGTTCTTTTGCACATAACCCCTTACGTCGAATTGATTGTCCCTCGCCCATGAAAGGTCCGACGATGTTCTTATATGAGCAGAACGAATCCTGAAATTGTCGTTACGTTGCAGATACCCAAGGTCATTAATATCAACCTTGTCATCCAGGAATTCGATGCCGAGGCGCTGGGTAACACCTTTGCGAAAAGTATATTCAAAATCCATAAACCCACCCATGCCATTTTCGATACCATCCAGGTCTGACATAAACATCTGGCCATCCATTTTCCATCTGCCGTCATCAGACAGGTAATGCCCATCAATACCGTGGGTCACCGCGTCCCTGTCGGGATGCAGAACGGCAGTGGATAGAAACCCAAGCGCACGATAGGCACCACCAGGAGTATCCTCATAGAGAACCCGGGCGACACCATAATCACTGCCGTCTCCACTGATGTTGATTTGCTCTCCATTCAACTCAACATCAAACTTGACATCGTCCTCGAACGCACCGAGAAAACCGTAGCGAAAGCGACCGTACTGACCCGTTAGCTTAACCGCACCAATCAAATCAACCGGTTGAATAAGTTCTCGGTCGTGTAACTCTTCGCCCGCATCAAAAACCGGCTCAACAGGTATTCCACCAATTCGCCGTGTATTGACGAGAGTCGTTGGCGTACCCCTGGGGCCGACTCCCCTGCCTCCCGTATCAGCCCGCGGTGTCGCCACAAAAACATCCCGCCCTTCCAGAAAAAACAATCTCTTTTCAGGGAAAAACGTCTCGGTTGCACTGAGGTTGAT
>PBRP01000038.1 GCA_002726655.1 Gammaproteobacteria bacterium
GAATCAAACTTTAAACTCAAGGTTTTGTCAACTCTGCCCTAGGGTTTTGATTATATTGGATGGTGGTTTGTTGAAACAATTCTCGTTTGAAATACCTGGTGTAGCCAGATTCCGTGTCAACGCCTTCAATCAGAACAGGGGGGCTGGTGGCGTCTTCAGAACAATACCTTCGAGGGTATTGTCCATGGAGGATCTGGGGATGGGGGAGATATTCAGAAGTATCTCAGAGATCCCTCGTGGCATGGTTACCGTGACTGGACCCACTGGGTCTGGTAAGAGCACAACGCTTGCGGCCATGATGGATTATATCAACGACAATCGATACCAGCATATCCTGACGGTTGAAGATCCAATCGAGTTTGTTCATGAAAGCAAGAAGTGTCTGGTTAACCAAAGGGAAGTTCACCGGGATACCCTTGGTTTTAATGAGGCGCTTCGGTCTGCACTTCGTGAGGATCCGGATATCATACTCGTGGGTGAGATGCGGGACCTGGAGACGATTCGTCTTGCCCTGGAAGCCGCTGAAACGGGGCACATGGTATTTGGCACACTTCATACATCATCCGCTGCTAAAACAATAGACAGGGTCGTCGACGTGTTCCCGGCATCTGAAAAAGCCATGGTCAGGTCCATGCTCTCTGAGTCGCTGGCCGCAGTAATTTCGCAAAATCTGCTAAAGAAGGTCGGTGGTGGTCGAGTTGCCGCACATGAAATCATGCTGTGTACCCCCGCTATAAGGAATTTGATCAGGGAAGATAAGGTCGCCCAGATGTACTCCGCTATCCAGACCGGCGGTAACCTTGGCATGCAGACGCTGGACCAGTGCCTTAGGACGTTGCTGGAAGCCAATATCATCACCAAGGAGAACGCAGCTGAAAAAGCGAAGATGCCAGATGACTTCANGTAGCAGTATTCGGTAGGGAACACCTCATGATTGATTTCGACAAAATGCTCGCCGTGGTTTTGGAGCAGCAGGCTTCCGACCTGTTTATTACAGCGGGGATGCCGCCCTCCATCAAGGTCAGCGGACGCATGATGCCCATGTCAAAAACTGCCTTGACGCCCGATCAGGCCAGGGAAATGGTTCACTCCACCATGAACGCGGAACAGATCCAGGAGTTTGAGGTGGAGCATGAGTGTAACTTTGCCATCCAATCCCCAACAGCCGGGCGGTTCAGAGTCAGTGCCTTTTATCAGCGAAATTTTGCTGGCATGGTGCTGAGGCGAATCGAGACTCATATACCTTCCTTTGATGAGCTGATGCTGCCAGAAATGGTCAAGACACTGGCGATGAGCAAACGAGGGCTGATCATTTTTGTTGGCGCCACCGGTACCGGTAAATCTACATCGCTGGCTTCAATGATTGGCCATCGCAATGAGAAGAGCAAAGGGCACATCATTACCATCGAAGACCCCATTGAGTTTATTCATGAACACAGGGGCTGCATGGTGACCCAGCGAGAGGTTGGCGTAGATACGCCCAGCTTTGAAATAGCGCTCAAGAATACACTACGCCAGGCGCCGGATGTTATTATGATTGGAGAGATTCGATCACGTGAAACCATGGACCATGCTGTGGTTTTCGCAGAAACGGGACATCTGTGTCTTGCCACGTTGCATGCCAATAATGCCAATCAGGCCCTGGACAGGATCATTAACTTTTTTCCGGCAGATCGGCATGACCAGGTTTGGATGGATCTTTCTTTGAACTTGCGAGGAATGATAGCGCAGCAATTAGTGCCTACCACCGATGGAAAGGGTCGTCGTGCGGCCATCGAAATTCTAATTAACACACCGCTGGTATCGGACCTGATTAAGAAGGGTGATGTTCATGCGCTGAAAGAAGTGATGTCCAAATCCACAGAACAGGGCATGCAGACATTCGATCAGGCCTTGTTTGAGCTCTATTCGGGTGGTGAGATCGGTTACGACTCAGCACTGGCGGCAGCAGATTCTGCCAATGATTTGCGTCTAATGATCAAATTGTCTGGTGGAGAGAGATCTGGCTTGAGTCCAGCCGCCCAGGGCCTGTCGCTTGAATCCGGCGACGACGACCTGACCTTATAAACCGTGTTTCACTTGGTCCGACCGGGCCGCGTAGGACGCTTCGGCGTAAAGCCACGGTCTTGAAAATAGGATTCAAGAATAAGTTGTGCGGCAACATCATCAATGGGCTTATCTGAAGATTCGTTGGATCTCGCCTCATATGATGTTAGGCGCTCATCCATCATTTCGTAGGGGATGTTAAATCTACCCCTGAGCCTTCGACCAAACTTTTCAGCGAGGCGTGACATTTCACTGGGGGAGTCGTCCATATTGATGGGTAAACCAACCACAAACAGCCCCGGCTGCCATTCCTTAACTAACTTTTCAATTTCAAGCCAGTCGGGTATGCCGTCACGCGCTCTGATGATAGCGATCGGCGTTGCTGTTTTTGTAACAGTCTGTCCGACGGCGATGCCGATCTTGTTCCTTCCGAAATCAAAGGCCATTACAAGTTGATCGGTTAGATCAGCCATGTCCAGAAGTTGGACCAATCAGATTCAGGTCGATTCCCATTTTACTTGCTGCCGCCTGGGGTTTTGTTTCGTGGTCACGGGAAAAGAGAATATTTCTGTCGAATGGTGTAATCAACCAGGCATCTGCCAGCAATTCCGCCTCCAGCTGCCCCGCTCCCCAGCCTGCGTAGCCGATAATGGCAAGCAGATGCTCAGGCGAGTCCTGTGTTGCCAGATCAGAAATCAACTCTGGTGAAGTTGACAGGGTCGTTTCCGGGTTGACTACAAGTGAGTGTTCGTAATGTTTATCGGATGTGTGCAGGAAAAAGATCCGATCCTGTTCGACGGGTCCGCCTTCCAGCAGATCCACCTGCTGTGTCGTCCCCTCGAGTTCCGGGAAGATGTCCTGTAACTGCATATCGGTTGGATTATTGATGACCAGACCGAAAGCGCCATCAGTATTGTGGTCGATCAGGAAGGTCACGCTGGCCTGGAAGTAATCGCCCTTCAGTGCAGGCATCGAGACAAGGAATTCACCTTTAAGGTTCTGATCGGCCACCCTAGTAACTCCGTAGGGAGCTATTTTTGCGGAATTGCCAGGTTCGAATGATTTCGAGTACATCTGTGGATTGGCGTAGCTCATCCGGAAATGGAGCAAAAGGGGCGGCGAGGCGGACAATACGAATTGCAGCATCATCCAGGACCTGATGGCCGGAGGTTTCAAGCAGAGCCACTTCGTTTAAGGAACCGTCAGGTAAAACTGCCACCATGAGTCGAAGGCTTCCATATAGCTTCCTGCGTCGTGCCTCATTCGGATAGTTCAGGTTGCCGATACCTTCAATCTTACGTCTCCAGGAATTGAGATAGAACGCATCAGCACTGGAGGACGTAGACAGGCTGGTGAGACGCTTGATTCTTGGTCTCTTGGCGTATATTTGCCTCTGTCTGTCCAGCCTGACTTCAAGGCTTGCAATTTCAAGGCTTCGTTCCAAAAGTGTTTTCTTGTTGGGGTCGACCGCATCGCTTGGATTAGGAGACTTTTGACGAGTGTCAGACGCCGCTGCTCGATCATTCTTTCCGCTTGTAGTAACAACTGATTTCTGTTGCTTGTCAGTTTGAGGCGCTGTCCTCTGCCGCTCCTGTGGCGAGGTCTCTCGGATAATCGTATCGTGGAATTCTGCCTTGGTCGGTGAGGTAGTGAGCGCCTTTTCTTCCAGGGTTCCGCTGCCGGTTTGATTGAATTGTGCAAGGAAATCGGCCTTGTCGGGCTGATTTTTGCTGCGATGCTGGGCCAGGGTCACTTCCATTGTCCTGGCGGACCTTTTATTGGTGACATAAGTAAACGTAACACCCAGTATGATTGCAGCATGGATCATGATAGCAAGGAAGGTGGTGAAGCTCAGCCTGTCACGTGGCGTGATTACTGGCGCTAGTGCAGTCAAAAAATCTCTCGTTCAATGAAATCCATATAACTCCCTGCGATATCCAGATCAAAAGCCTTGTCTAGCTCTCGAATGCAGGTAGGGCAGGTCACATTGATTTCAGTCAGATAGTCGCCGATCACGTCAATTCCGACAAAATAGAGCCCTCTCTTTTTGAGAGAAGGTCCTACCTGGCCGCAGATCCAGCGATCTCGCTCATTCAACTTTCGGCCGATACCTTCCCCTCCTGCCGCGAGATTGCCCCGGGATTCTCCTGATGCGGGAACCCGGGAGAGGCCGAATTGAACTGGCTCACCGTTGATGAGCAGGATGCGCGTATCTCCGTCCCTAATCTCGGGGATGTACTTCTGTGCCATTATCTGCCGCTGGCCAAGGTCAGTCAGGGTCTCGATGATGACACTGAGGTTGCTGTCTTCTGGTTTTACATGAAATATTGAAGCCCCGCCCATACCATCGAGGGGCTTGTAAATAACTTCGCCATGAGTTTCATGAAATTTACGCAGAACTACTGGATCGCGACTGACGACATGTGGAGGGCAACATTGTGCAAATTGTAGGGCGAACAACTTCTCGTTGCAGTCTCGAATACTACCAGGCCTGTTGAGTACGGGGGTCCCAGACTGTTCCGCCATTTCCAGCAGGTAGGTGGAGTATACATATTCCATATCGAAGGGAGGATCTTTGCGCATTAAAATGGCGCTGAGATCGGACGCGGGCCTATGTTGCGAATCGACAATTTCGTACCAGCACTCAAGATCGTCAAATACCCTGACCTGCTGCCGATTGGTGTAGACCTCACCTTCCTGAATATACAGGCCATTTTGCTCAATATGATAGATTTCCCAGCCCTTTCTCTGGGCAGCGTGCATCATGGCCACGGTGCTGTCTTTCTTGGGGTTCAAACTATCTATGGGGTCCATAACGACCCCGAGTTTAGTTACCAAATCCTATTGACCTCACTAACAGGTATAATTGTAATTGCTAGTGCTGTGGAGGCTGTATGGTCAGTCATCTGAAGCACCGTCGCTGGGTCACATTGTAAACCAGAAACCGCTCGATTGTGGTGAAATTCCCTTAATTGTCGGGTACTTATGGATTGAGTTTAACAACTGTGTTACAAAAAGCGGTGCAACTTACGGGCAGCAATGCAATTTTGTTGAGTTTTATGGAGAAGATAGCTAGTTTCTCCCTGGAATATAGGAGAGTTTGGCCAGTTGTCGCATTACAAACAAAGCACTTTGATGATGAAACTATCTCTTCCAAAAAAACTTGTTGGCCTGATATCCAAATCTGGACAAGTGCTAGTTAATTCAAGGTAGACGTATGGACGACAATTTTGAAGGCGTCAAGGTAATGGTCATTGATGATAGTAAGACCATTCGAAGAACCGCCGAAACCCTTCTATCCAAAGCTGGCTGTGAAGTGATTACAGCGACTGACGGGTTCGATGCTTTAGCCAAGATAGCTGATATGCAGCCAGCAATTATTTTTGTTGACATCATGATGCCAAGATTGGATGGGTACCAGACATGCGCATTAATAAAGAACAATTCTGCCTATAAGAGTACCCCGGTCATTATGCTTTCCAGTAAGGATGGCCTGTTTGATCGTGCCAAGGGGCGTATTGTCGGTTCTGACCAGTACTTAACAAAACCATTTAGCAAGGATGAACTGCTTAGCACTATTCGGAATCACGTGAAAGTCGATTGATGTTTGGAGTACAAATGTAATGTCAAAAGTACTGGTGATAGACGATTCACCGACCGAGATCTTCCAGTTCAAGGAAATGCTGGAGGGGTTGGTCACGAAGTTATTACGGCAGAAAATGGTGAAGACGGTATTGCCATGGCAACCAGGGAGCAACCTGACGTCGTGCTAATGGATATTGTGATGCCTGGCATGAATGGTTTCCAAGCAACTAGGCAGATCTCTAGAGATGCAGCGACAAAACATATTCCAGTTATCATCGTGAGCAGCAAGGATCAGGAAACGGATAAGGTGTGGGGTGCGAGGCAAGGCGCTAAAGGTTACGTCACCAAACCAGTAGACACCAGGGAACTCGTTGTAGTGATGGGGTCACTAATGTGAACACTAAAATGGTTCAGACTCGATGAGCGATTTGACCCCATTCACATCACTTCTGTCACTGGCAGTTCGAAGCCAGGAGATAGCAGAAGAGTTACCGTCCAAAGAGAATACTCAGCTGCACTGGGCTGGACTGGGTTTCAATCTGTTGGGACAACGGTTTGTGGTCCCGTTGAACGAAGTCGCAGAGACCATGCGCGTGCCTCAGGCAACTCTATTACCTGGCGTAAAGGATTTCGTCGTTGGAATTGGTAATGTTCGAGGCAAATTGATGGCGGTTCTTGATCTGGCAGTATTCTTCGGCAAGGTATCCGATTTTCCCAGGAATCAGCGGCGGGTTATAGCGGTGGAAGATGAGGATCAGTATTTTGGCTTTATCATTGACGAATCGCTGGGTATGCAACATTTCCCCAGTGATACTTTTGAGACTGCCATTGATGATATAGACGAAATGTTTATACCTTACATTCGTGGTAGCTATTGTGTCGCGGGGATTCATTGGCCAGTGCTCAGTCTGACTGCGCTGGCAGAGCACCCTGAACTTGAGAAACTGGCGATGGTGTCTTAGAACTAATGATAAATTGCAAAGGAATCCTTGATGGCTGACAAATCTAGTGGAGCTGGAAGCGTTTTAAAAAACCCTGTAATCCCGATCATGGTCGTAGTGCTGCTAGCTCTAATTGCAGGGTTTGCTGGGAACTACTATTTCGTCAGACAGGACTCGGTGCAACTGAGTGGTTACCTTGGGTATGCCAACAAGTTGAAGGTTCTTTCCCAGGAAATTGCAAAGCATGCACTGAGCGCCTCCCAGGGTAACGCGGCAATATACCCAACCTTAACGGAAAGTAAGAATCAGTTTGATAGTGAGCTTGGCTTTCTTCGTAATGGGAATCCGGTTGCGAATCTCCCGGCTTCAGACGCAGCATCTCAAGGTCAGCTGAGAGATATTGCAACTCTTTGGGGTGATATCAAGGCAAATGTTGACGTGATCCTCGCTAATAAAGAGGCGCTGATGTACCTGCGTGATATCTCAGCCGACCTGTCGATTACCATGTCGGCGATTCAGGCCGAAAATAATAAGGTAGTCGCGGCAATGCTGCGATTGCCTGCACCAGCCAGTGAGGTGGCTCTGGCGCAAAGACAATCTGTGCTCATCGAAAGGATGTCCCACAGTATTGACAAGGTGCTCGAAAGAGGCACTACAAAGAGCCTTTCCAGCAATCTCAACCGCGATAGTGATACATTTTTGGGTGTTCTCAATGGATTAACCAATGGTGACAAGGACCTGTTGTTGACAGCAGCAACAGACACGGAGATACAAAGTAGCCTTACCAAGATTGAAGAGCTCTTCAGGTCTGTTTCCGCGCGGGTCAACGAAATTTTGACTAGATCCCAGGATGTTGTGGAAATCAATACTGCGGCTGATGCCATCTATGAGGGCTCTTCAGACTTAATGCGCGCTTCTGATGGACTTATTAGCTCGTACAGGAGCGGAAGCGGACAGGGGCTGGCATCACCGGCGCTTGGCCTTGGGTTTGTTGTAGGTTCGCTTTTTGTATTTCTGGTGATCAGTTTCATGATCTATCGGCAGGCAAGTCAGAGTAGTGGCGAAACCGAACGAACTAACGAAGAGAACCAGGCGGCAATTTTGCAGTTACTTGATGAACTTGCAGACCTGGCAGATGGCGATTTGAGGGTACAAGCAACAGTCACCGAAAGTTTTACCGGGGCTATTGCAGACTCGATTAACTTTTCCATAGACCAGATGCGCGCCCTGGTTTCAAAGATCAATGAAACCTCGGTAAACGTGTCCAACGTTGCGGACCATACCCAGAAATCTGTTCAGGAGTTGACCCAGGCATCTCAGAGACAATCAAATGAAATCTCGGATGTGTCAGAGGCTGTGAATGAAATGGCTGTATCAATTGATATGGTGTCCTGCAATGCGGCTGAATCTTCAACTGTTGCTGGCCGGTCAGTCGGTATAGCCAACAAGGGTGCATCGGTTGTGCAGAACACGATTGATGGCATGGACACGATTCGAGGGCAGATTCAGGAAACAGCTAAGCGAATCAAGCGGCTGGGTGAAAGCTCACAGGAGATTGGAGACATCGTTGCACTGATCAACGACATAGCAGATCAGACCAACATCCTCTCTCTAAATGCGGCTATCCAGGCATCTATGGCTGGTGATGCGGGCAAGGGTTTTGCGGTTGTCGCGGATGAAGTGCAAAGGCTTGCTGAGAGGTCCGGTGCTGCGGCCAAGCAGATTTCTGCACTGGTTAAGACGATCCAAAGCGATACCAATGAAGCTGTTAGCTCAATGGAACAGACGACGACAGAAGTCGTACAGGGTACCCGTCTGGCGCAGGATGCCGGAGTGGCTTTGGGTGAAATTGAGAGTGTGTCGAAGTCCCTTGCTGAAATCATCGAGAACATTTCCGATGCTGCCCGACAACAGGCCGCATCAGCAGGAAAGATTTCGAATACCCTGAAGAGTATTCAGGAAATCTCTTCACAAACCAGTAATGGCGCAAAATCGACAGCTACCGCGGTTGGAGGGCTCGCCGAAACTACGAACGAACTACGCGCTTCGGTTACGAGCTTCAAGTTACCTGAGTAGAGATTTATTGAGGTGGAATTCGATATGGAACTAGTATGAGCACATCCCAGGACTATGTAGCACTGGATTGGATCAAGGGTGAGATCTCACAGACCCTTGATCAAGCTCGAGATGCGCTGGAAGCAGTCGCAGAGTCTCCAGACGATGCTGGCGGTATGAGATCGTGCCTTACGTCTTTGCACCAGGTTTACGGCACACTTCAGATGGTTGAGTTGAGTGGACCGGCACAGGTTGCAGACGAAATGGAGCAGCTGGCGCAGTCGCTGATGAATAGCAGTGTTCCTGACGTATCTACTGCGCAGGAAATACTCACGCAAACTATTTTGCAGATGCCCGGCTACCTCGATCTGATACAGCGTGAGCAGGATGATTCGGAAAAGAATTACCTACCCCTGGTAAATAATCTCAGGATTGCCAGGGGTGAGGAGCGTATTGGTGGATCAGCTGCAGAAGCCGGAGAATCCGGAGTAGACCTCTCACCTGTGCTTACTGCGCCTGGTCAGAATGTGATAGATGCGTTCGTCGAGGCAAAAGGTGAAGCAAATGTCCCAAAACTAAGGCAGCGCTATCACCAGGCTCTCGCTGAGCTTATCAAGAAGAACAAGGCAAGAGATAACCTTTTGCTCATGGGCAAAGTCTTCTCAATGCTCATCAAAATTTGCGGAGAATCACCGATAGGGAATCTTTCCCAGCTGGGAATTGCACTGGTGGAAGGTGTGGCAACGGGTGCAGTAAAGCTGGGAATGCCGGTTGCCGAGCACTTCAAAGCAATTGATGCGGAACTCGTGAAGCTATCGGAGGGCGGCGTAGCGGCCTTGTCTGAGCCAGTGTCAGAAGAGCTTGTGCTTGGGCTTGTTGAAGAAATCAACAACGCCAGGAAAGACACACCAAAAATTATCGCGGCGAAAGAGATTTTTACAACGACGACTGAAGCCGCGGGGCCGGAACAGGTCAGCATAGGACCTGACGATGAGACATTAGCTGCTGTCTCCAGAATATTGATTGAAGAGTTGAATGGTATTACTGACAAGCTTGATCTCTACGTCCGGTCCAGTGAGCGAAGCGTCAGTGATCTGGTTGAGCTATTGCCCAATCTTGAGCAGGTTGCCAGCACGCTGATCGTTGTCGGGCTGCCAGAACATCAGCAAGCGGTAAGCCGACAGCTGGAAATCATCAGAGGCGTGGAAGAAAGTGGTGAAAACCCGGATGAGGAAACGCTACTCGACATGGCCAAAGATCTGCTGAATATCGAGGCAGCGCTGGGGTCAATTGTGGGAGAGACTGATGACGAGCTGGCGAGCGCGAGTTTCGGTGATCTTGATGAGGCCCAGGCGGCAGTTGTCCGGGAGACTCGAGTTGGCCTTGCGAAGTGTCGGGATGCATTGATTGATTTTGTATCTTCTGATTTTGATCATGCAAAGCTGGAAAGTTTGCCTGATGACTTGTCGGTCCTCAGAGGTGGTCTGATGATTGTTAATCAGCAACGATCAGGGGATGTCCTGACTGCGGCATCTCGTTACGTTAACGAATCCCTTCTAAAAGACAGAGTCCAGCCGGAATTGTCTGCTATGGATGATCTGGCGGATGCAATTACCAGTATTGACTACTATCTTGAGCGGTTGCTGGAAAGTGCCCATGACCCTTACGTTCAGATGATTGAAGTAGCGGAAGCGGCAGTTGAGAAACTTGGGTTCAAAGCGGGGGAGGAAACTCCCGCTGTTGAAGAAGAAACGGATGATGTAACTATTACGGAAGATCTGGAAGAAAGTCAGGCAGAAACCGAAGTAGTCGCTGAGCCAGAATCCGAAGTAGTCCCTGAGCCGGAACTCGAAGTTGTCACCGAGCCAGAATCCGAGGCGGTCCCTGAGCCGGAATCCGAAGCGGTCGCCGAACCGGAACCTGAAGTTGTCGCTGAACAAGAGCCTGAACAGGCTCCAGCGACGAGTGATGAAGAAGACTTTATCGACGAGGAAATTCTTGAAATATTCGTCGAGGAGGTTGAGGAAGTTCTTGAGACAATCACTGAGTATTTCCCTCAGTGGCAGGCGAATTATGGTGACGAAGAAGCCCAGACTGAACTGAGGAGAGCATTCCACACCCTAAAGGGCAGTGGCCGGATGGTTGGTGCAACTGTACTTGGAGAGTTGGCCTGGTCGATTGAGAATATGTTGAATCGCGTTATTGACGACACCATCCAGCCGGGTGCAAGCATGGTGTCACTGATTTTAGATGTGGTTGCAAGTGTCCCTGGAGGTTTGGAGCAATTCAGGGGGCAGAACCAGCAGGCCTACCAAGTTGACGAAATGATCGCTAGAGCGGAGGCGATTACCGCAGGGAAAGAAGTTGAGATAGAGCAGGAAGTCGTTGTGGAAGCAGTCGTGGACGAAGTGGCTGAGGATGCAATTCCAGAAGTTGTAGAGGAAGAAGTCGAGATCGAAGAGGTGGCGCCCGAAGACGCCGACGTAGAAGAAGTGCTACCGGAAGTGGTAGAAGAAGAACTCGAGATCGAAGAGGTACCCGCAGAAGAAGTCGCTGAGCCAGAGGCATTGATCGCTGAAGATGACGATGCCGGTGAGGATGAAGTGGAAATCCTCACTACGGAAGAGCCTTTGGAAGAATATCAGGACGAGGAAACAGGGCTCGAGGAAACTGCCCAGTCCGCGGCGGAGGATGATTTTGACTTGGCTGAGCTTCAGGTTGGTGAGGCCGGGGGTGATCAGGAAGATATTGCGCTGGAGGATGATCAGGCGGCAGATGAAGCCTCCCCCGTCTCCACTGCAGCTGAGTTGCTGGAAGATGATGACCTTGAGTTAGAGGAAATATTCACTATCGAGGCTAACGAGCGTATTGAGGTAGTGCAACAATTCCTTGATTCACATGATACGGTCAGTGGTGACCTCGTTGCAGCGTTCCATACGTTGAAAGGCAGTGCAGCGATGGCGGAGATCCCGAGCATTTCTGCTATTGCAGCGCCCCTGGAGCTTTTGGCCAATCAGTACCTGGCTCAAGGAGCTACACCTGATGCGGGTTTCGTCAATACCATTAACAATGGAACAGAGCTTATTAAGGCGATAATAGGGAATTTGGCAGAATTTCGTGACGGCATCGAAGGGATGGATGCGCAAATAGCGGAAAGCCAAGCCTTACAGGTTACCTCCCCGGGCAAGGCTGTTGCATTTTCCTTTGAGCATATAAAGCTACTTGCCAATGAAGGAGTCGTTTCCAGCGATTGGCAGAATGCACATGTTGATGCTGTTATGGCGGAGCTAACGGATGCACAGCAGCAGGCAGACAAGTTGGGTCAATCAGAACTCAATGAACTGGTAACGAGCCTCCTACGAATATATGGTCAGATTAAGTCTGTGCCTGATGAGACAGTTGCCAGCGCATTAGAATTTGGACACGAAAGCCTGGTCATCATGTTTGATCAGATTGCAGCCAGTCAGGATGTTTTAGGTGCCGGGGATGTTTTAGCCCTGCTGAATTCGGTAGAGATTGAGCCAGTGGCAGTAGTAGAGGAAGCAGTAGCAGCAGATGTCGATGAAGAAACTGAAGATGCACCTGTCGAAGAGGTGCTGGATACGACTGAAGATTCTCAGGAGCAAACGCTGCCTGAAGATGATATTGATGAAGATATATTGCCCATCTTTCTCGAGGAGGCTGAGGAGCTATTAGAGGGAATAGACCAGAGTATCCTCGATTGGAGCGAAGATACATCAGCTACGGAGTGCCTTGATAACCTGCTAAGGCATCTGCATACGCTAAAGGGCGGTTCACGAATGGCTGGTTTGAATAGCCTTGGTGAATACACCCACAATTTCGAAACCTTCCTGATAGGCGTGCAGCAGAACCCATTGGCATTTGACGATGCATTTTTTGCTTTGCTGAACCAGCGGCAGGATGAGATCACACGAAGAGTTGAAATCTACAATAGGGCTGCAACTGGTGAGGCAAGTGAAGGTGAATTGCAATCATTACGCTTCGATCGCGATGTTGGCAAAGCGCCAGAACCTGGAGCAGGAACTGAAATACTGGAAGAAGCGGTAGAGATCCCCAAAGAAACCAGTGTTGCACCTCAGATGGAGGAGGTTGATCTACCCGCTGATGAAATTGACGAAGATGTTTTGCCAATTTTCCTTGAAGAGACCGATGAGCTGTTAGAGGGAATTGACGCGAGCATTCAAAACTGGAGCGAAGATACTGGTAGTACTGAGCACCTGGACATGCTGCTGCGACATTTGCATACACTGAAAGGTGGTGCCCGGATGGCGGGTATGAATAGTCTGGGTGAATTTACACATAACTTTGAATCTTTTCTGATAGGAATCCAGCAGAATCCGGTGGATCTGAATCAGCAATTTTTTGCACTCCTGAATCAGCGCCAGGATGAAATAACTCGCCGGGTGGGGATCTATGTCAAGTTGGGAAGTGGCAAAGCATCAGAGGAAGAACTTACTTCACTGACCAAAGATGTTGCCGGTGATTCAGCCCCTGCAATGAGTGATGCTGGAACTCCCAGTGAAGAAGCAAAACCAGCCGAAGAGAAGGATGATGCTGCCAAGGGGGGACCGGCTTCACAATCTCAGGAGATGGTGCGAGTGTCGGCAGATCTATTGGAAGAACTGATCAGTCTTTCAGGAGAATCAAATATCACTCGAGGCCGGGTCGAGCAGCAGATTTCTGACTTTGGTGAAGCAATACAGGAGATGGAAACAGTTATCGGACGTATCCGGGATCAGGTGCGAAGGCTTGAGATCGAAGCAGAATCACGAGAAACATTGATCAGATCACACTCTGTCAAGAATGAATCCTCCTTCGATGAACTAGAGATGGATCGTTACACAATGCTCCAGGAAATCTCCAGAACGCTAAATGAGAGTTCCTCAGACATGCTGGACTTGAAGGAAACATTAGTCAACCGCAGTCGGGATGCAGAGGCGCTCCTTCATCAGCAATCCCGCATTGGCAGCGAACTTCAGGAAGGTCTTACACGGACTCGCATGGTACCTTTTGCAAGGCTAATACCGCGGTTGAGAAGAATTGTTAGGCAGGTTAGTGGTGAGATCAATAAATCCGTCCGCTTTGATGCATTTAATATTGAAGGGGAGTTGGATAGAAGTGTTCTCGAAAGAATAGTAGCACCGCTGGAACATATGCTTCGAAATGCTGTTGACCATGGTATTGAGTCGGCCGAAAGGCGTCAGGAAGCGGGAAAACCGGAACAGGGTCGAATCAGCCTGAGGTTATCAAGAGAAGGTGGTTATGTAATTCTCAAGATTAGCGATGATGGTGGTGGCATTAATGTCGAAGCCGTCCGCGGCAAGGCTATCGACAAGGGACTCATCACCGAAGAATCTGATCTGTCAGACCATGACGTCATGCAGTTCATACTGGATGCTGGATTCAGTACAGCGCAAAAAGTAACCCAAATATCCGGTCGTGGTGTTGGTATGGATGTGGTCGTTAGTGAAATCAAGGCACTTGGTGGAACCATTTCTATTAATTCAACGGTGGGTGTTGGCACTGAATTTACTATTGGCATTCCGTTTACGGTTTCCATAAATAGAGCTTTGATGGTAGTGGTGAAAGAAGAGACTTATGCTGTTCCATTAAACAGCATCGAAGGGATTGTACGGGTAAGCCCCTATGAACTAGAAGCCTACTACCAGCCCGAAGCTCCCATGTTTGAATATGCCGGGCAGCCTTATCGTCTCAATTACCTGGGGAGAATGTTAAGTAGATCTGATGTACCCGACCTCACTGGAATGGTAGCTCCGTTACCGGTAATCCTGGCGAGGAGTGGCGACCATGCGGTGGCGTTACAGATAGACAAGGTAATTGGCTCCCGCGAAGTAGTGGTAAAAACTCTGGGTCCTCAGTTCAATGAGGTGGGTGGGATCGCAGGAGCGACTATTCTTGGTGATGGCAGTGTCGTGATTATTCTTGACGTCATGGCACTGGTGCGCACCCATGAACTGCAAAAAGATGTAGGCGTGACACTAATAGAACCTGAAGAAGTGCCGGAACCTAAACACAAGATCCGAACGATAATGATAGTCGATGACTCGGTTACGGTTCGTAAGGTAACGTCACGCCTGATGGAACGTCAGGGATGGGAGGTTGCAACGGCAAAGGATGGAGTCGATGCGGTTAACCAGCTTCAGGAGATCTATCCGGATGTGGTTCTACTTGATATTGAAATGCCAAAAATGGATGGGTTCGAAGTGCTGAGAACAGTCCGTCGTGATGAGAGGTTAAAGAATTTGCCCATCATCATGATCACTTCTCGGACTGGTGAAAAACACAAGCAGGAAGCCCTTGATCTTGGTGTAAACAGATATCTCGGCAAGCCTTTCCAGGAGGCTAATCTACTTAGTACCATTGAGGAAGTTATCGCCGAACAATCATCGGGCAAAGCTGCTTCATGACAACATTGCCAACCTATGTTGTTTCGATGCAGAAAAAGGGAATCCTGCTACCTCAATCGACCGTAGCAGAGATTATTCCCTACGAACCCCTTCAGAGGCTGGAAGATACACCTGACTGGTTTCTTGGACTACTTAGTTGGCGTGGTGTCCAGGTACCCGTCTCATCCTTTGAGATGTTAACGGTGCAGCGTGCCAGCTTTTCGTTAGCAAGTGTGTCATCCGCAGGTCTTGTCGTAATTCGAGGGTTGAATGACCAGAATGCTTTACCGTATCACGCCATGGTTGCTCAAGCGGCACCGAGGCTAGTTGAACTGTCGGCCGAGATGCTATTTGAAACGGGAGAGGAGCCGGAGAAAACTGAAATTGCTAGGGTTCGTTTTGAGGATGACATAATCTCTATTCCGGATCTTGACAATGTTGAGGCAGCACTGCGAAATATACTGCTGAGCTAGTTCCGGTCCGCCTTAAAATTGCGCAGGTGGTCAGTAAACGCTCTGTTCCCCCTGGAAGTCGCCCCAACGATATTGCAGGAGTGACAGTAGAGCAGTTGGTACGGTTTCAGCACGAAGAATTCTGTTCCCCAATGATACAAGAACAAATCCCGCATCCAGGGCTATCTGCTCTTCGTCCAATGTGATGCCACCTTCCGGGCCTATCATTAGGCAGACTGACTGAGGTACCTGATCGATAAGGTTGAGTCCTCCGTCGGCGCCAGGTGAAGTCAATAATTTCAAATCGCCTTTCGCCAGTTTGATCCATTGATCGAACTTATGTGCCTCATACAGTGTTGGCAACAGGGTTCGACCGCTTTGTTCGCCAGCGGACTGGATCACCTGCAGCCAGGTCTCCCGGCGCTTGTCGAACTGAGCCCGGGTGACACTGGTATTTCTGGTTTCTACTGGAACAATAGCCGTTGCACCAAGTTCTGTCGCCTTTTGTAATGCGGTTTTCATCGCCTCGCGCTTGAGAATTCCAATTCCGAGCAGAATATTGAGCTTCGATTCACGGCTTACCGGGTCGAATCGAACAACTTCAACTTCAATTTTGTTGCGGCTGCTGGTAACGATATTTGAAACATATTCCCCTCCCTCGCCATTGAAGAGAATGAGGTGATCTCCTGGTTTCGAGCGAAGGACATGCTGTATATGATTTGCAGTCTTGTCGGACAAGGTCACCTTGTGACCGATATCCAGGCGATGGTTGGTAAAGAGCCTGGGTGTGTGAGCTGTCACCTAGCTAGTTCCTGTCCGTAAATAGACATATTTACTCCAATATCACAACACGTAAAAAACGTTAGGTATACAAAATATGCACTTACAAAGGAACTAGTCCGCTCGGTATCCAAATCCGGATAAGAACTGGCTAGTTCCTGTCCATAAATAGGTAAATTTTGCCATATATCACGACACTACAATAACGTTAGGCATACAAAACATTCACTTAGTAAGGAATTATCCCCCTCGATGCTAGAAAACGGGCGAGAACTAGCTAGAGGCCGAGATTACGCCAGATTCGAATTGTGGGCAGTGATTTGTTCAAGGTATAAAAGTGAATCCCTGGAGCTCCTCCCTCGAGCAGCCTCTGGCAAAGATCGGTCACCACTTCATCAGCGAACGATTTCAGGCTCTCCGGGTCGTTTTCGTATGTCTGAAGGTGCTGGACTATCCACCGTGGGATTTCAGCACCGCAATTGTTTGAAAAGCGGACCAGCCCTTTGTAGTTGGTTATTGGCATGATGCCGGGAACGATAGGCACATCAATTTGCAATTTCTTGCAGGAATCCACAAAGCGAAAGTAGGCATCCGCGTTATAGAAATACTGGGTAATGGCGCTATTTGCTCCAGCATCCAACTTCTGTTTGAAATATTTGAGATCAGACTCGACATTAATGGATTCCGGGTGAGTCTCAGGGTATGCAGCAACATCGACGTGAAAATGGTCGCCGGTCTTTTCGCGGATAAAAGTCACCAGTTTATCGGCGTGAATCAGATTGCCTGAAGAGCCCATACCCGAGGGGGCATCACCACGAAGGGCCACGATACGATTTACTCCGGCGTTTTTGTACTCCAGTAAGAGCTGCTCAACTTTCTCTGGAGAATCGCCGCCGAAAGACAGGTGTGGCGCAACCTCACTGCCGGTGTGCTTGATATCCATTACGGCCTGTCTGGTCCCATCCTTGGTTGAGCCACCTGCACCATATGTGACGGAGAAGAAATGCGGATTACATTCACTCAGTCGTTTATGCACCTTTTTGAGTTGCTGAATCGCATCCTCACTTTTCGGTGCAGAAAATTCGAAACTGAATCGCTTCTCAATTGGCGATTTGCCATTCATTGGAACAGATAATCTCCCTAGAGTGCCTTCGCCAAAATGTCTGCCTTATCAGTTTTTTCCCAGGTAAAATCTTCCTCGTGTCTGCCGAAATGACCGTATGCCGCGGTCTGTTTATATATCGGTCTCTTAAGGTCGAGCATGGCGATCAATCCCTTGGGTCGAAGATCAAAATTTTCGCGAACCACTTTTTCGATCTCAGCTTCTGGTATTTTGCCCGTGCCGAATGTGTCAAT
>PBRP01000039.1 GCA_002726655.1 Gammaproteobacteria bacterium
GCATCATGAATCTCCTCTCGAATCTTTTCTGGATGCAAGCGTGGCGAGGCCACACAATCCTAATACCCCGATTCCCGCAGCACCAAAGATGAGCGTCGGATGCAGCACATAGCGGCTCCCGGTTGCGTCGAACTGGTAGCAGGTCAGTGCCACCATATCGACGATCTCATTCAAATAGGGCTCACGATTTCTACTCTCGATTAAAGCAAGTTCGACATCCTGTTCACGCGGCTCTGCACCATAGAGGTAACGCATTACTTCTCCCCCGGGCGACAAAAAGGTCAATACCGAAGGGTGAACGAAAGTCTTATCCCGCTCTGAAAAAAAGAATTTGAAGCCAACCGATTCTGTCAGGCGTTCACTCTCCCCGGCTGGTAACAAACCAAAGGTCCAGTTGTCTGGAACCTCCTCGATTGAGGCGGTGACACTGGCCATCGTCTGCAGCGTATCCTTGACATCAAATGACAGGATGACCACGCGGTAACCTGCTGCATCTGCATCAATGCTCAGTCGCGACAGGTTTTGAACTGTTACCGGGCAGACGTGCCCACAGGTGTAGTAGGACAACACCAGAACCGTCGGCTGCCCATCCATAATTTCGAATAGTTTTTTCGGCCCTGACTCGGTCACAATACTGACATCCGGTACAGTTTTCCCGAGGTAGTTTGCCTCGTCCACCCGCAGCAATGCAGTATCGAGCTCGCCCGTCATATCCATTCCACGAAGGCCGAACGCGGCTGAACTGGCGCAGGCCAGTACAGCAAATATTAGTGCAACAGGAAGCTTCAGGGTGTGCCCCCGATGATGTAGGCATTGGCAGCAACCAGTAGCCACATGATGTCAACAAAATGCCAATAGAGTGCGGCGCCCTTATAAAGTGTTGTCCTGTTCTCGGTCATCAATCCGAACGCAACAACATATAAAAGTATCAGATGGATAAAGAGCCCAACGATCACATGAGAAGTGTGCACCCCAGTCAAGGCATAAAAGCCATTTGCATAAGTATTGGCACCGGGGACGAAGCCTTCGCCGGCCAGGTGCATCCATTCGTTCATGTGCAATACAACGAACAGCGAACCCAGCGCGAATGTTGCCACAAGCCAAATCATCGCCTTGCTGCGATCACCTTTCTCGAACGCCTTTTCAGAGAGAACAATAGTGAGGCTGGACGCCCAGAGAATGATCGATAACCAGAGTGCAAACCCAATCTCAAGACCTTCCGGGATAAAGCTCCCCCACTCTGCGAAGTTCTCGATTCGGCTCAGCCAGAAAGCCACGAATACGGTACCAAATATGATGATTTCAGACACAATGAATGCCACTACTGCAACCGGCCCCAGCCCCTGCTCTTCATCATGCTGGAAGAATTCCCTTGCCCAGCCTGCCAGGCCAATAGCCATCAATGCCAGCACGCCACCGCCCATGACGATACCAACATTTGGCATGCCCCAGGCAAAGGTGGTCAAGAGTGCGATCGCAGTGAGCAGAACCCCCAGGCCGACGACAAATGGCCATGGGCTGGATTCATGATGGGAATGAACAGTTGCGGCGTCCGTCATGGCAGATTTGTTCCTGTAATAAAAGTTAAGTCAGGCGACAATAGAACTGCATTCAGCAGCCACAATTTACGCAAAGGATTCAACAGTCCATAGGCTTTATTACTCTGAACTCCACAGCGAAAGCCTATTATTTGGCTTTCGCTATGGAGCATCAGGGTAATTTCAGGGTGTAGCCGATTTATTCTTGATTCTTTACAGGGGCCCAACACGTTTTCGGAAGAATAGTTGATCCACGTCAATTAGTAAACAGCATACGAGCACTAAACTCACTAATTTTGTAGGGGTTTATTTTTTTCGCGCCAAAAATGAACCTGCCCCAGGTGACCCGCACCGCAATGCTCTTCCCCCAAAAGATCCAAATTTCGAGAGATATGTCCCCCGGTTGCAGACAAACCGTGAAGTCCCTTCCGTGAGATGAATATCCACGTGCTTGACTGAGATGTTAAGGTTCTGATTTATCACGATCGTGAGCAGTAAAGTATAGTGACCAGCAATATGAATCAACTTCAAAATTCCTCTTATGCACTCGAGTTCCCCCACCCGGAGGAGCAGTCAATGGCCGCGCCCTGGCTCTGGCTGAGCGTCATGTCACTGGCCACAGCCGGAGTATTTTCAGTCCTGCTGGTCATGGCAAGAACCCCATACCTGGGCGAACTGATACCCTATGTCGATTTTTTTCACACCGCGCTTGTCATTCACGTCAACATGTCGGTCCTGGTCTGGAACCTGTCCTTTGCGTGCCTGCTCTGGAGCCTGGTGACCCGGCCCAGCTTTCTGCTGCTGAATAAGGCTATCTTTGGCCTGATCTGCTGCGCAGCCATACTGATAGCTATTGCCGGTTTCCTGCCGCACGCCAACCCGGTCATCAGCAACTATATTCCGGTACTCGACAATCCCGTATTCCTTATCGGGCTGACACTGTTTGCGTTTGGCATAGGTATGCAGGTGCTCATGGCCCTGGCTACTACACCGTCGGTTGGCAGGGGCTTATTGCCTGACGGCGTTATCCGCCTGGGCCTGAGCTGCGCAGCTATCTCGCTGCTGGTCGCACTGCTGGTTTTCCTCAGCACCTGGTTACTGCTGTCAAAGGAACTTGTCACACACTCCTACTATGAGGCGCTGTTCTGGGGTGGCGGGCACATACTGCAATATACCTACACCCTGGTGATGATGGTTTGCTGGCTCTGGCTTGGCGCCGCTGCCCGCATTCAGATGGTCATGAGCGAGCGGATCATAGCGGTGATTTTTCTGGCTGGCCTGTTACCTATATTTGTTACACCACTTATTTTCTACAACTATGAAGTGATCGACCCCCAGCACAGGCAGATGTTTATCTGGCAAATGAGTTTCGGCGGCAGTCTCGCGACCTTTCCACTCGGGTTGGCCGTCTTCTACGGCCTGGTAAAAAGAATTACTGAATCTGACCGTCAGCAGGCCGCGCACTCGGCCCTGATGACTTCACTGATTCTGTTTGGATGTGGCGGTGCAATTGGCTTCATGATCACCGGCAATGATGTCACGGTACCCGCCCACTATCATGGCTCCATCGTTGGTGTAACACTGGCCCTGATGGGTGTTGCCTACGACGTATTACCGAAAATGGGCTTTACCAGGGTGAACTTCAAGTGGGCGAATATCCAATTGTGGGGATATGCCATCGGCCAGTTCATGCACATATTGGGGCTGGTCTGGTCCGGTGGATACGGCGTTCAACGCAAAGTTGCCGGCGCCGCTCAGGATCTCGATTCAATCGAAAGAGTCGCTGGCATGGGTCTCATGGGCATGGGCGGTCTCATTTCCTCTCTTGGCGGGCTGCTGTTTGTCATTATTGTCATCAGGGCACTGCTCAACCCTACGGAAGCTAAGCACCAGCACCCAGACCCATCCGAATCATCGGGAACAGAACCATAGCCAGCAGAAAGATGATGGCAAAGAAGATGATACTTCTGTTGGGCAATGGTTCTCCATGCATCTTTTCAATTTGATTCAGCGCCGCATCTGAAACCAGGTAGAGAAAGATTCCGGTCGCGGTATAGAGAATAATTTCAAGCATTTCTGCGCCTTCAATAAAGAATCGTAGTAGACCGGCCTAAAATTCTGCGCGCATGAAAAACCCAGGGGCTACAGCTTGCTCCAGTCTTATCGCGCATCATAGCCGATGCAGATAATGATTCACGCTTCTAAGTCCATTGGAATTGATTTAGCTCAATTCTGGGCATATTCTGTTACTAGCTTTGATGACTAATCACAAGAAGGTGGGGAAATGACAAAGTATTCTCAAACAGTAGAAGACGGCATTGATGGTATGCGTGAAATGGCTCGAGGCAATTTCAATCTCAGCTGGATGGATTCAAATCCAGAAGGCTGGGGACAGGAGGTTACGCGCAGCCAGGATGGCCTGCGGCTGGAAAATATTGAAAAAGGGCACTACGCAAAGGTACCGGAATTTGGTTCCAGTCATGGCAGCATGGCACCGCGCGGTTGCTACGTCCCGGATGAAACGCCGGGTCTGGATCAGTACACCCTTAATGAAATGTCAGAAGTCTGGTCGGAAAATGCGGCAGCCCTCTATGACGAGGCTGTGGTTCGCCAGTGGAACTCGGTCACCGATATCCCCTGGGACAAGCTGGAAAAGCTCCCTGATGATATCGAAAAATCAGTTTGCCAGATGTGTACCGGCTTGACGGAAGTTGAGTTTGTTGCTGGTGACATGCCGGCTCAATGGCTGCATAGGATCAATCATGATTTCCATGAGGTGAAGCTTTTCCTCGCCACACAGATCATGGACGAGGCACGGCATTTGGATGTATTTCGCAAACGGGCTTTAGCTAACGGCGGTGGTCTGCTGAGCGCTTCTCCGGCCAACCAGGACCTGCTTGGGGCGATACTCACTGCCGGTGACTACACAACAGCCAGTGCACTGATGCACATTTTTGGTGAGGGTTTTGTACTCACTCTGTTCAGGCAAGGTGAATTCCTTGCACCAACCGAGGTGGAAAAAACCATATTCCGCATGTGTATGCAGGACGAAGCACGCCACGTCGCCTACGGTGTAAAACACCTGCAATACCTGCTGGAAAGACACCCGGAAAGAGAAGAGGAAATCCACAAGGTCCTGGACCTGGGAGAACAGGCTATATTCTCCCTGACCATCGAGCCACAGACATCTGAACCGCGTGCGATTTTGGCTGGTGGTGGAATGGACAACATCGAACTGGGCTTGGCACGAATGGCATTTATCTACCAGAAACAGGTCAAGGAATATATCAATCGCCTGAAAGTTGCGGGGCTGGATCGGCTTCCTCGCATCACCATTCCGCTGGAAATACCCGATCTCGGTCTTGCAGCCTAACTCACAGGGAGGAAATCAAAGTGACAGATTCAACAACTTTTCCATCTGAGGCCTGGTTCACTTCCCTGGCGGAGGTAATGAAACAGGAACGCGGGGCTTTTGAGTCATTAGGTTCAACCGACTGCACCATGGTGGTTCAACTTGACGAGGCCGATGGCGCAGACCTCTTCGAACTGGTCTTCGAATCCTATAGCGTTGCATCCATCCGCTGCCTTAAGAGTGTTGACGAGGCAGCTCCCGATCACTTCGTTGTCAAAGCCTCTCGCGCAGTTTGGCAGGAGATGATCGACAACATCATCAGCAATGGGCACCCGGATCTTGAGCACACACTCAATTTCCTGACGTTTCCAGATGACCCAATGGTGGTCGATGGTCCGGATCAGCTCCAAATTGATGCCTTCTTTCGCTACAACCAGAGCCTGCAACTGTTTTTCAACGGTGCGGCCAAGGTAGCTGCTGCGGCATAATTCAGGATCGAAATTTGGACACGAGGGAGCCAGACGCTTTTGCACTGGTTCCCTTGCTTTCATCTCAGGACTCCTGCGGTGCCAACGCCAGTACACAAACCGCACAAACAGGTTCTAGTGGCAGTTTTTCAATCCTGATCCCGGTCAGGCCAACGCCCTTTAGCAGGGATGCAACTTTCTCGCCAAAGGCCAGCGCCTTTTCCTCGGTAGGTTCACTGCCTCTTGGCTGAAAGGAAACCGCGAAGGTACCGCCCGGCTTCAGAAGAGCCGTGATTTGGGAAAGTGCCTCGTTGCTCATGCCATCAAACTGCAGTGCATTGACCGCAACGATCTTGTCAAACGGTCCCGGCAGGTCGAGTAATTCGGTGAAGCTGCCCTGCGTTAACTGGAGTCTGCCTTCACGGACAGCCCTGGCATTACGCTTCCTGCACTGGGCCAGCATGGTTTCCGAATGATCCATACCAACAACCAGCCCTGCGTTTGTCTGCTCAAGCAGCAGCCCAAGCGTAACGCCAGGTCCGGGGCCCAGTTCCAGCACCCTGTCCGCGGGGTTCAGCTCCAGCAAATCAACTGTCCAGCGATTGCGCTCAAGGTTGGACGCGCGGCTGGCCATGATCCAACCAGCCAGCTGTCCAAGCAATCCTCTTGGATGGTGAAACTGTGATACCAACGTACTCTGCATACTCATTTTGCGCCGCCTCCTGTCGTTGTTCCGCAAGCTTACTTCAATATTGACAATAGCTATTGTCAATATAACCCAAGCTCAACATAATGACAACACTATTGTCATTTATTTTGAAACAGGCATAATGGCACTTTATGAAGAATCCATTTGAATTGCTTATTAACGAGGTACGCCTCCTATACCACTCCGTAAGCCAGATAGTCGAAGATATCCATGGCGGCTCAAATATATCCGTGGGCATGCGAGCCGTTCTGGAATACCTGGAAGCCGAGGGTGATTCAACCGTACCGCATATGGCACGTGCGAGGCGCGTCACTCGTCAGCGCATCCAGACACTGGTTAATCTGCTGCTTGCTCGGGATCTTGTCAAAAGCGTCGATAACCCTGCTACAAAACGATCCCCCCTCATCGCCCTGACCGACGCTGGTTCGCTGGCCATTTCCGGTATGCGGCAGCTGGAGGCTAAGGAGCTGCTGATCACAATCAGTGAGAAACAGCTCCTTGATACGACTGAAACACTTGCCAGGCTGCGGGCTGAGCTGGAGCAAAAGCACCAGCGCAGGGATTGAAAATCCTCGTTACGAAGGTCGTTCCAGATCGCCCGCCCCCGCTCAATACACCACATGGCAGATAGCGCGCCTAGCAGATACACCGGTATCGTAATTAACTGCTCCTGGCTTACCGTCACTTGGCTTGAATTCAGTACGTCCCTGATCAACCACCGGGCACCGATTGCCATTAAAACAAAAACGATCTGTCCCAGCTCAACTTCTGAACATGGAAATAACAGGCAATTCGTGACTTCAGTCCTGATCCGATTTCAGCGTACAAATGGATTGATTCTGAGGAGGTATTTATTTACACTATACCACTTAATGTAATAGCTAATTTTTCATGATCACAGGCTTCAAGGGAAAAGTCGCTAAGGACATCTGGGAGCGGAATCAATCAAAGTCATTGCCCCGAGACATGTGGCTGAGAGCAAAAGCGTTGCTGACAATCATGCACTCGACCAGTTCTATTGGCGACCTTCAGATAAAGGGTCAGCCGCCGGATATTCGGTTACACAAATTGAAGGGTGATCGGAAAGACTACTGGAGTGTAACTATCAAATTACCCTGGTGTATCACATTCAAATTCAAGGATGGCGAGTTTTTAGAAGTAAAGATCGAGAACTATCACTGAGACAAAACATGATTACCAACCCACTACCAATGCATCCCGGAAAAGTGCTCGCTGAAGTCTACATGTCACAACTGGACTTGAATCAAACTGCGCTTGCCAAGCTATGCAGTTGTTCGCCCAGAAAGATCAATGAGATAGTGAACGGCAAAAGGGCGATCTCACCCTCATTTGCTATCACGCTAGAATCAGTTCTAGGTACCTCCGCTGAGATGTGGGTGAGAATGCAGGCAGAGTACAACCTTTGGGAAGCTAGACAGAAGGCTGCTTAACACAGTTATGCATTGTTGTGTACGGTGGTGCGTAATTGGCAACGGACGCACCGGTTAAGTTATTGATTTAGTTTACTTTGATACTCAGATTAACGTCTGACTGACCCCTGTTCCAACACACAGCCCCTCACTCCAGCGTATGACAAGGATTCCTCCATCTTCCTGTGGTTAAATAAGGGTATCTAGCAACCAGGGGTGGCCTATGGTTACCAGGCTGGTAGCATCCCGCTACTGTGTGAGGACTGTTTTCTTTTTACTGCTGGCATTCAGCCACTCCCTCAATGCCGCGCCTGCTGTTACACCTGGTTCCATCTGGGTGGTTGAGATCAATGGCGCAATTGGACCTGCCACCAGCGACTATGTGTTGCGGACATTTGACGAGGCACGGCAGTCAGCAGCGAGCCTTATCATTATCACTATGAATACCCCCGGCGGCCTGGATACTTCAATGCGGGATATCATTGAAGGCATTCTTGACAGCAACATCCCGGTAGCCTCCTATGTCAGCCCCAAGGGTGCACGCGCGGCAAGTGCAGGCACCTATATCTCATACGCCAGTCACATAGCAGCCATGGCACCGGCAACGAACCTGGGTGCTGCCACACCGGTTCAGATTGGCACGCCCTCCCTGCCGAAACCACCTGGACAGGAAACTGCCGAAAAACCCGAGCCCGGTGCGACAGCAATGGAAAAGAAGATAATAAATGACGCCTCAGCCTATATTCGAGGACTTGCAGAATTACGCGAAAGGAATGTTGAATGGGCCGAGGAGGCAGTCAGGGAGGCTTCAAGCCTTTCCGCATCGGAAGCACTGGAATTAAATGTCATAGACCTGATCGCTGATGACCTTGATCATCTCATTGAACTCCTGGACGGAAAAACAATAACTATAGATGGTAACGAGCTGACAATGGCGCTGGCAGGCAAAGAGGTTCACAAAAAAGCCCCCGACTGGCGAACTGAACTATTGATTGTTCTGACAAACCCCAACCTGGTCCTGGTACTGGGCATGATCGGCATCTATGGCATTATTCTGGAATTCTATAATCCAGGCGCTACTGTTCCAGGCGTAGTTGGTGTCATCTGCCTGGTTCTTGCGGGTTATTCCCTGCAGCTATTGCCTGTTAACTATGCGGGTCTTGCTTTACTCTTGCTGGGTATTATTCTCATGGCTGCCGAGGCAATGGTGCCGAGTTTCGGTATCATGGGTATTGGCGGCATTGTGGCTTTTTCAATCGGTGGGCTTATGTTGTTTGACAGCGAACTCGAGGCATTTCAGGTGGGGCTTCCTACACTCGGCGCGACTGCCATCGTCTCCGCACTGTTCATTTTTGCGACCGTCAACATTGCCCTGAAAATGCGCAACAGGGCGGTAACCACGGGGCTAGATACTATCGTGGGTCAAACGGGGCAAGTACTTACTAACCAGGACAGCAAGACCCAGATTAGAGTTGGCGCTGAAATCTGGACAGTGCAGTCAGATGATGACCTCAAACAGGGTGACACTGTCACCGTTGTGGCGGTCGATGGACTCGAACTCCAGGTTTCGAAATCTTCACAAAACCAGGCAACCACGGGGTAACACCCAGGGAGACATTATGGAAATGTTTTGGATTATCCTTGTTATTTTCCTGATCGGGATCGCGTTCTATACCTTCAGAGTATTGCGCGAGTACGAGCGAGGCGTCATTTTCTTCCTCGGGCGGTTTCAGACGGTTAAGGGCCCGGGTCTGATCGTCGTCATCCCCGGTATCCAGCAAATCGTCAAGGTTGATTTGCGGATGCTCGTTTATGACGTTCCAAGCCAGGATGTTATTTCAAGGGATAACATCTCCGTCAAGGTCAGCGCAGTCATTTACTTTCGTGTTGTCGATGCCGAAAAAGCCATCATCAATGTGGAGGATTTTTTTGAAGCCACAAGCCAGCTGGCACAAACCACACTACGTTCTATCCTTGGTCAACATGAACTGGATGAAATGCTGGCACAAAGAGACAAGCTCAACGCCGGGATACAAACACTGCTGGACGAACAAACCGAGTCCTGGGGTATCAAGGTAGCCAATGTAGAAATCAAACACATTGATCTTGATGAAAGTATGATTCGTGCCATTGCGAAACAGGCTGAGGCGGAAAGAGAGCGGAGAGCCAAAGTCATTCATGCAACCGGTGAGTTGGAAGCATCGGAAAAACTCCTTGAAGCGGCAGTCACATTATCAGCGCAGCCCCAAGCGCTGCAGCTACGTTATATGCAGACACTTACCGAGATAGCCGGTGACAGAAGCTCGATTATTGTCTTTCCCTTGCCGATTGATCTGATAAACAGCCTGAGGAGCCCGCCTCTCTCTTCCATCGAGACTCCGGAAGATAACGACGACTAGAAGAGCACAAGTTCCATATAGACATTCGAGCGCGAATAATCTGAGTCGTGGGGGAAATCCATATGCTTGAACCCCAGTTCACGGTAGAGACCAAGAGCTGGCGCCAGTCTGGTATTGCTCTCAAGGTACATTTTCTTGAACCCCTTTTCGCCGGCCAGGCGTACGACAGCCTCGCCGATCAACCTGCCAACTCCCCTGCCCCGGGCTGATTTAACGACAACCATTTTTGCCAGTTCACACAGGAGGTTATCCTTTCGAACCAGAGCGCAGGTGCCAAGCACCTCCCCGGTCTCGGTGTCCCTGGCAAAAACTATTTCACCCCCTGTATCAATGATCGACGCCTTGGGGTCATCAAGAACCTTCCGGTCGGTTTCCTCCAGGGAGAAGTATTCCGAGATCCAGTCTTCATTCAGGCGGCTGAAATGATCAGCCAGATCCCTGCTGAAACCCACAATTTCCACGGACGATTGACCTTGCCGCTCAAGATAACGCTGGTGAAAGCTTTTCTGTGCCAGAGAGCGCTCGATAGTTTCCATATAGCCAAGAAAGTCCACCTGGGTTTCGTCAATCAGTTCCCGCAGGATAAATTCAATATCCGACCAGATGGGCTCCAACTCTCTCAATTTGGCCTTTCCAGCACCCGTGAGCGCCAACACACGTTTTCGTCTGTCATTAGCGTCCTTGTACGCAGCGATCAGGTTTACTTTCATTAATTCCTTCGCCACATAGTTTACCGACGGGTGAGTAACACCGAGACCTCGCGCTATATCCATAACGGCACTGGGACCCGATTCCTTCAGGTAGAGGCAGACGGTGAACCAGCGGGGCTCAAAGTCTTGACCGCTGTCCCTGTACACAAGGATTCCATCCTGCATCAGCTGATCGGACAGTCGCCTTAACCTGCTGCCGAGGGCCAGTGCGCCCGCATTTTTCAAAATATCCATTTACGTCATATATTACGTAATGTATTACCTATTATCTCCAGTAATGAACCAAATACAAGCTCCCCCAGCCCTTTATGAATGACCCTTTATGAATGTCCTTCAGGAATGTCCCTTAGCATTAGCCAGCAAATGTCCCACTGAGGTACTATTAGCTGATGAGCATCATCACCGTCACACCGCTCACAATGTCGCCCCTGGACCTCACCGATTACTCCCGGGAAACATTGCGCAACGCAATTACTGATGCGCAACCTGATGGTGCTCACCATTAAGAGCTACCTTGCCACCCCCTTCAACCTACCCTGGCTACCATTGCAGTGCTATAAGTGGCTGATTGTCGCTCCGGTGTCTGTGATTTCGACCCTTCTGGTTTGTACGCTGATTATCCTCATATCATCTTTCGGCCTGCAGAACCTGTGCGCGAGCATCAGTGTCTTCTGGGCCAGGCTCAATGCACTATTCTTGCTTATGAGCATTGACGTTGAGGGAAGGCATCAAGTTGCCCCTGACCAGTCATACATCATTGTCGCCAACCACCAGAGTCTGCTCGACATTTTTGTCGTGTATGGTTTCACCGGGCTGAATATCAGATGGGTAATGAAAAAAGAGCTTCGATCAATACCCATTTTTGGCCTCGCCTGCGAAAGGATGGGTCATATCATCGTAGATCGTTCCGATACGAAAGCCGCGGTCGAATCCATCAACAAGGCAAGAGGGAAGATAAAAAATGGTGTGTCAGTGGTCTTCTTTGCCGAGGGCACCAGGTCGAGAAAAGGTGAAGTTAAACAATTCAGAAAAGGTGCTTTCAGACTGGCGCAGGAACTCGGATTACCGATATTGCCAATCAGCATTCATGACACCAACAAGGTGTTGCCATCTGACACGCTGGATTGGGCGCCAGGCCGTGTCAAACTGAAACTTCACGAGCCGATCCCAACCAAGGGTCTGGACCTTGAGGACATCGACGCGATCGGCGAACAAACGAGGCAGGTTATCGGCAAGGCACTCGCCGAGAGCTAGCGACATTCCAACAGGCTCCACGTAAAAGGAAACAAAAAATGCAACCGAACCATGTTCTACGAGCCTGGCGAGCCAACAAACAAACGATTGGTGCATGGATGTTTATTGACTCACCTTTCGTTGCCGAGTCAATGGCTCACGCCGGTTTCGACTGGCTATGCCTGGACATGCAGCATGGACTGCTTGATTACACAGATATCAAATGCATGCTGCCTGCAATCTCAACGACAGACACGATCCCTTTTGTCAGGGTTCCCTGGAATGAACCCTACGAAATAATGAAGGTTCTGGATGCCGGCGCATACGGGGTTGTCGTCCCACTCGTTAACAATGCCGAAGAAGCAGCAAGAGCAGTTGCGGCTTGTCGCTACCCACCAAAGGGTATGCGTTCATTCGGCCCTGTAAGGGCAGCAATGTCTGCAGGGCGGAACTATGCGCAGGAGGCTAATGATGAAATCGCCTGTATTGTCATGATCGAAACGGCAGAAGCACTGGAAAACCTGGATGAAATCATGTCGACTCCAGGCGTGGATGCGGTCTACATAGGCCCAGCCGATCTTGCCTTCGCGCTGGGGCTTCCTCCCAGTGGCGACAACGATGAACCAATACATGTCGAAGCCGTTAACAAGATCTTTGAATGCAGCAGGAAACACAATATCGCGGCTGGTATTCAAACGGGTTCTGTTGCCTATACCAAACGATACCTGGACCAGGGATTTCATATGGTAACCCTGGGGGGTGATAGTGGGTTTATGGCACGCATGGCTCGCCAGGAACTGAAGGCGGCAAGGCAAGGCAGCGATGTTGAAAAAGTTGATCCGGAATCAGGTTTCTATTAACAAGTGGACGAGTCTGACATGAATACGCTGCGCTCTGATGCCAACAGTTGTTTTGTTTGCGGCCCTAACAACGCCATTGGGCTGCACCTGGAATTCAGGCTGGAGAACGATGTCTGTCTGAGTGAGTTTACTCCGGAAAAGAACCACTGTGGTTACGACAAGGTGACTCATGGCGGAATCGTATTCAGCGCACTTGATGATGTCATGGCAAACTGGTTGTTCCTCAAGGGACTGCGCGCCTATACCGCCAAATGTGACATCCGCTACAAGGACGCCCTGCCCATCGGTACGCGGGTCAGACTCGAGGGCAAATGTATCAAACAGCGCGGGCGACTGACGGTTATGCAGGGCACCATGACCCGGGATGATAACGGTCAGGTTGTCGCTGAATGTGAGGCCAGTTTTATGATGGCTGTTTAGGTTGGACAGGGTTGGTTCGGATAAAGCTAACCGATTCTCCTCCCTCCGCTGGCTCGCAGTCCTCCAGACTCCCCTCACTTCCTCAGGAACCCCTTCGGGTTTCCATCGTCATTCGGTGCTTCGCTTTAACGGCTGTGGTATGAGAATCGGTTAGCTTTATCCTCGGGCGGATCACTACTCAAAGTCTTAACTCACTGTTTCGCAGATTCTGACCAGGGATTCCTTCGCTCCGCGACTTGTGGCCCTCCGGGCTATCCTCGCTTGGCCGAGAGCCTCTTACGAGTCCGATGGTGCCCCCTCCCTCCACGCGTTCGGCACTAAGCCTGAAAGCTGCGCAAAGGTATCTTCGAGTTATTCACGATGTACAGGGAACGAGCAGAAAGTTTATCCGGATCCCTGTTCGAAGCTTTCAGGCGCCGTGCCGATTGAGTGGAAGGAGACCAGCATGGGCTCCTGACCGATTGAGGGGAGCCCGGAGGGCCACAAGCCGCGGAGGACAGGGGTCTGGGNAAACTTTCTGCGAACACAGTTGAGCCAAAATCAATCTACACCTACAGTGTAGGACCTTTTAGTAGCAATCGACCAGGCAGACGTTCTCCCTAACCCTAAATCTGATCCGCAAGCAGCCCCACTGANACGGCGTACTTGTTAGCACAGTTGTAATGGAGGATGGTGCGGAAATTGCCGCCCACCAGGTAGCTGGTTTTCACCTCGGCGTCTGGTATTACCAGCGCATAGGGTTGCGCATCACTGAGGGACTTAGCAGCTCGAATACCGCGGCTCTGCCATTCGGCCAGCGATAGTTTGGCGGTGTGATGGCGTAATGCCCGGCAGCTCTTATCAGCTTCGGGGCGCGGCAAAGATTCAAGATCGAGGTCTGCCGGCAACTCAACCCGAGTACCCCAGCCGGCACCTTTCCGCCAACCATTCTTACTCAGATAGTTGGCGATGGATGCCCAGACATCGGCACGACTGGACCAGATGTTCTTCTTGCCATCGCCATCAAAATCAGCTGCGTAGCTTAAAAAACTCGATGGGATGAACTGGTTTTGACCCATGGCGCCCGCCCAGCCACCGACAAACTTCTCAGGCGTAACGTGACCTTCCTCAAGTATCTGGAGGGCATTGAATAATTCACCGGTGAAGAACTTCGATCGACGGGGGTCAAACCCCAGGGTTGCCAGGGACCGTATGATCGAGTACTTACCCTGGTAGCGACCAAAGCTGCTTTCAAGCCCCCAGAAGGCAATCAGGTACGGTGGGTCAACGTTGTACTCGTCCGCCACATCCAGCAGCAGTTTCTGCTCCTGCCTGAAATATTGCTTTGCCGTACTAATCCGATTTTCGGTAACCCGGGCAGTGAGGTATTNCTCAAAGGTCTGTACAAATTCAGGTTGTCTTCTATCAAAGGTGATGACCCGTGGGTCCGGTTCCAGTCCACTGAAGGCAAGATCAATGGTATGTCTGCTGATTCCTCTTTTTTCCGCCTCCTTACCTGTTTCAACCAGCCACTGCTGAAACCCTGAAAAGTCCGGAGTGGGAGAGGCAGCCTGACTGTTTACAGAACCGAAGCCCACACCCAGCAATAACAGGCGCAACATTGACAACCGCCATTCACTAAAAAATCGCATCAATACCAACTTTTACCTGTCCCTGGTCAATATCTGATTGTAACAATATTCAGATTGGTTTTTTTAAAACTGTGTCTTTTTGAGCAGCAGGTAACTTGCCGACCCGGTCACCAGCCGGCGGTCAGCTTGCTCGCCTCATCAGCATGTACCCGACCACAAAACAGATAACAATCGGAATCAGGGAAGCAACAGCGGGCGGAAACCCAAATACCAGGCTGGCTGGCGACAAGAGGTCCTGCACGAACTTGAAGATTATGCCAATGATCAGCCCTGTAACAACTCGCATTCCCGTGGTCGCCTCACGTAATGGCCCAAAGACAAATGATATGGCCACAAACACAAGCCCAACCGTGGCAAACGGTTGCAGCACCTTGCTCCAAAAGCCAAGCTCAAACTTGCTGCTGTTAAGACCTTCGCTTCTAAGGTAATCAATCTTGTTGCTTAGCTCTCTGATAGACATCCTATCAGGCTGGACCAGTATCTCAGTGCTCAGTATTTCCGGCGTCAGGTTCGTATGCCATTGCAGGCTGGTGACTTTCTCACTCACACTGTTGTCGCCATTGATCTCTGTGACTATGACCTTTTCAAGTAACCAGTAGTCATCCTCACTGTCCATGTCATGGAATACTGCACGCTCGGCAAACATGGTTTTGACGAGTTCCCGATCGTCCCCCTCGCGAAAGTAGAAATGGCTTACACCCTCCAACAAGCCACTCTGACCAACCTCGTCAAAGTGCATGTAAATGCTCCCTTCCCGGTACCAAAAACCGAATTCTGGGGTTATCTCATTCTCATCAGACATTGCCCGCGTACGGTCATTCCTGGCAATCCGTTCAAAGTCCGGCAGAATGTATTCGCCTACAAAAAGACCCAGCCCAACCAGAACCAGTGCTGGTTTGATAGCTCCCCAGGAGATAGACCAGGTTGACACACCTGCCGAGCGCATAACGATCAGCTCGCTGCTGTTGGCCAGTAAACCCAGCCCCGCAATACAACCAATCAAGGCCGAGAAGGGGATCGCCCCATGGAACATCCGGGGCAGACTGTACAGTACGAACTGGCCCACGTTAACCAGCTTATAGTTGTTGGTGACATCCTCCATCTGCTCAATAAAAGTGAAAATAGCCAGNATNCNGACAATACCAAAGACAGCGAGTGACATGGTCAGCCCCACGGTCCTCGCCAGGTATAGATCAAGCTGTTTCATGGTACGGAACGAAATCTGTCAAGGAAGCGGGTAAACACTGAGCCGAGCCAGTCCATTCGAAAGATGGTATAGGTGATAAAGATGAAAATGCCATGCACCCACCACATGCCTGCCTCTATGGGCATGTTTTTGGTAGCAAGGCTAGATCGCGCACTACTGAGGCTGATGATATAGAGGAAACAGATAATCATACCGGGCACCAGGCGAGTAAATCGCCCCTGCCTCGGATTCACCCTGCTAAGGGGTATTGCCATCAGGGCTATCACCGGGATCATAAGAATGACCGATATACGCCACTGTAATTCGGCTATGTCCCTTATATCTTTGCTGCCCATCAGCTCATCCAGTTTTTTTGCCCGCCGACGCCGCTCACGCTTTTTCGCAACTTCCTTCGCAATCAGTTGCCCATATTCCTCATACTCGATGATCTGGTAATTTTTCTGGCCTGGCTGGCCGCTGTATCGATAACCATCGTTCAGCACGAGGAAACGCCTGCCAGTGGCATCTACCTGGGTTCTTCCTGTTTCAGATACCACTGTATTCACATTTTTCGGGCCAAAGAAGTTTGTCTCTTTGTATTCATTAATAAATACTCTAGACAGTTCGCCCTCAGCAGTGAAGTCCTCAGTATAGGTAACACGCTTGCCCGAGCGCAGCGTCTGGAATCTACCCGGCGCCAATGTGTCGAATTCCGTCAGATTTCTTTGCCCCGTAAGGAGCAGTTCCACCTCCCTTTCGCCCATAGGTTTCAACCACAAGGTCACCACAGCAGTTAATAAGGCGACAATGAAACTCAGGATCAGGGTGACTCCAATCAGACGAGCGGGGCCCATGCCGCAGGATTCCAGCACGACCATCTCACTGTCAGCGTGAAACCGGCCATAGGCAAGCATGACAGAGAGATAGAAGCTAATGGGCACGATCAGTTCAAGAAACCCGGGAAGCCGGTACGCCATCAACAGGAAGAGGACATTCTTGCTGAGCAACCCGTTGGCGGCATCAGTCAGGTAGCCACTGAATCGCCACCCCATGGAGATCACCAGCACAATACAAGTCACCGCCAACATCGAGACAAATACTTCACGGGCAAAATATCTAAACAGGATCAAACTATTCTAGCCTGCATATTTCATTTTATGATTTACCTGGTTCAACCAATTTGTTTAACTTGATTTCACTGTGACATGTTTTTTTAGACTCAGCTAGCCCGCAACTGATGCAGGCTAACACACCCATAAGATTATAGGAGTTCGCATGGAATATGGCACCAAAGCAGGCATCCCAAGCAAAACCAGGACCCAATGTATCGTTGTAGGCATTTACGAGGACAATCAGCTTTCGCCTACCGCGAAACTACTGGACAAGGCCAGCAAAGGGCATATCCGAAAAGTCCTGAGACGTGGCGATATCCAGGGCAAGGCAAACCAGACCCTGCTGCTCCATGACGTTCCCAATGTTAATTCACCAAGAGTTTTGCTGGTAGGGCTGGGCAATATAGACACCGCCGACGACCATCGGTTCGCATCAGTTACCATGGCCGCTATTTCCCAGATAAAGAAAATTTCAGCAAAAAATACCCTGTGCTGCCTGCTGGAAGCCGAAGTGGGTGAAAAGGATCTCGCCTGGAAGACGACCTGTATGGTCGAACGATTCGAGGCGGGTCTGTATAGCTTTACGGATATGAAAGGTAAACCACCGGAATCAACGCCTGCCATCGAGTCTATTGACTTCCAGTTAGCTGACAAAGCAGACCAGGATGAAGTTTCGGCTGCGATCACCCAGGCAAAAGCATTAACGATCGGCATTGCTGCTGCAAAGGATGTTGCCAATACGCCGGCCAATATCTGTACGCCTGCGTACCTTGCAACAGCAGCAATCCAGCTTGGAAAGGACTACGACTCGATCACAACAACCATCCTTGAAGAAAAGGATATGGAAAAACTCGGTATGGGGGCTTTTCTTTCTGTAAGCCTCGGCAGTGATGAACCCGCCAAACTGATCATCATGCAGCACAAGGGTGCGAAACCAAGAGCCAAACCCCATGTCATTGTTGGCAAGGGCGTCACCTTCGACAGTGGAGGCATCAGCCTGAAGCCGGGTGGCACGATGTACGAGATGATATACGACATGTGTGGTGCGGCAAGCGTACTGGGAACCATGAAAGCCATAGCCGAACAGCAGCTACCCATGAATGTGGTTGGAGTGATTGCTGCCGCTGAAAATATGCCTTCCGGGAAAGCTTCCCGTCCCGGCGACATAGTCAAGACCATGTCCGGCCAGACGGTGGAAATCCTCAACACGGATGCAGAAGGTCGACTGCTGCTGTGTGATGCGCTCACCTACGTTGAAAAATTCAACCCGGTGACGGTTATCGATATCGCCACCCTAACCGGCGCTTGCTTAATCGCACTTGGCACGCATGCTACGGGCCTCTTTTCCAACGCAGACGAAGTGGCTAACAACTTGATTAACGCCGGTAACAATACACTGGACCGGGTCTGGAGACTGCCGATCTGGGAGGAATACCAGACGCAGATTAAGAGTGCGTTTGCAGACATGCAGAATGTGGGAGGCAGGGATGCCGGCAGCATCACCGCTGCCTGTTTCCTGGCCAGATACACCAAGAAATATCGCTGGGCACATCTTGATATAGCCGGCACTGCTTACAAGTGGGCCGGGCTGAACAAGGGTGCAACCGGTCGCCCGGTTACCCTGCTGACTCAATACCTTAACGATCGTGCAAACGAAAATTAATGACCAGAATAGACTTTTACCAGATTGACAGCGATGAAGCGCCGCTGCTTTTTGCCTGCCGTCTTATTGAGAAGGTTTATCGGAAAGGGCTCAAAGTCTATATACACACCATGTCCGAGAGGCAATCCATAGAGCTCGACGATCTGCTCTGGTCTTTTCGAGGTGATCGATTCATACCGCACGCACTGGAAAATGCCGCAGAAGAAGCCCCGATAAAAATCGGGCACAACGTTGAACCTGATGAACACCAGGAAGTGCTTATTAATCTCTCAAGGGAAGTCCCTGATTTCTTCAGCCGTTTTGACCGCGTCGCTGAAATTGTTCCACTCGGAGATGAGAACCGTCATTCTGCAAGGCAAAACTACCGTTTTTATAAGGATCGGGGGTACAGTTTGCAATACCACGAAATAAAGCAACCAGCGAAGCCGCAAAATGTCTGATGATAAAAAAGAGTCCCAGGGCCCCCTTCAGAAGAAAATTTCCCAGGTTCCCCTTCTGAATGAGATGGTCTTCAATTCGGATCTGCCACTGAAGCCCCCACCAAAGCCCACAAAAAGGAGCCTGAAGCGACCCTTAACGGATCACGGACCAGATTATGATCCGGACACACGGGACCTCTTTGAAGAGCTGTCGCCTCAACTGAATGAGTTTCGCGCTGACTCTTCAAAGTTTATCGATGAACTGGTGGAAGAATATACCGAGGAGATAGGCCGCCGCCTTCGCGAAGAGCTGACAGACCAACTGGGTTCAATTCTCGAAGAGCTGGCTCAGCCGGCAGAAGAAGACCCGAAAGACGAAGATGATCAGAGCGTTTAACGCGGAGACAAACCCACTCGGCGGTGTATAATCGCGCTCTTTTGTCGCGCCATCATCAGATAAATGAAGAAGTATCAACCACAGGAATTCGAACAGGCCTGGTACAGGAAATGGGAAGAAGCAGGCCACTTTGCTCCATCCGGCAACGGCACACCTTTTTCCATCGCCATCCCGCCTCCAAATGTCACTGGCACGCTGCACATGGGTCATGCTTTCCAGCACAGCCTGGTTGACTCCCTGATCCGCCTTCGTCGCATGAAGGGCGATCAAACCCTCTGGCAGATGGGAACCGATCATGCAGGTATTGCGACGCAACTTATCATTAGTGAGCAACTCGCAGCAGAAGGCATCAAACCTACTGATCTGGGGCGAGACAAGTTCATGGAACGTGCCTGGGCCTGGAAGGAAGAATCAGGCGGCACCATTTCCAGCCAGCTACGTCGGCTGGGCGCTTCGCTGAACTGGGAAACAGAGCGTTTCACCCTTGATGAAGGATTAACGCGAGCGGTTCTGGAAGTATTCGTGCGCCTTCACGAGGAAGGATTGATCTATCGGGGAAAACGACTGGTCAATTGGGACCCTTTGCTGAAAACCTCGATCTCTGACCTGGAGGTGGAGTCGACCGAAGAGAAGGGCAACCTCTGGCATTTCCGATACCCCCTGGCGGACATGAGTGGTGAATACCTGGTCGTTGCGACGACACGCCCGGAAACTATGCTTGGTGACTCCGCAGTAGCTGTACACCCTGATGATGAACGCTATGCGAAACTCGTGGGCAAGGAAGTTGCCCTGCCCCTGACCGATAGAACCATCCCCATTATTGCCGATCATTATGTCGACAGGGAGTTCGGAACCGGTTGCGTGAAAATTACTCCTGCCCATGACTTCAATGACTACGAGGTCGGCAACCGTCACGACCTGGCCTTGATCAATATTCTCAATGAGGATGCGACACTGGCTGAAAATGTGCCTGAAAAATATCAGGGCATGGACCGCTTTGATGCGCGACGGGAAGTCGTTGCTGATCTTGAAGCACTGGGGCTGGTTGACAAGATTGAAGATCACATGATGGCAGTGCCCCGGGGAGAAAGGTCCGGCACAATTATTGAGCCGTTCCTCAGTGACCAGTGGTTCGTCAACATCAAACCCCTGGCAGAACCAGCAATCAAGGCGGTTGAAGATGGTGACATCGTTTTCATCCCAAAACAGGCGGAGAACATCTATTTCGCCTGGATGCGCGACATCCAGGACTGGTGTGTCAGTCGACAGCAGTGGTGGGGACACCGGATACCCGCCTGGTACGATGATGAAGGAAACGTTTACGTCGCCAGGAATGAAGAGGAAGCACGTGAAAAGCACAACCTGCCTGCTGGCTTAGCACTTACCCAGGATGATGATGTTTTGGATACCTGGTTTTCCTCCGCACTCTGGACCTTCTCTACCCTCGGCTGGCCTGATAAAACCTACGAACTGAAAACCTTTCACTCGACCGACATAATGGTTACCGGTCACGACATTATCAGCATCTGGGTATCCAAGATGATAATGATGACGCTGAAATTCGTGGGAGAAGTACCCTTCAGGAAAGTATATATCCATGGACTGATTACGGATGCAAATGGCCAAAAAATGTCCAAGTCGAAAGGTAATGGCCTTGACCCAATGGATATCATCGATGGCATCTCTGTCGATGACCTTGTGGACAAACGGACCGACAACCTGATGCAGCCGCGTATGGCGTCCCGGATTGAAAAGGATACCAGGAGAGAATTTCCCGATGGGATAATGGCCTACGGCACCGACCCATTACGCTTCACCTTCTACTCAATTGCATCGAGCGCCCGGTCCATCCGTTTTGACATGAAGCGAGTGGAAGGTTACCGCAACTTTTGCAACAAATTATGGAATGCCGCGAACTTCGTCTTTATAAATACTGAATCACTCGATAGCGAATCCGCACGAAAACTGACGGTCGCCGATCGTTGGATTTTGGCAGAATTCCAAAAAACGGTAGCCGCCGTAAACCTTGCCATGGAAACCTACCGCTTCGACCTCGCAGCGAAAGCACTCTACGAATTCATATGGGCTGAGTTTTGTGACTGGTACCTGGAGTTGAGTAAACCCATCTTAAATTCAGAGCAGGCAACGGCAGAAGAAAAAAGAGGAACAAAGCACACGCTGCTGACCGTCCTTGAGGGCACCCTGCGTCTCGCCCATCCGTTTCTTCCCTTTACGACAGAGGAGATCTGGCAGCATATCCCGGAGGACATTCGTGGTTCAGCTGATACTGTCATGTTGCAGCCATACCCTGAAGCTGACGACTCACTTGTTGATGAGGAAGCAATTGCTGACATGAGCTGGATTAAGGAAGTGGTCACCGGTATTCGGAATATTCGCGGTGAAATGGATATCTCATTGTCGAAACCGATCCCTGTGCTTTTCTACAATGCTGATGACAGGGAAAAGCGACTCCTCGAAAGTTACCGCTCGTTACTCGACTTCCTGATCAAACCGGAAGAACTTACGATGCTCGCCAACGATGCCACTCTGCCTGTAGCCGCGACTCACCTTGTCGGTGAAATGCAGATACTGGTTCCAATGAGTGGTTTAATCGACAAGGCAACAGAAATAGTTCGTCTGCAAAAAGAAATCGAGCGATTAACGAAAGAACAAAAACGTGCAGACGGGAAAATAAATAATCCTGACTTTGTCAAAAAGGCACCAGCCGAAGTAGTGCAGAAGGAGCGGGACAAGCTGGCAGATATATCTTCAGCCATTGCAAAGCTACAACATCAAAAAGCTACCATAGAGAGCCTCTAAAAAGGCAAAAAAAAGGCCTTGCACACTATTTCAAGATTGTGCCTTAATGCGAGCCATGCTGCCGGCGCTAATAGCTGGTGGCTGGCGTTTTACTCAAGTAGTGAGCCGAATGCCAGCTAAATACCGGTGAGCAGGGCTGCACAATAATAAAGAGGTATTGGCCATGTCTGAGAGACAGTCAGGAACCGTAAAATGGTTCAACGACGCCAAGGGGTTCGGATTTATCGAAAGGGAAGAGGGTGAGGATGTGTTTGTCCATTTTCGCTCGATTCGAGGTGAAGGCTACCGTACGCTGAAACAGGGTGCACGAGTTGAGTTCGATATTTCTGAAACTGACAAAGGCTTTCAGGCGGAGGATGTTGCAGAGGTCTAGCATCCTCACAGCATCCCCCGGAAGTAGATATACCCGCTCGCCGGGTTGTTAGATAACTGACATAACCACCTTGCCTAACGTGGCATCGCTGGTAACCAGTTCATGTGCCTCATCCGCCTTCTCTATGGGGAAGGTGGCATCGATTGTTGCGCTGATTTCTCCCGCTTCTATCTTTGGCCAGACTCTCTCATAAAGCTGACTCATCACCTTTGCCTTTTCTTCTACCGGCCTGGTTCGGAGCGTGGACCCGATTACCCGAATACGCTTCATCATCAGTGCCGCAAGGTCTATTTCTTCCCTGCTTCCACCCATCAGGCCGATCATTACCAGCCGCCCATTCAGACCAAGCAGCTTCAAATTATCTTTAAGGTAGGCTCCACCGACCGGGTCGAGAATGACATCGATGCCACTTTCCCCGCCAAACTCTTTGGCTTTGTCGAGGAATGAGCTCTGATGCCGATTAAAACCGGCTTCAGCACCCAGCTGGATACAACTGTCTATTTTGTCGTCGCTTCCAGCGGTAATAAAAGAGGGTGAGCCAAAACTCTTGCAGAGTTGAATGGCTGCTGTGCCTACTCCACTCGCGCCTGCATGGAGGATCACCTTCTCTCCTGGCTGCAACCCAGCTTCTATAAACAGATTTAGCCAGGCTGTGGCAAACACTTCGGGCAGACTGGCAGCCTCAGCAAATGACAGACCACCGGGAATGGGCAGAACACTGCCCTCATGCGCGGTTGCATATTGTGCGTAGCCGCCGCCAGCGAGCAATGCGCATACTCTGTCGCCCACAGCGAATCTGCTGCAATTTCCTCCGATAGCCACTATTTCACCGGCACACTCAAGCCCCATAATCTGGCTCGCTCCTGGTGGCGGCGGGTAAAACCCCTGCCTCTGCATCAGGTCCGCCCTGTTAATGGCAGTTGCATGCACCTTGATTAGCACCTCATCAGGATTCGCTACAGCTGTTTCAAAATCCTGCCAGTGAAGGCCGTTGTCTTCATCAACTACGACTGCTTTCATATCTGTCCTCTGGGCGCCTGTTCTCACGAGCCCCTTCTGAATTGCCTAGTAATGTGGCGGTGGTGGTTCCGGTGCTTCTGGTATGGTCTTCTCTACCATTCTTACCTGTTCAATCAGCAACCCCATCTTGTGCTGCATTTCCAGTAGCTGCTGTTGCTGACTTGCCAATGCATCGTCAAGCTTCTGAATCAGGTCTTCCTGGAATGCCAGTTTTGTTTCCAGGTCTTCCAGTCGTGTTTCTATCATGGAATTTGTCCAAAAAAATCAGTTTCGCTTCGCTGCAACAGCTGACTAGTTCGTATTTTGTGTTTCCACAAAATACGAACTAATACCTTAGTCTTACCTTCAAGCCCTTGTCATGGAGCCACTTCTTGAGCCCACTCACGGTGTATTCACCAAAATGTACCATGGAAGCGACCAGCGCAGCGTCTGCCTTGCCTTCCGTCAATACCTCATACAAGTGCTCGGGTTTCCCGGCACCGCCGGAAGCGATCACTGGGATCGAGACTGCCTCGGCAATCATCCTGGTCAGGTTAATTTCATACCCTTCCCGCGTACCGTCAGCATCAATGGAATTAACGACCAGTTCACCGGCACCCAGCTCTTCTCCTTTGAGCGCCCACACCAGTGCATCAATCCCCATTGGGGTACGTCCACCATTGATGACAATTTCATAGCCACTGGGAAACTCCCGGCCCATTTCCACTTTCAGGATATCCATTGAAAGCACCGTATTCTGGGTGCCTATCGAATGCGCACATTCAGCGATGAGCGCTGGCCTTTTAACGGCTGCAGAATTCACGTTAATCTTTTCAGCGCCTGCCCACAGCAAGCGGTTCGCATCATCAACCGTCCGAATTCCACCGCCGACAGACAAAGGGATATAGACCTGCTCAGCAACATTGCTAACCACATCGAGCATGGTATTTCGCTCTTCACTGGAGGCGGTGATGTCGTAAAACACCAGCTCATCCAGACCATCTTCATAGTATTCCTTTGCCTTGCTTACGGGGTCACCAATATCTTTTGTATCGACGAAGCGTACACTTTTGGCAAGCTTGCCGTCGCGCACATCAAGGCATGCAATGATGCGTTTGCTTAACATGAGCCACCCTGCCAGTCAGCAAATTCAGCCAGCAGCTTCAGACCCAGTTCACCACTTTTCTCCAGATGGAACTGGGTAGCAAACAGGTTGTTCCTGGCGAGAATACTGGCGAATTGCTTGTCACCGTATTCTGTCACCCCATGGATCCAGCCAGACTCACTCGGTTTTGCAAAGTAGCTGTGCACAAAATAGAACTCATCACCGGATCTGATATTCTTTAACATGGGATGAGACTGCACGACTTCAACCTCATTCCAGCCAATATGGGGCACCTTGATTGATCCGTCAGTAAAATTGAACCTCTCACATGCACCTTCCAAAAGACCCAAACAGTCCCTGCTTCCCTCCTCCGTATATTCGAGGGTAATCTGCAGCCCCAGGCAAATGCCCAGCAGGGGTTTGCCGCTCTGATAAAACTCTTTGAGTGCTTCATCCAGCCCGCGCGCCTGCAGCGTATCAACAGCACTCACGGCAGAACCAACTCCGGGGAATATGACCTTGTCGGATTTGAGCAGTATTTCGGGATCGGCTGTGATTTGCGCATCAATACCAACATACTTACAAGCGCGCTGGACGCTCCTCACATTTCCCGCGTCATAGTCGACAATCTGTACCATGTGCCTTTGGTCCAATTTGAGAGCGCGCATTATAGGTGATTCACCTGCCAAACGCCCGATTCACTAGCATTCGATGAATTCATCAGTATTCAAGGCAAGTGCTGTTAAGGCTCGACAGATATCTGTATCATTATCGTAATACAGCCATGAGGTGCGGCGTGAAACTCAATATCGACACCACTTCTTCAATACCCGTATTCCAGCAAATCATTGATGCGATTCATTTCTCGATCAACACAGGTGATTTAGCGGCTGGACAAAAGCTGCCCAGTATTCGCAAGCTTGCCAGCGAGAACAGGATCGCTACCAACACCGTCGCCAAGGCCCTGCGACAACTGGAATTCCGCGGCCTGGTCAGGGCAATGGATAGATCTGGATATGTCGTTAGCGCCCATGACGGTGGACGCTACCAGGGACGTGGTGTGAGTACTGACAAGTCCGAGGTTCACAAGGTGGTGGACGGCATGGATGCAGGGGCCATACCCGGTGCATTTTGCAAGATCACAGAAGATTACCTGGGGGGGGATCCGGAAAAATGCAATATCATCCACGCCGATGGCAGTGGCACCAAATCGATCATTGCCTACCTGCAATATAAAGAATCAGGTGACCCTGTCGTTTTTCATGGCATCGCCCAGGACAGTATTGTCATGAACCTGGACGATTTACTTTGTGTCGGTGTAAACGGACGCATCCTTATTTCCAACACCATCAACAGGAATGCCCTTAACTGCCCGGGAGAAGTAATAGCAGCACTCATTGAAGGCAGTGAAACCTTCATGGCCCAGCTCCGAGACCAGGGGGTCAATATTCATTCTGGTGGTGGGGAAACGGCAGATGTTGGCGATCTGACGGGGTCCATTGTGGTCGACTCCTGCGCTGTCACCATCATGAAAAAGAAGGATGTAATACGCAACGAAATCGCTCCAGATCTCGCGATAGTGGGACTTGCATCGACGGGGCAGGCAAACTACGAAACAAAGGAAAACAGTGGCATAGGCAGTAACGGCCTGACCAGCGCCCGGCACGACCTTTTGTCCGACTACTATGCAGCAAAATACCCTGAGACCTACGACAGCAACATAGATAACGACCTAATCTACTGTGGACCCTACAAACTCAATGATGACATTCCTGGCTCCAGTTTTAGCGTCGGAGAAGCCCTGCTCAGCCCCACCCGCAGCTATGCGCCCGTAATATACAAGTTGCTCCGGGAAATGCCCCAGGAAATTCGAGGACTGATTCATTGCTCCGGTGGCGCGCAAACCAAATGCTTGAAATTTGGTCAAAATGTCCACTTCGTTAAATATGATCTGTTTGAAACACCCCCAGTTTTCTCAGCCATTCAATCTGCATCGGGCACCGGCTGGGACGAGATGTACAGGGTCTTTAATATGGGCCACCGCATGGAAGTCTATGTGCCGGGCCCCAGTGTCAATGCAGTCATTGATATAGCCGCCGAATACGGTATTGCGGCCAAGCAGGTTGGTTTCACTGAGGCGGCGGAAAGAAACCATCTGACATTGACGGATGACGGCGGGAATACCTTTCACTATGGCTAGCAATACCGAGCCGGGTTGGCCTCTGATGAACAAAGCAGTATTGATCTAGGTGATTGACACAATGCGATTGCCGCAATGCGATTGGCGGTAGTAAAAACAAGCTTTCAGTATTATCCTAAACACTTCTATTTTTCCCCGAACTGGTACCAGTATGTTGGGAGAACCTGATTTAGAAGTATGCCTCAAGATTCTATTCGACAAAGAAGGCTCTGATCTCTACTACAGCACTGGTGCTCCCCCCAGTGCCAAATTCTACGGTACCCTGAACAAGCTCTCGGAAAGACCCATGCAACCCGGTGAGACACTGGACATTGCCAAGGTCCTGATGACTGAGGATCAAACGGCTGAGTTCCTGAAAACCCAGGAAATGAATCTCGCTATTTCACGAGAAGGTCTGGGCCGATTCCGGGTCAATATTTTCCAGCAGATGAATGAGACCTCCCTGGTCATCCGCCGACTTGGTGATTCCCTGCCCCAGGTCAAGGACCTGAGGTTACCACCGGTACTGCCGAAACTTATCATGTCCAAGCTGGGACTGATCCTGTTCGTGGGTGGCACCGGTTCAGGAAAGTCCACCTCAATGGCAGCGCTTATCGACTTTCGAAATGTTAAGTCCACTGGCCATATCATTACCATAGAAGACCCGGTGGAATTCAGGCATCCCCACAAGGGAAACATCATCAACCAGCGTGAGGTAGGCACCGATACACACTCATTCCATGATGCACTGGCAAATACCCTGCGGCAGGCACCAGACGTAATCCTTATCGGAGAGATTCGACACATGGAAACGATGGAGCACGCACTTGCTTTTGCTGAAACCGGCCACCTTTGTTTGTCTACCCTGCACGCCAACAATGCAAACCAGGCACTGTCGAGAATCATCAACTTCTTCCCGGAAGAAAGGCACATACAGCTGCTTCAGGACTTGTCCATTAATATGCGCGGCATTATCTCTCAACGACTGATTCCTACAGTTGACGGCAAACGTGCTGCCGCAATTGAAATTTTGCTAGGCACGCCGCGGGCTGCTGACCTGATTGCTAAAGGCGCGGTAGGCGACCTGAAGGAGCTGATGGAGAAATCCGGCGAGCAGGGCATGCAAACCTTCGATATGGCGCTGTTCAAGCTGTTCAAACAGGGCAAGATTACCCTCGAAGAAGCCCTGAAGAACGCCGACTCCAAGAATAACCTGCGTCTGCGAATCACCCTCGACAAGAAAAAACCCAAGGGCGAAGCCGAAGCAGAAAGCGAGGAAAAAGCAGCACCAAAGGCCAAGGCAAAACCTGAAGCAAAACCTGAAACAAAACCTGAAGCAAAACCGGCAGTGGTAGAAGAGGCGACAATGGACGAGGAGGGTAGCCTGCAGGGTCTTTCACTTGTTTCAATGGATGATGATGAGGAGGAAGACTCTATTTTTTGAGTTTCGCCGCCAGAGACTGATAGAAGTTTGCAACCACTGGCAATGCGTAGGTTGATTTTCGGGCAACGAATCTAACAGGGCGAGTTAAGCCCTTGTCACCCAGGTTAATTAGACAGGCTTCCGGTACTTTCAAGGTTCTGGCCACGCCAATGGGTACCATGCCATGGCCAAACCCCGCTATCGCCATTTGCGCAACGCTGAAGAATGATTCCAGCGAAACCTCACGGTGTATCCTAAGCCGCTGCGCCTCATCTTTAAAGGACCGCCAGGCACCCGAATAGTCTTCAATCGTTATCACTCCCAGCTCGCCTTTCTTCGGAAAGGTCATGTGGGTACAGCCAGATGGGATAATAACCATTGGCTCCTGTGTAAGTACTTCAGATTGAAGGTCGGTATCCAGATCATCAGAGCCGGTACAGACACCTATCATAAATTCGCCGGAACGAATCCTATCCAGTACTACAGGCGTCCTGTGGGTATGAAATACAAAATTGACATCCGGCATTTCCAGTTTGCAGTTGAAAAATACTTCAGGTCCCCAGGAAGACAGGATGGCATCAGAGACACCTATGACCAGTTCTCCGCTGCCACTCGCGGCATCATCAATGAACATGTCGCGGAGTTCTGACAGTATGGGTGACACCCGATCTACAAGCTTTCGCCCATGGCGAGTCAGCTCAACGCGGCGGCCTTTTTTCTGCACAAGCTTTCTATCGTAGTATTTCTCCAATGCCGCTATTCGCTTGCTGACAGCAGATTGTGAAATGCGCAGGTCGGTACTCGCTTCCATCATGGTGCCGGCTCTTGACAGGGCCAACAGGGTCTCAAGATTCTCAATCATCGCGGGCAGCAGCCTCTCTTATTTACCAATCCAATCATAGTTGAGCATTAATCTATTCCAGCAAGACAAGTATTCTATTCCAACTATTCTCTTTTCTCATTCATTGATATCAAAGACAATCGCCCGGCCTAAGCAGTGGATTCGCCATGATCTATGTCATTCTAGTCGCCACAACACTCCTGACCAGCCTGGTATCCGGGGTGCTGAGCATGGCAGGTGGAATGATCCTGATGGGCGTATTTGGGTTCTTCCTGTCTGTACCTGTCGCTATGGTCTTACATGGTGTTGCACAGGCCTTCTCTAATGGTTCGCGAGTGTGGCTGTATCGCCGTCATATTCGCTGGACAGTGCTTGTGCCTTACACCCTCGGCGCACTTCTGGTACTTGCCATTTTTTCGGTAACAGCGTTCGTACCCGACATTGGGCTCGTTTTTATCCTTATCGGGTCATTCCCCTTGATTTCCCTCGTGCTGCCCACCTCTATCAATCTCGATATGCAAAAAGGACACGTGGCTTTCATTTCTGGCCTCCTTGTCACCACGGCGCAGATGCTGGCTGGCGCCTCAGGGCCAGTGCTGGACATCTTCTACATTAAGAGCAGCCTGACTCGTCACGAAATTCTAGGCACCAAAGCTGTGACCCAGACACTCGGGCATATCATCAAGCTCGTCTATTACTCGTTTCTGATGGGAATCGTCAGCCAGGAGCTTCCGGTCTGGGTGTTTCCGGCCGTCATTATTGCCGCACTCGCTGGCAACTGGATGGGCAAACAGCTGGTCGAAAAGATTTCCGATGATCAGTTCAAAACCATCGGCCGATACATAATCCTGATAATCGGCTTTATCTACTTAGGGAAAGGTGTATACGAACTTGCCTAATAGCAGGCTGCTGAAAAGCAGACTGTTAGACCGATACATGGATGTATCGGCCGCAAATCAACGAAGTAAGTAGTTGATTTGACGCGAGCGGGTTGAGGCCCGCGACCCTGAAAAAGTGCAGGAAAGCACTTTTTCAGCAACCTGTTAGAGGAACGAGAAGCACAAATGACAGCAACTATGCAGCAGCCTCTTCACCCGCCAGAGGTCTTATTACAAACAGCAAATCCCCTTCGTTGACCTGTTGTCCTGAAGTCAGATTAATACGCGTAATTCGGTATTTTTGAGTAGACGAGTAGACCTCCCCAACACTGGATGAGAAGCTGTTCAGATTGACCGGGGTAAACATCTTCATTGCTTCCAGCTGACACAAAACATCATCGGTCGCGATGACGTCCCCCACGTTGACATATTCCGGTTCGGATGGTGATGGAGTTCTGTAGAAAACTCCCGTGGAAGGCGACAGCACCTTGAGTTCATCACTGCCTTCAATTTTCAGCATTTCAAGATCCAGGTCAACGCCAGAGGAGCCAGAAGCTTCCTCTATTTCCGCGATCAGCTCAGCTGCATCTATTCTCGTTAGAAAATCTGGAAGATAGGTTGTGTCGTAGTCCCCTTTAAGAAAGATCTCATCCTTCAGAATTCTCTTAATCAGACTGATATTGGTACATATTCCATGAATCTTTACCTTTTCAAGATAATTGTACATCTTGTTAATGGCATCCTTTCGACTGCTGCCATGGCAGATAATCTGAACAATCAGGCTGTCATAAAAAGGTGATACAACCTTCCCCTCACCAGCAAAGGAAATCAGCGCAAACTGATCCTCCTCAGGCAACTCGCATGCGGTTATTTCTCCAGGCGTGGGGGTGAAGGAAACCTCACCTCCGGCATTTAAAACAGCTTTTTCTGCATTTACACGCACTTCCAGCGCGTAGCCCTTTTCAGCAAACTTCAGATCCGCAATGGATTCACCTGCGGCAATACGAAACTGTTGCTCAACAATATCAACACCGGTAACCATCTCCGTGACCGGGTGTTCCACCTGCAACCTGGTGTTCATCTCCATGAAATAGATCGCATCGCTAGGCAGGTCATAGATAAATTCAACCGTGCCCGCTCCGGTATAGTCCACCGCATCAGCAATTTTAGCCGCATGAAGTAGAACACTGTCTCTCAGCTTCTTAGGCAGCATGGTCGAACCTGATTCTTCCATGAGTTTCTGATTGTCGCGCTGCACACTGCAGTCGCGTATACCGAGAACATGAGTATTGCCGTGAGTATCGCGCAAAATTTGAGCTTCAATGTGACGCAGGGAGATCACATACTTTTCTATGTAAACGTCCCCGTTACCAAAAGCGCTCTTTGCCTCCCTGGTAACCTGGTGGTACAGGCGGTGAATGAATTCCGGACGCTCAACGAGCTGAATACCCTTGCCACCCCCACCGTGCACTGCCTTAAGCAAGACTGGATAGCCAACCTGCTCGGCAATTTCTGCGGCCTTTTCATCCGTGTCTACAATACCGTGGCTTCCCGGAAC
>PBRP01000040.1 GCA_002726655.1 Gammaproteobacteria bacterium
CACAGCACAGCACAGCACAGGAATCGAAATGACTAAAAACGTTATTGTATTTTCTGATGGCACCAGCAATACAAAAAGAACCAACACCAATGTCTACCAATTCTATAAGGCGCTAAAAGACTCCCCTAAAAACACCTGCTTTTATGATCCCGGTGTCGGCTCCTTTAGCGGCGATGTTTTTGGAAAGGCTTTTGGCGCTGGCCTCGCGGTTAATATCAGGCAATGTTACGACTTTATCGTTTCAAAGTATGAACCAGGGGACAGGCTGTTCCTGTTTGGCTTCAGCCGGGGCGCATATACGGTTAGAAGTCTGGCCAGTTTTGTCTCCCTCATCGGCCTGGTGGAGAAGAATAAAAAAAAGCTGGGTGCTCAAGGTCCACGGCATCATAAAAGACAAATACTGACGGTGCAGCAAAAATACGCGCGACTGGCCTATGATGTTTATCGATCCAACAAGACACCAGCGTTTCAGGCCGCCTTGCGCGAACTCAGTGAGCGTCAGCAAATGCGGTCATGCCCGGTTTTCGGCCTCGGCGTATGGGATACGGTAGGGGCACTTGGACTGCCGAGCATGGACCGCGATCAGAATGCTTTTGGTGAACATTATTATCACCGGGTAAAGTTGCCAAAAGGTATCCGATACGCCTATCACGCCCTATCGATTGATGATGAGCGAAGGGAATTTTCCCCTGTACTGTTCTCGAGGACACCAAAGAACACGGAGACAATCGAAGAGGTGTGGTTTTCAGGCATGCACTCCGACGTGGGCAGTGGCTACAAGTTAAAAAAGAAAGACCCGCATGCCAAGGAACTGGCGAACATTAGCCTGAAGTGGATGGCTGACAAGTTCTCCGCTGCGCTTAAGTTTAATCGCAGCAAATTTGGCCGGGGGAAACCAAGGGGTTATATGCATGACTCACTTGAGGGTGCGGCAGAACACCTCTATGTAAAACGAAAGAGAGCGGTACCGAAAAATTCTCACCTGCACCAATCAGTAATTACAAGGATTACCGGCCCACTTCAGCACCCATCCCCAACACGTGAAACAGATGGTCATTATCGACCGATCGCATTGTCGAGTGGAGGTTATAAGGTTAATTACGATTTGCCGCCCATATATGGGTTGAAAGAAAAATACGAGATTGTCTAGCTGGCCTTGATATGGCATTAATTCGATGAATATCCGTAGGTAGGATTGAATGGTCTGGCATCTGACCTGACGTGGCTAGCGCCAGGGACGGTCGCGGGACCTGGCCATGGATGGCCAAATGCCACAGAAGGTTAGGTGCCAGGCCATTCAATCCGGCGTTCAACTAACGGCTATCGCAAACATCACTAATGGTTTGGTTTTGTGGGCTAATTTAGATTAGTCAACTCACGGCATCATCGGGCGTGGCGAGGGGATCTTATTGTAAGATCGGTCACTAAAGGTCAGTTACTTTCCAGCACAGCCGACTGACGCTTCTCCCTGAAATTATCCCGCAGGGTTCGAAATGCATGGGGAGCCATCAGCATTGCAGGCGTCACCAGAAGCGTTAACAAGGTTGCAAAGGTGAGACCGGATACAATTGCAGAAGCCAGTTGAACCCAGAAAGTTGCAACCGGGCCACCAACTTCAACTTCTCTGCCAATCAGGTCAATGGATATACCGGACGCCATTGGCAGCAAACCAAAGCCTGTCGTGAAAGTCGTCAGGAAAACAGGACGCAGGCGCTGACACCCTGTCTGGACAATCACCCGCTGCATCGACCAGGAAGGATTTTCGCGATGCAGGTAATTGTAGGTGTCGATCAAGACAATATTGTTATTCACGATGATGCCAGCAAGGGCAACAATTCCAACACCCGTCATGATGGCGCTAAACGGGTAGCCTGTGACAATTAGCCCAAGTAGTACGCCGACCGTTGACATAATAACCGCCGAAAGAATCAGCAGCGCCTGATAAAAACTGTTGAACTGGGTAACCAGTAAAATGCCCATCAGCATCAGCGCCAGCGAAAAGGCAAAAACAATGAATTCATTGGCCTTTTCTTGTTCCTCACTCGCCCCACGGTAGGTAACCTTGATAGATGGATCTATGCCGGCGCCTTGTATCCACTCTTTGATTTCTGTGACCTTATCATCCGCCAGGACACCAGGACCCGCGTTCGCTCGGACATACATGGTGCGGTGTCCATTTTCACGGTAAATGGAACTGACCTTGGGCATGGCTTTGCGTTCGACGAAACTGCTAATAGGAACCTGCCCTTCCCTGGTTGAAACCCGTAGCTGATCCAACTGCGTTATACCACGGAATTCTTCCGGATAACGGACCCGGATATCGACCTCATCGTCAACGTCATCCGGCCTGTACCGTCCAACCAGTATCCCATTGGTGATTAACTGAACGGCTGCACCAACGCTGGCTACACCTGCCCCAAGCATGGCCGCTTTCGCTCTATCTACTGTTACCTCCCACTCAATACCGGGAACCGGTGCAGTATCATCGACGGCTATCAACCCATCCATTGACTCAAGGTGGTCTTTGATACGGTGAGTTTCTGCAATCAGAATATCTAGATCTATTGCCTGCAATTGTAATTGGATGTCCTTCCCGACTGGTGGCCCTTGTTCCATTTCGATGATTTCAGCACGGACACCGGGAACATCTTTAATGGCATCACGGTATGCTGCTTCCACTTCCCGGCCACCAATATCACGAGTACGCCTGTCACTCAGCTCGATAACCATGTTGCCAATCTGGTCTGCCGCTGAGCCTGTAAAACTAAAGCCCGAACCACTATCACCGCTACGAGTATAGATACTACCTATGTACCCCTCGCCAGTAACCCGGTTTTCGACATCCGTCACGATATCGCGGACCTCCTCGGCGGAATAGTTGCCTTTTGCACTGATGCTGATACCTGTGAACTGTGGATCCGCATCAATAAAAAACATGGTTCCACTACTGGCAACCCCATACCACCTGACTATTCCATAGAGGCATAAAACGGTAATCGTTATCACCACAAAGGGATGACTGGTGGTAAACCGCAAGGCCGTGGCATAGTAATAGATAGCTCCCCTTAACTCGTCAAAACGACCCTCATCTACGAGCTGATTATTGCTACCTTCGATTTTCTGCTTTTGCCCGGAAATCAGCACACCTATAACCGGCGCAAACAGCAGCGCATACAACAGTGAGCCCACCAGCACTGCAAACACCGTAACCGGCAGGAAGTGCATGAAATCACCAATTATTCCAGGCCAGAACATTAACGGCAGAAATGCCGCCAATGTAGTTGCAACGGAGGCAACTACCGGCAAGAACATTCTCTTTATAGCGTAGATATAGGCTTCCCTTGGCATCTCGCCTTCGCTCATCTTTCTCTCAGCCAACTCCACCACGACGATGGCACCATCTATCAGCATGCCAAGTCCCAACAACATGCCGAACATGGTCATGAAGTTGTATGAATAACCCAGGCTACTGATGACGATGAAAGAAAACAGAAAGGAAAATGGGATAGCCATCGCGACCAGAATCCCTGAACGAAGGCCAACCGCCACCACCACCGTGAGCACCAGGAACATGGCAGTTGAAATATTACCCTCCAGGGTGCCATTGCGCTCGATGGTATCGGGTGCCTGATCAGCGATATAGCTGACCTCAACATTTTTGGGGAAATCTTTGCGCGCATCTTCTACCAGCTCGTGGATCCTGGCATTTACATCAACGACACTGGTGCCAACTCGCTTGGAAACCTCAATGGCTACTGCTGGCTTGCCGTTTGCACGGGTATGGCTCTTGGGGTCCTTGAAGGTCCGTTTCAGGGTAACAACGTCCTGCAACGCGACAACACCCTCAGAGGTCGCCTTTAACGGAATCGACAAAACATCCTTCGCACTTTCGATAACGCTCGGGATCTTGACCGAAAAACTGCCACGCCCCGTATCCACGGATCCTGCAGCGATCAGGCGATTGTTTCTGGCGACGGCGGCCAGCAATTCCTCATTGCTGATGCCATAGGCTTCGAGTTGTGCCGGGTCAATAACCGCCTCAAGCACTTCCTCTCGATTACCCCGGATATTCGCTTCGAGAACTTCACTGATGCCTTCAAGATCATCTTTGAGTTTACGGGCCAGTTTATACAACACCCGATTCGGGACATTGACCCCACCAAGGCTGACCGTAATAACGGGAAAATCAGCCATGGAAATCTCGTTAATAATCGGCTCTTCTGCCGATGAGGGTATTTTCGCCCTGGCTTTATCAACCGCCTCGCGCACATCAAGAACTGCCTGCCCGGGTTCAAAACTGGAATCAAACTCAATTACAAGAGTGGCCGAGCCTTCACCTGCATAGGCATGCAGCTCGTCTGCACCCTCGATGGTCTTTAGCTCAAGCTCCATCGGTCGAACCAGGAGGCGCTCAGAATCTTCAGGAGAAATACCTTCGTGGGGGATGGTAATGATAATAACGGGTACCGATACATCTGGTTCCGACTCAATGGGTATCGAGTTGTACGCAATAATACCGGTAAGCATGATAACAGCCAGCAGCGAAATGACCGTTCTAGACCGGTCGATAGTAGAACCCAGAAATGAATCTATCATCGACATCTAAATCACAAACGCTATTCTAACTTCCAACTAGCGAAATAAGGGGTGTGAAATCAACCTGAACAAGCTGCCCTTCGAACACATCTTCCTGTCCAACTGTAATCAAGTTGACCTGCTCCGGCAGCCCAGTCACCCAGACTCCGTTCGCGCTTTCGCTAACGACTTTAACCGCTTTGAATCTGACTATATTTTCGCTATCAACAATTCGAACACCCATGACTCCCTCATCATCCAAAAGCAGGGACGCAGGTGAGATTAAGTGAGCCACTTCGAGGCCAATCGGCACTCGCATGGTAGAAGTAAGGCCGGCACGCACTGAATCACCAGGATTCTTGATAATGACTTCTATGGGGTAAGTTCTGGTCGCCGCGTCAGGTGATCTGCCAATAAATGAAACTGACGCCTCATACTCTTCCCCGGTTATCAGCTCGACCTGTACCTTATCACCGAAATGAATATCGCCGATATTTCTTTCTGCGACCTGTCCCACCACAAGAATTGGATCTATTTCTATCAAGGTGACACAGAGAGCGCCAGTTGTCAGCAGGTGGCCGACCTCCACGGGCTGGCTTTCAACAATCCCATCGAATGGTGCGATGATCCTTGTTTTGCTCAGCGCAAGCTCCGCTCGCCTGGCCTGGGATCTGCTCTGTTCAAGGGAGGCTTTTGCTTTCGCCAACGTAATCTCAGACTGCAACCCTCGCTGTTTAAGATCTAGTATTCCGTCGTATTCCAGTTGAGAACTTTTCAGCTCAGCAACTGCTTCAGCCAGGTCACTGCTACGAGAATCAATCGCGATCTGGCAGAGAAGGTCCCCTGCCCTGACTTTCTTGCCTTTTTCACCAGGCACCTGTTCTACAATCCCACTTACCTCAGCTCTCACCTGAACAGTACGATTGGCCCGGGTCTGGCCACGAACGTCCAGAAATATCTGACGGTTGGCAGCCTTACTCTGCATGCCACGCACCAGCTGTATTTCCTTGGAATCAGAGGGCTCACCGGTATATTCGTCGGCGGTTACCTGATTCGAGGCAAAGGTTCCAGAGAACAGCCAAACGGCCATACTGATGGCAATAACCAATGCTACTAAGTTTCTGTTACTCACAATTTCTCCAAAACAGGGCGCAGGTAGATACCTGAACCTGGATCCAATTAGATTTAACGAATTTTTTCTTATCGTCTCATCGCAAAACGGTTACCTGGGGAAGGTAGGAAAAGAGTGTTTTACTCTAGGTCCGTTTTCGTGATGCTTTTAATGTGGCGTTAAACGGCGCATATTCTATGATTTCAGCGTAAAAAACTCAAGATTGGCCAGGAAAAAGCCGCCTGGCTGCACAGCTAAATATCTGCAGCGCTTATGGAATAGGCCTTATAAGGCATATTCACCTCACTTATGATAGTCGTTCACTAAAATTCACTCCTGCCATCTTTTGCCGAGCGCGACCGCCACGCGATGCCGATGGTCTTATCAGCATCCAGGCGATTCTCCGCTGATTTTTGCTCTTATGTCAGGGTATTCGTCTTATCCCTGAAGCGCGGCCCTGGAATCAGGCGCGGGTTCCTGTAAGAGGAGCCTCACCAAATGCACCAAGTTTAATGTTGCCGCTTATATTGTCACCGTCAATTGCGCAGGAAAACTCCAGTTTCATGGGCATGGGCTGGGTCATATCGACTACCCAGGTGAGGTTATTTCCATCAACCGTACCACCCTCAAAGTCCTGCGTGCCCTGTGCTCCCGCCATGGAACCCGATAAAGAACCGCCATCTGTATTAAGCGTCAATACCGCATCCTGTGCGCCCATTGGAGAATTTATGGTGACATTCCAACTGCCGTCTACACTCATTCTGATTCCCTCTCAAACTGTTAGGGTTAATTGGAGTTCGAATGTAACTTATTGCAGGTGCAACTGACAACAGGGCTTTACCCCCAAGCCTCTTGTGATCAATTTGAATTGTCCCGGGACTTCACGTAGCTTGGATGGCATAGACGAGCCTGGAACCCAAATGCAGAATTCGGTCATTGAACACTGGGAAGTCACCAAGCCCGCGGTATTTAGCAGCAAGGGTTTGGTGTCCAGTCAGCACCATCTGGCCTCCGATGCTGGTGCTGCAATACTCAGTGCCGGCGGGAACGCTGTTGATGCCGCCATTGCTACCGGGTTGGTTTTGGGAACTGTTGAGCCCTGGATGAGTGGCCCTGGCGGCGGTGGCTACATGACCATCTACCTGGCCAAAGAGAAATCAATTAAGGTTGTTGAATTCGGGATGCGGGCGCCATTCAATTCCGTCCCTGAAGACTACCCCCTTGCATCAGGGGGGATGGCATCATCCGATGCCTTTCACTGGCCAAGGGTTGAAGGTGACGCTAATATCCATGGGTCACTTTCAGTCGCCGTACCGGGATATATCAAGGGTGTATCGCTCGCCCTGGAAAAGTTCGGCACAATGGATTGGAAAGATGTCATCGAACCGGCCTGTCAGCACGCTGAATGGGGACTGCCAATAGACTGGTACAGCGCATCCAAGATTAACAGTTTCATGCGCGAACTCTCCGCCTACGAGGAAACCCGGCTAACCTATTTCCCCGAGGGGTTCGCTCCTGTCCTGAACCTTGAAGGTGGAATCAATACCATTCACCTGGGTCACCTGGGTAAGACCTATCGCATGCTGCAAACGGGCGGGGCAGAAAGTTATTACCAGGGCGAACTGGCAGAACTAATCGTCAAGGACCTGAATACAGCGGGATCGAGAATCACACTACGGGATCTCAGGGAATATGAAGCATCCATTGCCGAGCCGATCTCGACCCGATACCGTGATACCGACGTCTATGCCCCAGGGTCACTGACTGCAGGTCCAAGTATTATCCAGGCTCTGGATGAGCTGACCGCCAATTTCAAACCGGGTGCCAGACCTGAAGGAGATGCTTACGCGGCATACACCCGGGCGCTTTTATCCGCCTACGAATATAGACTACAGAACCTGGGAGAAGGCGCTCAGACCAGTACAGATCAAACCAATACAACACACATCTGCGTGTCCGACAGTGAGGGGAACATCGTCTCACACACCCAGACAATCATGTCTGGCTTTGGCTCCCGAATAATGCTGCCACAGACCGGAATATTGATGAACAACGGCATGATGTGGTTCGATCCACGCCCGGGACTTGCCAATTCAGTCATCGGGGGTCGAAGACCACTAAGTAATATGTGCCCTGTAATAGGCGTCAAGGATAACGGTAATGTCTTTGCCGTGGGCGCTTGTGGTGGGCGGAAGATTTTTCCTGCGGTTTTTCAGCTGGTATCTTTTCTGGTTGATTTTGCTATGGACGTTTCCAGTGCCGCTCACCAGCCTCGCCTTGATGTATCTGGGACCAACCTGGTAACAATCATGAATAGCCTTGATGAAAGCATTATCACAGAACTGGAGCAGACGTTCAGCCAGACCCGTCTTCGTCCGAACGGTGTGAGCCCCAATTTTTTCGCGCTACCACAAATCCTTGAGCGTCAGAAGTCTGGTGAAACCAGCGGCGCCTGCTTTATTCCTTCTCCCCATGCAAAGGTTTCAGCGGCCAACTGAGGGTATGACCTGGCTGGCAGCGTTGTGCACATCACGATGCAATTCAACAAAATCAAAAATCAGATCACCCATCCCTGATGGTTCTGAATTGGTCAGGAAAACCATGCCCGTTTGAAGATCCCTGTTGAACACCATTTCACTGCGCATTCCCCGAACATAACCTCCGTGGTGTACAAACCCACCCTGCCCGGCATAGTCAAATACACGCCAACCAAGGCCGTAGTATACGTTCCCCAGTTCTTTGCGATAACGATAGTGCGCCTGTTGCCTCGTGGTTTTGATGGCACCCGTGTGCATCCGATCCAGCATTTCTTGCCTAAAAACCGCAGGCCTTTGACCTAACTGAGCCAGCAGCCATTGCCGCATATCACTGATACTGGCGTTTACACCAGCCGCTGGCGCAATCCGGTAGTAATTCTTTTTCGTACGCACCGGAGCCCAGCTAATTCCCGTCCAGATATGCGGCTTGGCATAATCCGCATCCTTAACGAAGGCATCCATTCCAAACGATGCACGAGACATTTCCAGGGGTTTGAACAGCTTGTTCATGACAAAGGTTTCGTAGTCCATGGTTGTTTTTGCCTGGACCAGATTGCCTACCAGACTAAACACAACATTCTGATAGCCGTAACATTCACCAGGCTCGCAAACAAAATCCACCCTGTCCAGTCGATTGACTATTCGATCAAAAGACATGTTGTCTTCAATAAGATTGGTATAGGCGTGCGGCATCAGCCCTGTTGATTGAGACATCAGGTGGTGAAGATTAATCTCCCCACCATAGTCCTGCCGTTTGAACTTCAGGTAATCCAGNTTCTCAACTAGCGGTGTTTGCCATTGTACGAGGTTATCTTGAACCAGGATCGACGCCGCTGCCGAAGCAAATGTCTTGGATATGGACGCAATACGAAACAGCGTTGACTCTGTTATGGGCTCCCGATTCTTCTCACTGCGAACACCATAGACACGGAGCAGTACGACTTCACCATGGTCCACTACAATCAGGGCACCCCCAGGGGTTTCATCTACAAGCGGCTGCACAAACTGCTGCTCAAACTGCCAAGCAAAATCTTCAGCGAGGACAGCTGCCTGGTAAAACAGGGTCAGGAGTAGTATCAACCTGGGGAAGCGATGGGAAGGATCTTGAAAAAACATCAGTCGCAAGAATTTGCCGCCTACCTATTTGCTGAGCACGTTACAGGTCATTCTGATACTAGTAAAGAAAATTCGTGTTTACCTGCCTGGTGCGTCACTGATCTTTGATTCTCTGACTGATCGTTAACTTAATAACGGAAGTCTGACCTGAAATATCAATCGTTTCTGACCTTGCTTCATAGTCCTCGGGACTTGCCTCAGCAGTCCCTGAGTTTGATAACCGCGCGATAACTTGCACTTCATCAAAGGCCGAAAGCCCCATACCTGACATTATCGCCATTGAGTCATCCAGCTCTATCAAGGCAGGTAATGCACTCACCTTAACTTTCTGCACAGCCAGTGGGGATGGCGGACCCTCAACTGCCTTTGCGAAAACAAACAGGGCAGCATCATCTCCAACGCTAACGGATTCTGCTAGTTCCACCAGTACCTGCAGGGATCTCACGTTTTTCTTGTGTTCTGAGCTTCCCCCGACCGTCTCTTGCTTCTCTCCCGGCCTCAACTGGTTTTCAATTCTGGCAATTACACCTTGAATCATCTCAGCCCGGCTACCACGGGCAACGCTAATGGCCGTCGAGAAATACTCCAGGGAGTCGGTCAGGTCTCCGCGCTGGAACGCATCCATACCCTTAATCTCAAGCATTGTGAGCTCGTTGGGATCCAGGGCAAGCGCCTTATCTATCGCCGCTTCCACCGGCGGCGTGATTTTCCTTTCATGAGCAAGGTAAAGTGACTCTGCGTAGTAGGAGGCAAGTCCTGCATCGCCACTAAAATTCTCTGTTAGACCCGCAAAGATTTCTGCCGCCTTCTTATACTCCGACAGGCTGAGGTAAGACTGACCGAGCATAAAAAGACCATCGACATTGTCTGGCTGCCGGGAAAGCTGTTTCGCGAGCCTGTCAAGGGTACTTCTCATTGCCGCCTCATTTTCAGGATCACCGGACCTGACTTCATGAGCAATTTCCAGATCCGTTATCGCGCCCCAGGAAAGACCAAAGTCGGCATAGGCAAATATGGCGAGCAACGGGACCAATATTGCAAGAACTACGGTTAGTCGCGTTGTTTCAATTGAGGCTTTTTCAACCTCACCAGCAGTAACCTCGTCTTGAGTATCATCAAGCAGGTTGCGCTGTAATTCTGCTTGCATCTGCTCAAACTCTTGCTGGTTAATACTGCCGTCACCCAGTTGTGCATTCAAATCTGCTATACGCTCTTCATACAAATCGACGTTAACAAGATCTCGTGCATCATTCCTGAGTGTTTTGCTGGCAGAACCGTGCTTCATGAAAAATGGGATCAACACGAAACCCGTTGCGACTGCGCCAAGGAAAACGGCCAAAATCCAGAACCAGGTCATCATTTTCTTTTGACCAGTTGTTCCAGCCGCCGGGAATCCGCCTCAGATAATTCGGTCTCTAAAGCCTTGCTTCCGCGAAGAAGCCGGAAAAGAACGGCGAACGCGAGCAACAGCAGGAATACGGGTCCAAACCAGAGCACCAGGGTCCCACCCTGTAAGCGTGGTTTATAGAGAATAAAGTCACCGTATCGCTGGTACATATAATCCAGGATCTCATCATCCGTTTTCCCCTCTAGCAACAGGCGGTGAACCTCCCGCCGCAAATCCTTGGCAATCATGGAATCTGAACCAGCAAGATTCGTATTCAGGCACTGGGGGCAACGCAGTTCATCAATGAGTGCGATATGCCGCAGCCGCAACTCATCATTTGGAAAAGGGTATGCGTCAATCGCCGCATAGCTCTCAACTGAGAAGACCAATAGAAATAGAAAGGCTATCCGCACCATTAGCCGTCTCCCGATTGCGTCTGCAACAGTTCAACAACGGGAAGAATCTTGCTCTTCCAGACCCTTCTGGTTACCGCACCAACATGGCGATACTGGATTACTCCCTGCTCGTCCAGGACGAAAGTTTCAGGGGCACCATAGACGCCAAGGTCAATCGCCAGTGTTCCGCTGCTGTCGACCATGTTGAGCCGATACGGATTACCATGGCGCTCAAGCCAGGCGATTGCCTTGGAGGACACGTCATTATAGTTCACGCCATACAGGGCAATGCCCTCTTCCTGGCTGATTCGAATCAATTCCGGGTGCTCTACCAGGCAGTTGGGACACCAGGTCGCCCAGACATTTACCAGCGACACCTTCCCCTTTATGTCAGCGACCGTAAGCGTACGATCAGGATCATGCAAATCCTGGAGGCTGAATTCCGGAAATGGCCTGTTGATGAGTTCAGAAGGAAGATAGTGCGGATCTTCCAGCCGAAAACCAAAAGCAAGAACAATAACTAGGAGGACAAAAGCAGTCAGGGGAATGAGGAGATTTTTGTTGATACTCATGTCTGCAATCGCCCGGCTTCTTCATCAACAACCCGCCGGCGGGACCTGTACCTTTTATCAAGTACCGTGACAATCCCGCTCAAGGCGATAAATAACCCCCCAAACCATACCCAGCGAACAAATGGCTTGAACTGAACACGAACCGCCCAGGCATCGCCACCGATTGGCTCCCCCAGCGCAACATACAAATCTCGAAACAGGCCCGGATCAATGTCCGCCTCTGTCATCATATTTCGCGCTGTCTCGTAAAAGCGTTTCTGAGGATGCAGGGTAACGATATGCTGACTGTCACGGGAAATCTTAATCTCCCCCTGGTTCGCCTCATAATTTGGTCCCACAACCTTTTTCATGCTTACAAATTCGACTTCATAGCCAGACAGTTCAACAACATCACCGGGGGCCATGCGGATGTCTTTCTCTTCACTGTAATAAACTGTTAGACATATACCTGTCATGGAAACAGCAATACCCAGATGGCCTATCAACATGCCATAGTATGAAACTGGTTGCCGAAACAGGCTAGCAACCCTGTTACTCTTGTGGCGGACGCGGCTGACCCAATCAATAATGAGGCCGAGGGTGATCCAAGCAGCAACGCCAACCACAAGTACTGCCAGCGGCTCAAATCGGGGGGCGAAGAGAAATACCAATAGTGCTGCCCCGGCAAAACTTCCTCCCCAGGGAAGCAGCTGTTTTTTCAGAAATCTTTCAACTGGTGTCCTGCGCCACCGGGAAGCCGGACCTATCGCCATCACCATAAACAGCAGCATCGCTACCGGCACAAATACGGTGTTAAAGTAGGGAGGACCAACGGAAATCTTCTTGCCATCTGTCAGGGCTTCGTATATCAATGGATAGATCGTACCGAGCAAAACCGCACCAACAGCAACCCCCAGCAGGATATTGTTAACCAGCAACATGGTCTCGCGGCCAGTCCATGTAAATCCAGCGTTGCTTTTGATTCCAGTCGCTTTAACAGCGAACAGAAGAAGTGAACCACCAATGACGAGCAGAAGAAAAGCCAGGATGAACAGACCTCGCTCCGGGTCAACTGCAAAGGCATGCACCGAGGTCAGCACACCCGAACGAACCAGGAAAGCGCCCAGCAGACTGAATGAGAAGGCAAAAATTGCCAGCAGCACGGTCCAACTCTTGAATACACCGCGCTTTTCAGTTGCAGCTAACGAGTGGATCAGTGCTGTACCTACCAACCAGGGCATAAAAGATGCATTTTCCACCGCATCCCAGAACCACCAGCCACCCCAGCCCAATTCATAATATGCCCACCAGCTACCCAGCGTGATACCCATGGTAAGGAAAGACCAGGCAAGATTTGTCCAGGGTCTCGACCACCGGGCCCAGGCGGCATCCAGCTTGCCGCTGGTAAGCGTGGCAATGGCAAAGGCGAATGGAACAGCGAAACCTACATAGCCAAAGTAGAGCAAAGGCGGGTGCACAATCAGGCCAAAATCCTGTAGCAGCGGATTCAGGTCAGAACCCTCGCGGGGATAGATTGGCAGATCTCGATCAAACGGGTTGGATGTCAGAAGAATAAAGAGAATAAAGCCGGCACTTAAGCCTCCCATAATCGACAGCACTCTTGCGCGCATATCCAGCGTTAAGCTGCTGCTGAACTGGCTTACTGCCAAAGTCCACCCTGCCATCACCAGGGACCACAACAGGAATGAACCCTCATGGGCACCCCAAAGCGCTGAAATCTTATACTGAAGTGGCAGAGCAGTATTGGAATTCCTG
>PBRP01000041.1 GCA_002726655.1 Gammaproteobacteria bacterium
GATGATTGTATCACTTCCGCAGAATTTACCCGGTGTCTGTCTAGCCGCCCATAGCGCTGGCAGGTGGGGCATGATATATATAGCAACGAAAATCGGCAGACCATTTAGGCTGGTTTTGAATTCCTACGAGGAGGAAAGATGGTTTCCGTTGTATATGAAGCTCCTGATTCTATTCAAGGGGCAGTCGCACTGCTGGCCGGGGCAGAAGTACCTGCAAGGCCGCTGGCAGGTGGTACAGACCTGGTTATTCAACTGCAGAGTCAGAAAAATGAACCCTGTCTGGTTGTTGATCTAAAGAAAATTCCTGAGTTGATGGAGACGACCCTTGATGACGAGGGGCTGCATCTGGGACCCAGTATGGCTTGTGCGGAATTTTCGTCCCGCGATGATATTCGATCTATCTATCCGGGTTTGGTAGAGGCCGCTCAATTGATTGGCTCTACCCAGGTTCAGGGCCGCGCGAGTGTTGGTGGCAATCTCTGCAATTCGTCACCCGCGGCAGACACTATTCCAGCGCTGATCGCCAATAAGGCCAGCTGTCTCATTGTCGGACCATCTGGTGAAAGACGCGTTGCGGTTGAAGAATTTGTGACAGGCGTGGGCGAGAACTGCCTTGAGAAGGGCGAACTCGTACAGGTCATAAACGTACCGAGACCTGCTGCCGGTACCTCTGACGTCTACCTGAGATTCATACCGCGAACTGAAATGGATATTGCAGTTGCAGGCGCCGCGGCCAGTATTACGCTTGATGATGATGGAACCTGCAGTGCCGCCCGGTTCAGTATAGGCGCCGTAGCTCCAACCGCTATCCTCGTGCCGGCAGCTGCCCAGGCGTTGGTCGGTACTAAGGTCGATGTCGCAGCCTTGGAGGCAGTGGCAGATGCGGCGAGTGCTGCGGCAAATCCCATTTCTGACCGGCGGGGAACCGCAGAATATAGGCGCCACGTTGTCGGGGTATTAGCGAAACGAGCGGCGTCAATAGCAGCAGAGCGGGCAAGGGAGAAATAAGAGATGGCAAAGACACATGTAACAACGAGCATAAACGGAGAGGCCACTGAATTCCTGTGTGAGCCGAATGAAACGTTGCTCGCGGTATTGAGGAATGAACTACAACTAACGGGAACAAAAGAGGGCTGTGGTTCTGGAGACTGTGGCGCTTGTTCGGTAACAATGAATGGTCGGCTGGTATGTTCATGCCTGGTGCTCGGTGTTGAAGCAGAAGGGGCTGAAATTGGAACCGTGGAGGGCATAAGTAACAAGGAAAATCTCCACGTGATCCAGGAAAAGTTCCTTGAGCACGCCGCATTGCAATGTGGGATCTGTACGCCCGGTCTGATAGTTTCAACCAAAGCCTTGCTTGAAGAAAACCCTGATCCGACAGAAGAAGAAATCAGATATTACCTTGCCGGTAACCTTTGTCGTTGTACAGGATACGACAAGATAATTCGTGCAGTAATGGATTCTGCCGTGGTAATGAGAGGAGACGCTTAAAGATGAGCGAAGCAAGAGAATACAAATACATTGGACAAAGAACCATCCGACCGGATGGATTTGACAAGGTTACGGGGCGCGCTGACTTTGGCGCAGACCTGTCACTTCCCGGCATGATCTGGGGGAAGATCCTTCGCAGCCCTCACGCACACGCACGCATTAATAAAATCGATACCAGTAAGGCGGAAGCTCATCCGGATGTGATGGCGGTTGTTACTCATCAAGATTTCCCCGCAGTGACTGCCGGTGGGTTTGCAGTCGGAGAAGGTCAGGTCGACTTTAAGGATTTGTCAAAAAATGTCCTTGCTGATGACAAGGTGCTTTACCACGGGCATCCCATAGCCGCCATTGCGGCAAAAACCGAGGCTGCCGCTGAAGCTGCCCTGTCGCTCATCGATGTCGATTTCGAAGTATTGAAGCCGGTATTGGATATTGCCGAAGCAATGAAGCCGGATGCGCCACTATTGCATGCGGATCTCTTTACCCAGGGTCTGGCGGAACAACCAGAGAAGGCTTCCAATATTGCAAGCAGAATGGAATTAAAGAAGGGTGACATTGAGGCCGGGTTTGCTGCCGCGGAGGTCATTGTTGAGCGGGATTTCAGCACACCGACCGTACACCAGGGATACATAGAGCCGCATGCAACAACGGTTCGATATGAGGCGGATGGCCAATCCATGGTCTGGTGTTCAACCCAGGGACATTTCGATGTGCGTGCAATTATCTCAACCCTGCTCAGCATGGATCTAAGTAAATTGAAGGTGATTGCCAGTGAGATTGGTGGCGGCTTTGGCGCCAAGACGACTGTATATCTGGAACCAGTTGCGCTGATGTTGTCCAAAAAATCCGGCAGGCCTGTAAAAATGGCTATGACCCGGGAAGAAGTCTTCAGGGCATCGGGTCCCGGTTCGGCAACCCGCAGCAGGGTCAAGATTGGTGCCAGGAAGGATGGCACCATCACGGCGATGAAGGCGGAACTCAATTACGCCGCCGGAGCATTCAAGGGATCACCCATGGCTCCGGGCTGTATGACAGCATTCACCCCCTATGATGTTGAAAACATGTACGTTGAGGGTTATGACGTGGTCGTCAATAAGCCCAAAGCTGCCGCCTATCGAGCACCGGGTGCACCGCAGGCCGAATTTGCAGCAGAGATGGTGATAAACGAGTTGGCTGATGAGTTGGGTATCGATCCGATCGAGTTTCGTCTGCAGAATGCAGCGAAGGAAGGCACCCAGACGATCTATGGGCCAAAGCTCAAGGTTGTTGGGCTGGTCGAATGTCTTGAGGCAGCTAAGAATTCTCCTCAATACAAGCAAGCTCTTGCTGAAAACCAGGGCAGGGGTCTGGCTTCTGGCTTCTGGTTCAATATCGGCGGCCAGTCAAGTGTGGTCATCAACATGAAACCAGATGGAACAGGAACAATTATAGAAGGTTCACCGGACATTGGTGGATCCAGGGCTTCGATGCAGATGATGGCGGCGGAGGAGTTGGGTATAGATATCAGCAGACTGACCCCCGTCGTTGCAGATACCGAGCACATTGCCTACAGCGCCACCACCGGTGGCAGTCGCACAACTTTTGCAACCGGCATGGCGGTTATAGAAGCTGCCCAGGATGTAGTGCGTCAATTGAAGGAGCGGGCGGCGGCTGTCTGGAACGTAACCGCAGAACAGGTTGAATGGGAAGATGGCGTTGCTACAAATGTTGCCAGCGGTGAGAAATTATCTGCTACTGAAATCTGCCAGAGTGCTGAAAAAACAGGCGGGCAGGTCTCTGGGCGTGCGAATATCAATGCCCGGGGTGCAGGACCCAGCTTCGCAGTGCATCTCTGCGATGTTGAAGTTGACAAGGAAACCGGTAAGACCGACGTGGTTCGCTACACTGCTATCCAGGATGCTGGTAAAGCTATTCACCCAAGCTATGTGGAGGGTCAGTATCAGGGAGGTGCGGCGCAAGGCATTGGTTGGGCGTTAAACGAGGAGTATATATATAGTGAAGATGGTGTAATGGAAAACGCCGGTTTCCTGGATTACCGTATCCCGCTTTCTTCCGACTTGCCGATGATCGAAACCGTTATCGTGGAAGTACCTAATTCTTTTCACCCGTTTGGTGTAAGAGGTGTCGGTGAAACTGGGATAATTCCGCCATTAGCTGCAGTTGCTACCGCGGTAAGCGATGCGATCGGTGTACATATGGGTGATCTGCCTTGTTCTCCACCAAAGGTGCTTAAGGCAATCCAGGATGCCAGCTAGTTCCTAGCCCTTATTCGCGATGGCTAAAGTTATCTTCTCCAGCGAGTTGCAACTGCTTACCGGAGAAGATCACGCGATGGTCTCGGCAACAAATTATCGTGACCTGGTGGCCGAACTGCTTTCGCGATACGAAAACCTCAGTGAAGGTGAGATCATGAAAATGGCTGTTGCGATAGATGGAGTGGTTATACCCGACCCCTTGCTTGAGAGCGTGTCTTCGAGCAGTGAGGTGCATTTCCTGTACAGGATATCCGGGGGATGATAGTGGCATGAAAACCATCGCCCTTCTATTACTCGCATTTCTGCTGCTTGCGGTATCCCCGTTTGTCTACTACATGGGCATTAGCTTCTCCCAGGGCTACGATGTTGAAAATGCCCTGCGCTACTATTTTGCTGATAGACAAACAGGGACAACCATTGGTGAAGATAAAGTCCCAGTTGTCTCGTTGGAGGTTACCTGGGCTGGTGACGTTGAAAATCACCGGCTGCTTGAGGCCAGCGGTCTGGCCCAGTCCAGTATTTCGCCTGGTATTCTTTTTTCGATTAATGACAGTGGTAATGACCCGGAACTTTTCGCCCTGGACAGCAGGGGGAATGACCTCGGCTTCTGGAAGGTGGATACTGAGAAGAACGTTGACTGGGAAGATGTTGCATCCTTCATGTTCAGGGATGAACCCTATCTTCTGATTGCTGATACAGGTGATAATTTTCATTGGCGGCCGACCGTTGAATTCATCATCATTCGTGAACCCGAACCTGAATCACTGGCGATGGATGCAATTCTTCCGGTTGAATGGAAAATTGAGGTCGAATACCCAAACGGTTATCGTGATTGTGAGGCTGTGGCGGTGGATGAGGCGAGTGAGACCATCCTCTTCATCAGTAAGCGGGTAGTTCCTGCCGAGGTATATCGCGTCCCATTGAAGCCTTCTACCCTGCAGGTCAAGGCTACTCGAATGGCATTGCTCAATACCATTCCACAGCCCAGTGAGCAGGATAAATGGGAAGATCCAAAATATGGTCTAAACCGTTCCCAACCCACAGCTTTTGACATACGTGGTAACAAGGCAGTTGTATTTACCTACAAGGATGCATATCTCTTCAAGCGCGGTTGGCGAGACAACTGGATTGATGCTTTCTCAAAAGTACCGGCTCGCATTCTTCTGCCACCAGTGTATGCACAGGAGGCCGGGCTGATTACACGGTCCGAAAAGTTCCTTTTTGTCACCAGTGAGAGGGAAGCAGGCACAAATAGGATTGGCTTATATCGAGTCAAGCTCTGACCGGCTTTTCTTGAAACGACAGTAGTTCGACGAAAACAGTAGTTAGGATTGAATAATCTGATGCCTGATCTGGCGTGGCTAGCGCCAGGGATGGACGCGGGACCCGGCCATGGATGGCCGATGCCACAGAAGATTAGGCATCAGATTATTCAATCCGGAGAGCAGCATTGTCGAACTGAGGTTAGCTGTAACCCTCAGGGTTCTGCTTCTGCCAGTTCCAGGCGTCACGGCAGATGTCCTCGATCGATTTTTCTGCATGCCAGTTCAGCTCAGCCCTGGCAAGCGCCGCGCTGGTATAGCTGGTGGGGACATCCCCTGGCCGGCGGGGACCTAAGGTGTAGTGTATTTTCAGGTCATTCGCTGACTCAAAGGCTTTGATGATATCCAGCACCGATGATCCGGTACCTGTTCCCAGGTTATAGGCAACCAGCCCAGGCTTTTCTTTCAGCTTTTCGATTGCAGCCAGGTGACCCTTTGCCAGGTCGACCACGTGAATATAGTCGCGAATGCAGGTTCCGTCTGGTGTCGGGTAATCATCGCCAAACACGACCAGCTTATCTCGCTTGCCTATCGCAACCTGGCTAATGAAAGGCAGGAGGTTGTTCGGGATACCCGTTGGGTCTTCACCCATTTCACCGCTGGCATGAGCACCACCAGGGTTAAAATAGCGCAAAAGCGCGATATTGAATTCGGGTTTCGCTTTGGCAAGGTCCTGCAGAATTTTTTCAATCATGACCTTTGACCTGCCATAGGGATTAGTCGAGTCAAGGGCCGCAGTTTTCTCATCGATGGGCATCCTGCTCGGTTCACCATAGACGGTTGCAGAAGAACTGAAAACGAGATCCGTGACCCCCGATGCGATCATCGACTCGCAGAGGTTTATCGTCGATAGAATATTTGTTTTGTAATAGGCGAGGGGCTTGCTGACCGACTCACCAACTGCCTTGAGACCGGCAAAATGAATTACGGCTTCGATCCTTTGCTCATCAAGAATGTCCTGTATCCTGGTGGTGTACAGCAGGTCTTCTTCGTAGAAAGCGATTTTCCTATTGGTGAGGCTTTCTACCCTCTCTATCACCTTGAATGAACTGTTGGATAGATTGTCTATGACTGCAACATTGTGTCCCTTATTTAGCAGTTCCACAGCGGTATGGCTGCCAATATAACCTGCACCTCCTGTCAGAAGGATATTCACCTAAGGCCAAATCCAAGTTCTGTCTCGAGATCATCAAGAGCCTGCTTGGCAGTCAGCACCTTAATAGTGGTCATGCCAAGTTTTCTTGCAGGTTTGAGGTTGACACCCAGGTCATCCAGGAAAACGGCCTCGGCCGGTTCGATGTCCATCTGGCTGCAAGCGAGTTTGTAGATTTCCGGGTCGGGTTTTCGGATACCGGCTTTACTCGATTCGATGACAATATCGAAGAGCGCCATAACTTCATTCATGCGTGCGACTCTACTCGGGTCCCTTGTCATGGAAGGGCCTTCTCCGGTATTGACATTGTTTGTTATGCATCCGATTTTGAGTCTGGACTTAATGATTTTCAGGGCACTGACCATTTCTTCTCGAAGGTCACCAGACAATAAATCGAGTACTTGTGAGCCGCTGACCTCATGGCCATGGGAACGGGCTTCATCTGCAAATCTGGCATCGAATTCATCGACACTTATCCGGCTACTCTCTAGTTGTGCCCAGGCATTTGTTTCCGGGTCAGTAGCGTTAATGGAGCGGATGAGATCCTTTGGCAGCCCGTTTGCAGCTTCGAAGCGATTAAATGCCTCGAAAGGGCTCGCTGTAATGACACCTCCAAAATCCCACAATACTGCTTTGATCATTGTTTGCCCAATTTCCAAACACGCCACTATACCCTACAGGACAAAACTCGCATATTGATGAGTCACTTTAACTCACGTTGATTTCGAATGTCGCGGATTCCGGTCGCGCCAGACCGCGTTGAGAGGAATTGATCGCCTCGATCAGGAGGGCGACCCGTGGGGAATCAGGAAACTCGTCTTTTACCTCTGCGACCGCAGCTTCAAGTCTCAGTTCGCGCATGAAAAGGATTCTGAATGCTTTTCGAACCTCGGTGATTTCTTCTGTGCCATAGCCTGCGCGTTCCATTCCTACCTTGTTGATGACACGCATATGTGCCGGAGTACCATCTGCGATGGTAAATGGGAGGACATCCTGGACAACCTTGCCCATCCCTCCAACCATGGCAGCTGTACCGACATGGCAAAACTGGTGAATGGCAGATAGGCCGCCTATATTGGCGTAATCGCCTATGGTCACGTGACCGCCAAGGGTCGCGCTGTGGCTCATGACGACATGATTACCCACCACGCAGTTGTGAGCAACATGAGAATGGGCAAGCAGGGCACAATCGTCACCTACCCTTGTCTCGCTGCCTTCTTCCGTGCCGCTATGGACACTGACAAATTCGCGGATGATATTGCGGTTGCCGATTTCGGTCTGGGTTACCGTATCCGCTACATGCTTGAGGTCCTGTGATTGGATCCCAAGGGTCACGAATGGATATATATCACAGTCCTCTCCAATAACCGTATAAGGCTCCACAACTACGTGGGAGCGCAAATGTGTATTGGCACCTATTTGAGTGTTTGCAGCAATGGTGCAAAAGGGACCAATCACACAGCCGTCCCCGATTTCTGCTCGGTCATCTACTACAGCATGCTTGTCTACCTGAATCACACTCACTCCCCCACATCCAGTTCGCAATTTTACCCCTATTTGACACCCCTGGTCCCGGCAAAGTTCCATCGCTATCAGCGCAGTGCTGTGGTCACAGGTCAGTTTTGGGGCCGACTTGCTCACTGCACTTTTCAGCCTCCAATTTGACTGTTAGCCGCTGGTGCCGTCCCAATGTTATAATTTTGGCTGATACACTTTTGAGTGGCGTTGATGTTGTTTCGACATGGGCTGGTCGGCCGATAATCCTATGGATAAAAAGAAACGGGTGGAAACCCGACCCCTGGACCGTTCCCTTATTGACCAACATTCCTTTTCAAAGGCAGAACTTCGAGCTTGCGGGTTGGGCGAATTGTTTGGCCCGGGGCGCGCGCAGTTACCCGTTGATGAGATGTTGATGGTTGATAGAATTACTGATATCAGCGAAACCGGTGGCAGCAGGGGAAAGGGTCTGATCCTGGCTGAGATGGATCTCAACCCAGATCTCTGGTTTTTTAAGTGCCACTTTGTAGGTGACCCGGTCATGCCTGGTTGTCTTGGCCTGGATGCCCTATGGCAACTGGTAGGCTTCTTCTTAGCCTGGAAGGGAAGCTGGGGGCGGGGCAGGGCACTCGGCTGTGGCAAGGTCAGCTTCCGGGGGCAGGTTTTACCCACGGCAAAACGGCTGCAATACGTGATTGATATTACAAGGGTTAGAGGGGGAAAAATGGTGTTTGGCGTAGCGGACTGCGAGGTTATGGTAGATCATCAACCGATTTACTCTGCCAAGGACATAAAAGTCGGACTATTCTCTTCTATGGACGAATTCTAGGTGATCAGATGAAAAGAGCTGTTATAACTGGAATGGGCCTGGTTTCTCCCCTTGGGAACAATCTTGCAGAAACTTTGATCTCCCTTAGGGAAGGGCAACCAGGTATTCGTTTTCAGGAGGCCTATAAGGAACTCGGTTTAAGGAGTCATGTTGCAGGCAGTATTCACATTGATGTGGAGGAGAGAATTGATCGCAAATTGCGTCGCTTTATGGGTGATGCGGCTGCCTATTCGTACATCTCGTTGGTTGAAGCCATCGCGGATGCAGGTCTTGATGATTCCGATATTTCAAACATTCGAACGGGGCTGGTGGCAGGTTCCGGTGGTGCTTCTTCTTCCAATCTTGTTGAAGCAGCGGATATATTGCTTGAGAAGGGATTGAAACGAATAGGGCCTTACCGTGTTACGCGGACAATGAGTTCGACTGTTTCGGCTTGTTTGGCAACACCTTTCTCGATCAAGGGGGTCAACTATTCAATTACCTCAGCCTGTTCGACAAGTGCGCATTGCATTGGGCATGCATCAGAGCTTATCCAATTGGGTAAACAAGACATCGTTTTTGCAGGTGGAGGAGAAGAAGAACACTGGAGTATGACTTCCCTTTTTGATGCGATGGGAGCACTTTCCACCCAGAGAAATGACCAGCCTGACCAGGCGTCCAGGGCATATGACAAGGACCGTGATGGATTTGTGATAGCCGGTGGTGCTGGTTTTGTTGTGGTCGAAGAATTGGAACATGCCCGAGCTCGCGGTGCACGTATATATGCAGAACTTGCTGGTTATGGCGCAACTTCTGATGGCCATGACATGGTTGCACCCTCTGGTGAGGGCGGGGAAAGGGCAATGGCGCTGGCCCTGTCTACGGTTGATGGCTCAGTCGATTACATCAATGCCCATGGCACCAGCACCCCAGCAGGGGATCCTCCCGAAATAGCCGCAATCGAACGCGTGTTTGGTGACGCCATCCCGAAAATAAGTTCAACCAAATCCCTGTCGGGCCATTCGCTGGGTGCTGCAGGTGTACATGAGTCGATCTATTCATTGCTGATGCTCGAAAACGACTTTATCTGCGCTTCCGCAAATATCGAAAATCTTGACCCTGCTTTCGAAAATACACCGATCGTACGGAGCCGCATTGATGATGCTGGTATGAGGACAGTAATGTCGAATAGCTTTGGATTTGGTGGTACTAATGCGGTCCTTGTTTTTCAGAAGTTGGACTAGACATCTCGGGTATAAGTCAGGAGACAGGTTTTAAGGAAGAAGGATCACAGGTTCTTGATTCCGAAACAGAGGCAGTACCCGAAAGCCCTCAACTTGGAATCTGGGAACTTGCGTGGCCCGCAATACTGGGCAATCTCCTCTTTGCAGTGATAGGCATTGTCAGTATCAAAATTGTCGGCTCCCTGGGTGCAGAGGCGGTGGCGGCCGTGACCACCGGGCATCGCATATTCTTTTCACTGCAGGCTGTATTGATGGCTGTATCGGCGGGTACAGCCGCTTTGGTTGCTCGGGCCTTTGGCGCGAAGGATCATGCAGAAGCCGCTCACATCACCAGCATCTCTCTCTGGATTGGCAACCTTGTTTCCTTTGCCCTCATGCTCCCCTGCATCATATTTGCTGAGCCAATTGCCGGTGTATTTGGTCTCGATGAGGAGACAACAACTCAGGCCGCGGAGTTCATCAGATATCTCAGTCTGTTTAATGTGGCCTTCTCAATAAACCTGATATTAGGCGCCTCACTCAGGGCGGCAGGTGATACAAAAACACCCCTGTGGATTGGTGCCGTAATTAATGTTGTCAATGTCGTCTTTGTCTATGTGCTGGTTTTCGGTCTGTATGGTTTCCCGGAGCTTGGTGTTGTGGGCGCTGCGGTGGCCAATGGTCTGTCGTACATTGCCGGTGCTGTGATATTGCTTTATCTCTGGTACAGCAAAAGGCTTAGGGTAGGCGTTGGCGGTCGTGGCTCCGTAACCTTGAGGCGGGTAAAGCAACTGGTACACATAGGCTATCCAGCTGCTATCGAGCAGTTTGTATTTCAGGCCGGGTTCGTGGCTTTCCTGTGGCTTGTAGGCTACTACGGNACCGAGGCCTTCGCGGCTTATGGCATTGGTGTGCAGATATTGTCCATTTCGTTTGTAGTTGGATTTGGCTTTTCGATTGCAGGCGCTACCCTCGTAGGTCAGCATCTTGGCGCAAAGGATCCGGATGGTGCCGTGACCCAGGGCTGGCATGCAACGGGCCTGGCAATTNCTAGCATGACGACCCTCGGACTCATTACCGCGGTGTTTGCCCAGGATATAGCCTGGTATCTAATCCAGGATGAGAAGGTTGTAAGGCACACCGTGGTCTTTATTTACATTATGGCGATCGCTCAACCATTGATGGCTATTGAGTTCACAATGGGAGGGTGCCTGAGAGGTGCCGGGGACACACGGTTTCCTCTGATCGCAACCATGGTGGGTTTGATAGGCGTTCGTGTGGGGCTGGCCATATTATTTACCTACCTGGAGCTGGATGTAGGCTGGATATATGGTGCTCTTATCGGCGACTATCTGGTCAAAGGCATTATGATAGTGCACCGGTTCCGCTCAGGTAAATGGAAGCAGGTATTCAAGGACACCGAGGATCGGTTCTAGCCTGGACATTTCATGAAGGCGGCAAAAGAAAGTTGTTAACATGTAAAGTTTCAATGTGTTATGGGATATTTTCTAGTTTTCTCTGGGATACAGTTTGTACCTGACCGGTTTTAGTATGGTCCGGCACCCCGGAAATCTGACTTTGCCTATTGAACGAACTCCCTTGAACCATAGCTACGGCTATGATTCTGCAGGTGTTAGTCCAATATGCTTTGCCAGATCTCTCCTAAATTCCGCTCCCTTCATGAAATGTCCGGGCTAGCTGGCCCTGGTCCGTTTTCTAAAGTTGAGCAGACTCGTATGCGAGTACTGTAGTCCTTTGCAAGTAGCTCTCTTTGCAGGTTAACTTTATCTGTTTTGTAAATTTAGTTCAGAATAGCCTAATTCGGACAGGAACTAGCTGCGCAGGAAATGCCCCTTAGAGTATGTGTTAACACAAAATGCGCTTGACTTATTGTCTGGTCGGAGTATTGTGCGCGCCATTCAAACAACTAATCCGAAGCAACTGAATATGCGATTCACCCTAAACCAACTTAACCACACGGCGATGTCCCGTGTGATCGCCTGTGTGCAGCGCACACGAGAGGTCGGAATGCATTAGGGTTAGATAGAACCAATTAGAGCCCCTATGTGTTCAGCATGTAGGGGTTTTTTTTGCCTGCAGTTTCTTCGGGATGAAGCTGGGGCATGAGCGTTACTGTTATGGAAAAGAAATTAGAGAGAAACATACCGATACTGTATCTGTTCAGCTTTTTTTGGCTGTCCTTGATCATTGTCCCTATTATCGTTCCCTTGTTTGAGTCAAGGGGGCTATCCCTCGCCCAGGTATTTTATCTGCAGGCCATCTTCGCCCTGTTCGTCGTTTTGTTTGAAGTACCCTCGGGATATATCGCGGATGTATTTGGCAGGAAAAATGCGCTTGTTTCAGGAAGTATTTTTCATGGAATAGGATTCACCTGGCTCTACTATGCTGACAGTTTTGCAGAACTGGTGATCTTTGAGATGGTTGTTGGGCTGGGCTCCAGCCTTTTATCGGGTGCTGATCTGTCGCTGCTCTATGACAGTCAGGAGAGCCTCGGATACAGCCCCGCAAAGAAAACTCGTGGCATCGCTAACCTGAGATTCGTTAAAAGTGTGGCTGAGGGAATATCTGCACTGTTTAGCAGTATTCTTATTGTTCATTCTTTTGAGGTCACAGTACTGGCGAACGCGATGTTTGCCTGGTGCCCGCTGGTATCGTCACTATTGCTGACGGAAGCCCCTTTTAAAAGGATGGAGGCGAGCAGACCTATTGGAAACCTGAAGCGAGTCGTTGCGCATTTGTTTTATGAAGACAGGATGCTTAGATTGATCTGTCTGAACATTATCTTCTTTAGCCTGGCTACCTTTTACGTTGTCTGGCTATTGCAGCCCTATTGGCGTGATCAGGGTATTCCGCTTGGTATGTTCGGCATTCTCTGGGCGGCACAGAGTTTTCTGTTTGCCGTCGCCTGTAAACTTTGCATACCTTTGGAGGAAAAGTTTGGTGCGGTTCCGGTATTACTGGTCATGGGTGTATTACCCGTCGTCGGATACTTTGCAATGGCTGCCCTCGGCGGGATTGTAGGGATCATGTTTTGCGCTACCTTTTTTGTCAGTCGCGGGTTGAACCAGATAATACTGAGCGATGCCCTAAACAGCAGGGTACCCAGTGCATACCGGGCAACGGCTAACTCCATGACTTCTTTTGCTTTTCGGGGGATCTACATTATTACCGGGCCGGTAGTCGGATTGTTGATTGACTGGCAGGGTATGTATTTTGCTTTAAGTGCAATTGGTGTGGTCTGTACCATTTTGCTTGGCCTGGTACTTGCTCCATTACTGGAAGAAATCGCGCAGATGCGAAAATACCCGTGTTAACCCTAGAGTTCGTTTAGCGACCTCTGGAGTTAACAGCGCCTGTTTGACAGCAGCTTGGATCTGATTGAGGTTTGCCCACCAGGGTTTCTCAGTTAATATGGGCGCTGATCTTCTGGTTTGGGTGCATCCCATAAGGAGTGGTTCATGTTTTTCAGAAATTTCCAGATAGTGGCATTGCTCGGACTGGTTGCAATGACCACCGGGTGTGTGTCCAGCCCATCACAACAGATTGTGGGCGCCTGGCAGTCCGAACTTGGGGGGTTTCCCGTCCTGGTTAAATATACAAACGAGACAGTCAGTATTGGCGAATATGAAGCTGTCTCCTACCAGGTTGAGGAAGGGAAGTTGATACTTGCCCAGGAAGGTAGTCAACCACGGACCCTTAGCTTCCCATCAGCGAATGAAATGATTCAGACTGATACCCTGACAGGTACAGAACATAAGTTCACTCGAGTAAAATAGTCAGGTCCGTTATATACCTGTATATAAATACAGTGTAAGATCGGCCTACCTTCATTCCTAATCCATCAATGGTCGTAGAACTGCCAGCGGGATACTATCTCGACAACTTCCGTTACCTGCTTGAGTTCGTCTCGAGACAGTATCCTCATCTGCTTCACGAAGAAGAATTGACCTACGTTGATGAATTTCAAAGTATGCCCCTTCAGGCACAGATGCTATACGTTAGGCTGGTGCAGAGGAAAGGCCCTCTATTTCGTTGCGACAAGATTAATTATGAAGAAACTGTCGACCTGCAGCAGGTAATTTGCCAGTTATCATCGGCAGGATTTCTGGATTATGCCCATGATGCGGAGACGAGTGAGGTTTTGTCGCTGCTGACGAAAAGAGAATTACTCTGTTTGCCGGAAACTGCCGGATTTGAGTCCTCTCTGAAGAAAGATGTGATTCTGGATTCGCTTGCAGACATTGACTCAGTTACTACCAACTTCAGTATTATCAGACCCCTGCGCCTGGATATCTTACAACTCTACAAGCTACTGTTCTTCGGGAATCTGGAACAGGACTTCACCGAATTTGTTTTGAACGATCTCGGTGTTACACCCTATGAGCAGTATTCACTGCAGCCTGAAGCATCCTTTTTTGAGGATCGCTGGATGGTTGAAGAGACAATGCAGCTGTATATTTTCAATGAGCTTTCCCAGGAAGTAATCGCCGAAGGGGACCTGGCTGCTTTGGCCGAATTTGTTCAGTCACTACCCTTGCGGTGCAGTGATGAGCGCCTCGGCAGACGCCATGATCGCATCGTTAACCGAGTCGCCAGGCAATATGAACGATTCGGTGCATATGCAACTGCATTACAACTTTATGCAACTACACAGTTACCACCATCACGGAAGCGTCGTGCCAGAATTTTGCAAAAGGAAGCCAGGCAAAGCGAATTTATTGAACAGTGTATGGATATGTTGCAAACCCCGCTGAATGCTCAGGAGCTGGAAGTTGCCACTCGCTTGCTGTATCGATTGAGGAAAAAGGATGGCCTGGCTGAAATTATTCCTGAACTGGATATGGAAGTAGTGGACTTCAAGCCGGTTCTAAACCCCATCTGTGTTAAATACACGCCAGGCAAGGGCGTCGAGGAAACTGCCTGTGACTGGTTCAAGCAACAGGGTGATGAAGCATACTATGTCGAGAACAGCTTGCTGCCCGGGCTCTTTGGCTTGGCTTTCTGGGACATTATATTTGCTCCCATAAAAGGTGTGTTCTTTAATCCTTTCCAGCGCGGTCCATCGGATATGTTCAGCCCAGCTTTTTGCCAGACACGCAAGGAATTGATTGCTGCCAGGCTACTCGCGTTACAGGATCAGGAGTATCTCAGCAACCTTATTTTGGATCATTTTGAGAAAAAGCACTTGTTAGCGAATCACTTCGTGAACTGGTCAAAACTTTCCCGAGAGCTGATTGAGAGGTTCCTTACTGCCATATCAAACGATGCTTTGCTTTCTGTATTCAAGCGGTTGCTGGTGGATCCTGGCAGCAACAGGAGTGGTTTCCCTGATCTTGTGATTTTCCACCAGGACGGGTTTAAGCTGGTTGAAGTGAAGGGGCCGGGCGATCGGTTACAGGAGAATCAACGCAGGTGGTTGCATCATTTCTCCAAGATTGGCATTCCGGCAGAAGTTGCTCATTTTAGTTGGAAATAGTGACTGATTATAAGATCTCGGTGGGTGAGCTTGCGCAATTCTGGCGACGTGGGGATATCAATTTCAGGTTCACCGGTCGAAGTACTGCCATTGAAGGCATACGTGGTCATCAGGCAATACAGAGGAAGAGAGGCGATGAATACGTCAGCGAAAAACCTGTTTCAATTGATCTGCTGCGAGGTGGCTTTTCAATCAGGATCCAGGGGAGGGTAGACGGATTTATTCCCGTATCAACTCCACCGCTGGTGGAGGAGATCAAGACTTTAAGGATTGATGTTTCGGACCTGCCTTCTGCAATCAGGGAAACTCACCTTGCTCAGCTGAAGATCTATGCTCATATCATTAGTGTAAACGAGAAAATTCCTTTTCTTGGAGTCAGGCTTTGTTATCTGAACCTGGATGATGAAAGGGAGTCCTGGGTTGAGGAACAATATTCTCAGGGTGCTCTGGCTTCCTTTTTTGAAGTCACCCTTGCTCGATACACAGACTGGTTGACCAGCGAGAAGGCGTGGCGAGCGGTTCGAGATGAGAGTATCTCAAAATCTGCATTTCCTCATGGTGAGTACAGGTCAGGTCAAAGAGATATGGCTGTGGCTGCATACAGGTCCCTGGCGCAGGGACAACAGATTGTGATGCAGGCACCGACTGGTATTGGTAAAACTATGGCAACAGTATTTCCGGCTGTTAAAGTGCTGCCAGAGTCAGCCTTTAGCAAGGTCTTCTATTTGTCAGCGAAAACCTCCGGGAAGAGTGTCGCGGAGAAAACTATCTATGAACTGGACAGGGCAGGGTTCAGGCTGCGCAGTGTAACCCTTACCGCTAAGGAAAAGATTTGCTTTAGTCCTGGAGTGCCCTGTGATCCTGAACACTGCAATTACGCTCGGGGGTACTTTGACCGCCTTGGCGATTGCATGAAGGATGCCCTTGACGGACACAGTCTGTTTACCCGTGAATTGGTGGAACAGATCGCCAGGGAAAATGTATTGTGCCCATTTGAACTATCACTTGACCTTTCACGCTCTGCTGACCTGATTGTCTGTGATTACAACTATGTGTTTGATCCCGCGGTATATCTTCGCCGCTTTTTTGAGGACAGTATTGGCAAATACGCGTTGCTTGTAGATGAAGCTCATAACCTTGTTGACCGTGGTAGAGATATGTTTTCTGCGGAATTGATGAAAAGCAGTTTTCTAAAATTGCGCAGAACTATGCTTAAAAAATTCCGCTGGTTGCAACACGACTGGCGAAGGTTAACAGAGAGATCCTCGCTTTGCGCAGGGAGTCCGAGGATGAACTGAATGATCAGGGGTATGCAGTTCTCGAAAAGGTCTCTAACACATTCGTTCAGGCGTTAAGGAGCTTTTGTGAATCTGCAGAGGGTTTGCTTAAAGAGGACGGCCAGGTAAACGATGACCTGCTGTCACTTTATTTCAGCTGTTTGAGATTTTTGCGCACTAACGAGCAAATTGACGAGGACTATGCTTTCTATCTGCTCAATTCAGGAAAGGACCTGAAGGTTAAGCTTTTTTGTATCAATCCCTCTTCGAGGTTAGAGGCCGGCTTCAAAAAGATGGATTCGACTATTTGTTTTTCGGCAACAATGAAACCACAGGAATATTTTGATCGCTTGCTTGGCCTTGATGAAGAAGCGAAATGGTATCAGTTACCAAGTCCTTTCAATCCGGAAAATCTGGGTGTGTTTGTTGCGTCTTACATTGGCACCAGTTTTAAGGAGCGAAGTTCTTCTTTGGACGACCTGGTTGAATTGATCCGACAGGTGACACTCTCCAACCCCGGAAACTATCTTGTGTTTTTTCCATCTCATGCTTACCTGCAGGCAGCTTTCGAAGCGTTTGGCGCAGCCTGGCCAGATCAGTTGATCATCAGTCAGCGGAGGATGATGACCGAGCAAGACCGGCAGGATTTTCTGGAACATTTTCAAACGAAAAGCCATGTAGTTGGCTTTGCCGTGATGGGGGGGGTATTTGGGGAAGGTATTGACCTGAGGGGGAAGCGCCTTGTTGGTGTTGTTGTTGCGGGCGTAGGTTTGCCGCAGCTAGGTGTTGAGCGTGAACTTATACGACAGTATTTTGGGGGTGAACGTACCGGGTTTGAGTTTGCGTACCAGTATCCCGGCATGAGTCGGGTGCTGCAAACGGCAGGCCGTGTGATTCGAGATGCTGGTGATAAGGGGATAATCTGTCTCGTGGACCGTCGATTTGGAGAGTCGCGATACAGGCGCTTATTCCCGGCTGAGTGGAAAATTCAGCAGGCACTTTCGATTGATGCACTTTCAAACTCAGTTGGTGATTTCTGGTTGTCTCACTTTTCTCACTGATTCAGGGGGGGAATTGAGCTACCGAATTTGTCGTAACCATACTATGCGCCTGCTAAAATCGAAAAGTAACGAGCAAATCTACTGGTGCTTTAGAAGGAACCTAGGTGATGTCCATAATTAATGTAGATAGCAAGCCTGCTTTTTATTCATCTTTGGGGCGTAGAGTTCGCAAGCAGGGTGGACATTCGCCGCAGGTTAAGTTTGCTAAAAGCTACTTTTCCCAGGTTCCGCTGCCAGAACTCCAGCAAAAAAGTTGGGAAGCAGTGGTTGGCGTGGTGCATTCCAGTTGGATATTTTTTAAAAAGTTTAACGGCGTGAAACCAAAGGTCAGGGTTTTCAATCCGAGTATCAAGCAACATGGCTTTGAAACAGGCAAGACCGTAATTGAAGTTGCTGCAATCAACCTTCCTTTTTTGCTTGATTCTATCCAAATATGCTTGAACAGCGAGTCGCTGATTTTGTCTGAGGTGCAACAGTGCATGCTGAGCGTACTAAGGTCTGGTTCTAAGACATTAGTCGTAGAAGACGAGCAACCCAATGAAACTCTAATTCATTTGGAAGTCCAGCGGGTCACGAACCTATCGCATGTTGAAAGGGCGATTCGTAAAGTGCTTTCACTTGTTCATCAGGTAAATAAGGACTTCGTGCCCATGCGTCAGCAGATGTTGATGTGGAGTGATGAAGTCGGTAATGACCCGCAACTCGATAGCCACGAGGAAGAAATTGCAGCTTTTTTACGCTGGCTTTATGACAATAATTACACTTTTCTCGGTTATGAGGAATATGAGTTGGGTAAAGAAGCAGGCGATATCCAGCGTGTGAACGGTGTGTCATTGGGTCTCTGTCGGAAACATTTAGTGGTCAATGGAACACCTGTTCGGGCATCCGGGCGAAATAGATACCAGCTGATTGTTGGCAAGCTATCAGAGCGAAGCGTCATACACCGCGGGGTTTACTGCGATACGATTTCAATCATTCGACCTGGCGAAGTTGCCGGTACGCGCCGCGCCTGCCGTTTTATTGGCCTGTTCACATCGACTGTCTTTAATCAGAATCCGATTGAGATACCGGTAGTTCGAAAAAAGATACAGTACATTTTTAAGAAGGGTGAGTTATCTGCCTCCAGTCACAAGGGCCGGGAGCTAAGTCGTATTGTGGAAATCTTCCCAAGGGAAGAGTTGCTCATTGCCACGAAAGACGAACTTGCGGACATGGTCCTCTCCAGTTTGGCACTGCAGGAAAGGCGGGTGGTTCGTCTCTTAGTGCGTCGTTCACCGGGCTTCGTGTCTTGCCTGCTCTACATGCCTCGGGATACCTACAATACATTGTTGCGAATTAAGATTCAGGATCTGCTCAGCACGAAGTTTTCTGCTACGGAATACGAATTCGCGACCTATTTCTCGGAATCATCACTGATCCGGACCCAGTTTATTCTCCAGGTGGCACCAGATTCCCATAAATCAATAGACCTGGTCCAGCTCGAAGCTGAGATAACACACCTGACTCGATCCTGGGAAGATGAACTCCATTTTGAGTTAATGGGTGCGCAAGAGGCTGGCCAGGAATTGTTTAGCCAATATGAAGGCGTCTTTCCCCTGGGCTACCAGGATTTCTTCACGCCCAAAGAGGCCTGCTTTGATATTGGTTTTCTAGCGAGCCTGAACCCGGAACAACCGCTGGCGGTCCACCTCTACGAAGCCCGTGTAGATGGCGCCAGCTATATAAAGTTTAAGGTGTTTCATCTTGATCTTGCAATACCCTTGTCGGATGTGATCCCCATACTGGAAAACCTTGGTGCAAAAACCATCGCGGAACATCCTTATGAATTGCATCTGGGTGGCGATACCAGGATATGGATTCATGACTTCCTACTGGAGTTTACACAGGAACCAGTAGGTGGGCTCAAGGGTGTTAAAGACAACTTTGAAAGTGCTTTCATCGAAATATGGCGGAAAGATAAAGAAAATGATCCGTTCAACCGCCTAATTCCATCTACTGCGATGAATCGAAGGCAGGTTAGAGTTATTCGAGCCTACTCAAGGTATTTTGCCCAATTACAAAGTGCCTATAGCCAACACTATATCGCTGATTGTTTGATTCGATACTCAGCGATAACCAAACAACTGTTTCAACTGTTTGATTTAAGGTTTGATCCAGCCCTAAATCGCGCGAACGCGCTGACCCGGGCGGATAGCGTACTTGGGTCTCTGCTTTCAGGAATAGATGACGTAGAGAATCTTGCCGACGATCGAATTTTGCGCCGGTTTATAGAGATGATTCAGGCGACGCAGCGTACAAACTATTACCAAAGAAAGTCAGATGGTAGTTACAAAGATTGCATATCTTTGAAGTTTTTGCCTTCGCTTATATCTGAAATGCCTTTACCAAAGCCGGAGTACGAAATTTTTGTCTACTCAGGCAGGGTCGAAGGAGTGCACCTGCGCGGCGGTAAAGTTGCCCGTGGTGGCGTGCGCTGGTCAGATCGTTCAGAAGATTACAGGACCGAGGTTCTCGGGCTAGTAAAGGCACAGCAGGTCAAGAACTCCGTTATTGTTCCGGTAGGGGCTAAAGGAGGTTTCCTTACCAAACAGATACTGGAAGGTGCTTCACGAGAAGCCGTAAATGATGAGGGTATTGCCTGCTATAGAATTTTTATACAAGGCCTGCTGGATTTGACCGACAATCTAGTTAAGGGGAAGGTCGTACCACCTATGGATGTTGTTCGTTATGATGATGATGATTATTACCTGGTGGTTGCGGCTGACAAGGGCACCGCCAGGTTTTCTGACATTGCAAACGAAATATCAGAAGAGAATAACTTCTGGTTAGGAGATGCATTTGCCTCCGGTGGAAGCGTTGGATTTGACCATAAGGTGATGGGGATTACTGCCAAAGGCGCATGGAAATCAGTTCAGCAGCACTTTCGGGAATTGGATCTAAATATTCAGGAAACAGAATTTTCCGTGGTTGGCATTGGCGATATGTCCGGAGATGTCTTCGGTAACGGAATGCTGCTGTCGCATCATATTTGCCTGGTTGCTGCGTTTAATCATCAGCACATCTTTGTTGACCCTGACCCAGTTGTTAGGGTCAGCTATAAAGAACGGCAGCGTCTGTTCAACCTTCCCCGGTCTAGTTGGCAGGACTATGACGAGGCTCTTATCTCTCAGGGCGGTGGCATATTCAGCCGGTTCGCTAAATCTATTCCTATCTCACCACAAATGAAGCAGCGGTTTGGTATCAGTGAGAATCGACTGACTCCGAATCAGCTGCTCACGTTTCTCTTGAAAGCGAAGGTTGATCTATTGTGGAATGGGGGCATCGGCACTTACGTAAAAAGTAGCCTGGAGTCTCATCTGGATGTGGGTGACAAGGCGAATGATGCCATCAGAATCGATGCTGATGAGCTGCGATGCCTGGTCATAGGGGAAGGCGGGAATCTTGGTCTTACCCAACTGGCGAGGATAGAGTTGAACCTGAATGGCGGAAAATGTTTTACGGATTTTATAGACAATGCAGGTGGTGTTAACTGCTCGGATATCGAGGTCAATATCAAGATTCTGTTAAACCAGTTGGTTGAGAAGGGGAAATTGACGCGAAAAAACCGAAATGGGATTCTGAAACAGATGACTGAGCAAGTAAGTGAACTGGTACTTGAAAATAATTACATGCAGGCGCAGGTAATTAATCTTATGAGTAACCAGGTGTCAAGGCGAGATTCTGAGTATACGCGCGTTATAGCTGGGCTGGAACAACAGGGCAGGCTGGATCGACAGCTGGAATTTCTGGCAACTGATGATGAGCTACAGGAACGCCGTGGTAAAGGGCAATATCTGACCGCACCGGAATTGTCCGTGCTTACCAGTTATGTGAAAGCTGGTTTGAAGGAGGATCTGTCTGCGTCAGAACTCCTCAATGACCCTTATCTTGGTAAAGAAATCGATGCAGCATTCCCTGCATCGCTGGTAAAGAAATACACGCGAGAGCTATCTCGTCACCGACTGAGATCTGACCTGATAGCAACCCAGATAGCCAATAGCATGGTGAATTACATGGGCATGAGTTTTATCAGTCGGATGGAGGAGTCCTCTGGTGAACATCATGACAGGATAGCAAGGGCATACATTGGCGCACGGGACATCTTTGATCTTGAAAAGAGGTGGCAGCAGATTTGTTCTCTGGACTACCGTATCTCACCGGCCATTCAGCGAACTATGATGCTAGACTTGAGCCGACTCATTCGCCGTGTTACGCGCTGGTTACTTCGCAACCGCAGACGCTCACTGGATTTAACAAAGGAAGTGCCAATATTTGGCGCGGCCTTGAGAACCTTGTTCAAGGACTGGGAGGATTTGCTACAGGGAGAAGCTTTATCCGAATGGCAGGCAGCAAAAAAGGGAATGGTAGAAGCAGGAGTTGATGATGATCTGGCTGGATTTGTAGCGGCTGCACATCACCTTTATGCAGTAATGGGAATCACTGATTGTTCCCTGCAAACCAAGGAGAGCCTGGAAAAGGTGGCCCGTGTCTATTTTGAAGTGGGTGAATCGCTGCACCTCCATTGGTTTAGTAAGCAGATGCATAATTTCAAGGCAACCAGTCACTGGCAGGCGCTCGCCCGGGAGTCGATGCAGGGTGACCTGATCATGCAGCAACTGTCGATTACCCATGGCGTCTTGTCTGAAGGTAAAAAGGGGAAGCCACCGATCTATCTTATCGATCAGTGGATGTCAAATCACGATGTTCTGGTGAGTCGGTGGATGACCTTGCAGGCGGAAATGGTAGCAGCTACTCACCACGATCAGGCAGTATTTACAGTCGCGATTCGAGAGTTACTTGATCTGGCACAGGCAAGCAGGCACTGATATATGATTGGCGTTCACGAGATTCCGGACCATGAGATAGAGGTTACCGCCATTCGCGCGAGTGGCCCTGGTGGGCAAAATGTCAACAAGGTCGCTAGTGCAGTGCACCTGCGTTTTGATATCGGGAAGTCATCTCTGCCAGATGAGGTCAAAACAGGGTTGTTAAAGCTAACGGATCAGCGAATAACGGCAGATGGCATCATCGTTATAAAGGCGCGGCAATTCAGGAGCCAGGAAAAGAACCGGGCGGATGCGCTGCAACGCCTCGAGAGTCTGCTTGTGAAGGCACAGACCGTCAGGGAAGTCAGGCAGAAGACTCGCCTGTCCAAGGCAAAGAAAAAGCGACGAATGGACGACAAGCGCCGTCACGGTCACCAAAAGCAGATGAGAAAACCTGTCGGTTTGGATAACTAGAATTAGTACCGGCTTTTTAGTTAGCCTTTTCTAGTGCCTTCTTTTTCTCTTCCGCGTCCTTGTCTAGAATACCCTGGATCCCTTTTGCATCTCTGATGAGTTGCTGCTGGCTCGCCAGCGGGTTATTGGTCTTCTTGGCGGCAGGTGTCTCTACAGCTTCTGTAGGAAGTGCAACTGGTGCCGGTGCCGCGTCAGTCTCGTCATTGCCACCGCAACTGCTCAAAATGAAGCAGAGTGAGGTTATGCCGAACCTTCTTGATGTTCTATTCATGAACTATTCTCTTGGTTTTCAGGGTGGCAGGCGGCGGTTCAGTCGACCCGGCAGTATACACATTGCAGATAGATGCCTGGCGAGCGACTCATTTGCAGAATATCCGAGATTTCGCGTGGAACCTCACCCAGGAGTTGCCAGTGACTTGAGAAACCACCTGATACCATATGGACCATTTTGAGCGTTGAATTGAGTATCTGTTGAATCAAGCGATCCTTCGGAGACAGTTCTTTTTCCAGGTAAACAACATCATAGTCTTCCAGATCAGTTAACAATGCAGCCGATTGAACGGCGTCATCCAGGCTGCCAATAGCATCCACAAGGCCTAGTTCAACTGCTGTCCTACCTGCCCAGACTCTGCCCTGGGCAATCTTGTCAACATCATCTACAGACATTTCACGCCCCCTGGCAACCAACCCTAAGAATTTACTATAGGTACTGTCGACTTTCAGTTCAAGTATTTTTTGCATGACAGGATTAATCTCTTCAAGGGCATTAAATGCACCCCTCAAACTAGTCGTGCCGACACCATCAGAGTTAATTCCTAGTTCAGTGATGCTCTGTTCAAACGTTGGCCAAAGCACAAATACTCCGATCGAACCCGTTACCGTCGTTGCAGCTGCGAAGATCTTGTTAGCGGTACTGGCAATCCAGTAGCCACCCGACGCCGCATAGCCACTCATTGATATGATGACCGGTTTGCCGCTTTTCTGGGTGAGCTCAAGCTCGTTACGGATCTGTTCAGATGCGGAAGAACTGCCCCCGGGGCTGTCGATTCGAACCACCAGCGCTTTGATCTGTTTGTCTTCTCTTGCCTGGCGAATTAGCGTGGATAAAGAGTCGCCACCAATCTCGCCGGCTGGTTTATCACCCTCAAGAATCGTGCCGATAGCTGTGATGATGGCTATCTTTTCAGATCTAGGATTTACGACGGGAAGAGGAGGCCTGCTTGCCAGCAGGTAGTCCCCCAAGGATATCTGGTTAAATGTATTGCCCGATACCCCCGAGATGGATTGCATTTCTTGACGCCAGTCAGATACAGTGATAAGACCATCGACGAACCCCTGTTCAATTGCCAACCGTGCACCATCATCATCAACGCCAGCCAGTAACTCATCATATTGGTTTGCATATTTTTCGAACGAATCGCGGGTGATGTCCCTTTGCGATACGATTGTGTCACGATAGTGCTCCCAGAGTACGCCGATAAAATCAAGGTTAGCCTCTTTGGCTGCCTCAGACATGTCATCGCGCAAAACAGGTTCAACGGCGCCCTTGTACAGACCCGCCTTAAAAACATGGAAATTGACTTTCAGTTTAGCCAGTGCAGATTTGAAATAGGTTGGATAGAGACTCAGTCCCGTAAAAAAAACCCCACCGAATGTTTGGTAACTCTGTTGATCCAGATAGATCTTGCTGGCGTGTACAGCGATAAGATATTGGCTCTGGCTATAATTTGGTGCGAAGGCGAAAACGGGTTTGCCAGATGCCTTGAACTTGTCAATAGCTACACCAATTTCCTCCAATTTGCTCATCGAAGCACCACGAAGGTGTCGCAAGTCCAGCACCAGTGATTTGACTCGATCGTCAGTAGATGCGCTCTCGAGGGCCTCGAGAATATCTCTGAGAAGTGTCTCAGGGTCCTCTGTCTCGTCGTATCCAGACAAAAACTCGCTGAAGGGATCGATAACTCTTTTTTGGTCAACAATAATCCCTGTGGGGTTGAGAATTAATGCAGTTGAGTCAGGAATAGCCGGGCTATCTGCGGTAAAAATGGCAAATACCAGGAGTGTCAGGAGGAGCACAAAAAGGATATTCCCCGTGGCATTCTTCGCCGCGGTGACGCCTTTCCATATTTGGCTAATAAAACGGGTCATACATCAGAATCCGGTGAGATATCAAGCAGGAAATCCTAACATAGCCAGGAAATGTCCGATATTGAATCTCGAGTCTGCATAATTTATGAAGAAGTTGATTTTTCGTCCATGTCAACACCGGCTAGCAAGCCCTTCTCATTGAGGTTTTCTATGACCCCGGATGGGGATCTAGTCAATTCAGCCTGTATACCGACCGCGAGGGCAGCATCAATGTTCAATTGATTGTCATCCATGAAGAAAATGCTGTTCGGATGTACGCCCAACACATCCAGTGCATGGTAGTAAACCTCAGGGTCAGGCTTCATCTTTCCTGTAATATGAGAAGGCAGGGTAATGTGGAAATGAGACAGCAGTTCAGACTCAGTTGTAAATCGCTCCCAGTGCAGGTGATTTGTGTTTGAAAGGCAAACCATCCTGAATTTCGTGGAAAGCCGTTCAAGTAGTTCACAAACGCCAGGATATGGCACAGGCCATGCTTGAAACGCTTTCCGAAAATTCTCCGGAGAAGTGGAGAGTGAGAACTCATCAACCATTTCACTGCAGAAATCAACCGCAGTGCAATTACCCGACTCGAACCTCCTGACTGCTGCGGAATGCATCCAGCGATGCGAGATTTCTTCCTCATCAAGATTTGACCATGACATCATCCCAGCGATACCAGTGAGTTCGACTAGTACACCCCCCAGGTCGAACAGCAGAGTTTCTATTTCACGCATTGGTGGTCACACAGTACTGGATGCGTAGTGTTGGTAGGCACAGACATAGCGCTGGGTTTTGAACCGGATATCGTCAGTTGGGAATTTTCATGGTAACTTGATGGCTCATAACGAAGGAGTTTCATGACTTCCAATTTCGCATACTGCATGAATCTACCAAAAAGTGCAGCGCCCCTCTACCGGAAACATCTGCTGATTACCGCGGAAGTTGCAGAAGGGGAACATTAGTATGGCACTCTGGCGCTGGCGGGAATTATTAGTTGCCTGTGGAGTAGAACCGGCTTCAAATGGACCGGATATAGCAGGTATCAGCATTGATAGCCGCAGCCTCAAAACGGGGGACCTGTTTGTTGCCTTGTCGGGCGATCCAGGTCCGAGGTTTAGTACCTCCTCTACCATTGCTCGTGATGGTCACGACTTTGTCCAAGATGCGCAATCCGCAGGTGCAGCCGGAATATTGGTTTCACGTGACACGGGTTGTGCTTTGCCTGAAATCAGGTTGGAGAATACGTTAGATGGACTCTGGCATGTTGGCGTTGCTGCCCGGGACCGTATGCAGGGAAAAGTAATAGGCATAACAGGCAGTAGTGGAAAAACCACTGCGCGAAGCTGGTTAGAAAACATCCTGACACAACAAGCAATGACCCATGCTTCGACCGGCAGTTTCAATAATCACTGGGGGGTGCCGCTTTCGTTGGCACGTATGCCCAGGGATTCTGACTATGGCATTTTTGAAATCGGCATGAACAATCCCGGTGAAATTGGCCCCCTGAGTGAGCTTGTAAAGGCTAATGTTGCCTTACTGCTGAATGTTCTTCCCGCACATTTGCAAAGTTTTGATAGCCTCGATGCTGTTCGTCAGGAGAAGCTTTCGATCACACGGGGGCTTGATGATGACGGCATTCTGGTAGCGCATGAAGATATAAGCCTTGAAGGCGTAAGCCACAAAAAGGTCATCACTTTTGGTTTTTCTCCCTCAGCTACCCTATCCGCCGTGGTTTCTTCTGCGGCGAATCAGACCCAGGTACAGGTTACCATTGATGGCAGCCAACACCTGTTTCGGCTCGCAGTTGGGGGAGCACACCGCGTGCTGACTTCCCTGGGTTGTCTGGGTGCAGTTTACGCACTGGGTGCTGACCTAGAAGGGGCATGTGAAGCAATGGCTTCACTTGAAGCTCCGTCTGGCAGAGGCAATCTGC
>PBRP01000042.1 GCA_002726655.1 Gammaproteobacteria bacterium
AACAGTCCTTTTTTCTCCATCTGCTCAACGTGGGATTTGCTTTTGAACCCAGTGCGTTTACTTACTTCAGACCAACGGAGGATTGTGAGTTCTTCATTTGGGGGAATTGCCATGTTCGTATCTCTAAGTTGCTAAACATGGCTCTAAATTATCGCAATCAGTAACCTACAAAAAGCACATCGACGATATGCACTTTATTTCTTCCTTCGTGCGCCTTTTGGTTTCGCATATTTGGGTGCAGCTTTCAATATCCACTTATGGACAGTTTCATACTGAGGGTGGTATTTCGAAAACACTGCCAAGCTTCCTTGTAGCGGTGCACTTTCGATCACACTTTCCAGAATTGGGTATACTTTTTCTGTCATTTCAACGGCGGTCATTTGGCGGCTAGAATCTTGACTCCATAATTCTTTGGCAGTCTGATTAACAAAATCCTGCCAAAGCCTATTGACGAAGTTCCTATTCTCCAACCCACTTCTACCTTTCTTTGCAGATTTGTTTTCTTCAAGGATCACATGGAGGCGTTTTTCATCAGGCGATAGTTTGCTTGCAAGGCTCAAATAGCCGAGATTAAAAAAATGCCATGCAAGGAGGCCAACTTCCGCTGAGGGCCCAAGCTGTTCCACAATTTCTAATGCTGCCAATTTGTGCGTTCTATAGTTGGAAACTAACTCATCTTGTAGGCTATCCCCGTGGATGTTGACGTCATTATCAGCTTGATCAAAAAGCGTTTTCAGAAGATATTGACCAAACCCCTTATGAAAATCAGAGTCATCTTTCAAGTGGTTTTCTCGCCAAAGGGATAACATTTTCAGATTGATTTTGCGCTCTCAGACTATCAGCGTAGTCTGCCCACTTCTGCATCATGTGCTTTCGCTCCTTCAAAAATTTGGTCCGGTTATAAGCACGACCAGTTGGGTCCTTCACGGCATGAGCTAATTGATGCTCAATATAGTCAACTCTTATGTGCAGAGCCTCATCAAGTAGGGTTCTTGCTGATGCTCGAAACCCATGTGCGCTCATGGTCTGGTTGTCGTAACCCATTGTTCTCAGCGCGGTCCTTACACCGTTATCTGACAGTGGTCGTGATGGTCCTCTTTGTGATGGGAAGACGTATCGACCTGAACCAGTTAACGGGTGTAACTCTGTCAGTACCGTTAATGATTGTGATGATAGTGGCACGATATGATCCCTATCCATTTTCATCTTCTCTGCTGGTATAGACCAAACCTCGTTTTCCCAGTCAATCTCTGACCATTCCATATGTCTAATCTCACCAGGACGCTGGAATAGCAATGCAGATAATTTAAGTGCTGCGCAAACTGTTGGGGTTCCTTGATAGGTATATATAGCATTCAGCAAGTTCCCAAATTCAACTGAATCAGTTATTGCGGCTCGATGCACAACAGATGGTTTTTCCTTTAGCGCATCCCTCAACCCGGCGCTTATATCGTTCTCGCATAAACCAGATGAAATTGCATAGCGGAAAATCTGACCTGCAGTTGTTCTGGCTCGACGAGCTATATCAAAGGCACCTCTAGACTCAATCTTGCGTAAGGCTGAAAGTAGTTCTTGAGCCTTAATCTCACTGACAGGACGGTTTCCTATGTATGGGAAAAGGTCAGCTTTCAATATGTGCATAGCCCGTTTACGGTGACGGTCAGATTTCCCGGTCATCTTGTTCTCAAACCACTCAAGCGCAACCGACTTAAAACTATCCGCTCCGGACTTAGCCATTTTGTCTTGGTGCCGGGCATGGATGGGGTCTACTCCCTTCTTGACTAATTTTCTGGCTTCATCCCGATCTTCTCTTGCTTCAGCGAGGCTCACTTCTGGAAAGACACCAAGAGAATATGTCTTGCGCTTGTCTCCCAGGCGGTAGTCCATGCGCCAGTATTTTGAGCCGTTGGAATGGACAAGAAGATACATGCCTTTGTCATCAGACAGCTTGTAGGGCTTCTCACGGGAGGTTGCGGATTTAGCTTGCTTAACAGTTAGCGCCATAGAAACTCTCCCTCACCGGGGCTGAGAACACGTTGACGGTACAAGGATATGTACTTTGCTGGATACCGTCATTTATACTGGATTGTGACGGTATATAGTCTACATACTTTAAAATGTCTTAACAGTAACTATTTGTGAGGAAAGCGATATATTTAAAGGGTCTAGAGTGTCTTAAGGTGGGTTAGAATTTCTGTATTTGGTGCCGGAAAGAGGACTTGAACCTCCGACCAATTGCTTACGAAGCAACTGCTCTACCAACTGAGCTATTCCGGCATGTGTTAGGAGGCGAGATTATACCTTAAGGAACCGTCTATGGTGGGCCAACCTGGCATTGAATCTACGCAAGCGGACGCGCTTCGCGCTCAGAGCCTCTTGCCTGCTCGCTTATTTTTGTGGCTGAATAGGCCTATCAAAGAGAATTTATTATCAGGAGTGAAAATATGCGAATCGCAACCCTAATGAGCTACGCCGTCGGATTTAAGAAAGCCTCAGAAGAAATTGTCGAGCTGGAGAAGGCTGGGCTGGATGTGGCTTTTGTGCCCGAGGCATACAGTTTTGATGCGCCAACAGCTATGGGCTACCTGGCGGCTAAAACTAATTCACTCACTATAGCTTCGGGCATTATTCCCATCTATACCAGAACACCCACACTTTTGGCCATGACAGCGGCGGGCCTGGATTCCCTTTCGGATGGCCGCGCCATGCTGGGTCTTGGCGCCGGTGGTCCACAGGTGATGGAGGGTTTTCATGGAGTTCCTTTTACATCGCCCGTAGCACGTATCCGCGAGATCATAGAAGTCTGCCGCAAAGTCTGGAAGCGCGAGGAAAAACTGGTGCACGACGGCAAGATCTATCAGGTACCGTCGCGTCAGGATCAGGGCACAGGGCTTGGCATTCCGCTGAAACTCATTAATCATCCTGTACGAAATGACATCCCCATTACCATAGCAGCATTGGGGCAAAAGAGTGTTGAACTAACTGCTGAAGCGGCAGATGGCTGGTTGCCGGCCTTCTATGTCGCATCACAGGCAAAAAATATCTGGGGAGATGCCCTGGCCAGGGGAATGGCAAAACGTGACCCGAATCGAGCACCATTGGAAGTTTTTTCAGGTGGTGGTGTTGGCATTGGCGAAGGCCTTGAACACCTGCGAGACATGGGGCGGCCACAAACTGCTCTTTATGTTGGTGGTATGGGTGCCCGGGGTAAGAACTTTTACAACGATATCTTCAGCAGGGCAGGTTATGAGAAAGAGGCTGTCGAAATTCAGGATCTGTACCTCAGCGGCAAGAAGGCTGAAGCTGAAGCGGCGATTCCGAAAGAGTTTTTCGACAAGACATCCCTCATCGGTCCGGAAGGTTTTGTCCGTGATCGCCTTGCAGAATTGAAGGAGTCGGGTGTTACCTCACTTAATGTCGGCTTTGTCGGGCACACAATGGAAGAACGATTAAGCCAGTGTGAGAATCTACGCGATATTGTAGACAGCCTGTAAAAAAGGTCTCGCAAGGGGCCGGGGACGCTAGCTGGCTCTATGGCATCTGCTGGTCCGTCTCCGGGGCCGATATGTTTCCTCCATATCGGCCTACGACCTAATTCGCGTTTCGGTTGCCAATCGATTCCGGGGTCATCAAAGTAAGATCAAAATCCTGCTGTATATCAAAAGCTTCCACCATTCTGGCTTGAACATCTACGGGTCGGTGGGCATCCGAATTGATGATGACCTCAACGTTAAAATCGGTTGCTTCCTCCCAGAATGGTCGCCAGGGATACATGGGATATGGATTATCTGCCTTCTTGTACGCAATCTTGCGCAGACCCAGGGTATTTATCTCCAATCCCACATTAAGTTCTTCAGCCGCGCAAAGTATGTCTCTGGTGCAGACGGTGGTGTTTGTGTCCCATTCCAGGTAGCAGTTTCCAAACAGGTCCGGGTGGGCGATAAAGTCAAACAAGCCTGTTCGCATCATGTTGATGACATAATCGGAGTAGGCGCGCAGCATGGTTGAAGTGTTGGTGCCGCCATAGGTGTTGAGCCAGTGATCGACATGCTCGGTTGCACCTCCATCTATGCGCGGATCGGGAAAGAAGTGAGCGCCTCCGATTAGGTAGTCAAATTTGAATTCGCCCAGCAGTTCATCCTTGTAAAAAGAGTGAAATTCAGGAATATATTCACACTCCATGCCCTTCAGCAGCCTTAAAGACGGGAAATCGATTTTGGCCTGGTCGATTGCACGGGAATACCCGGGGAGTTCAGCATAATACATTCGTAGCGATACCCATCGATCATCAGGCAGAGCGGTGTGATCGGTAAAGCCAAGGGTCGACATCCCATTCTCGATGGCAACATGGCAATAATCTTCAACATCCCCCTCGGCATGTTTGCACCGGTAGGTGTGGGTGTGAAAGTTGTGTTGTATCAACGTCTAATCCAATATCTCATGAAGGAATTCAATCTGCAGGTGAATTTGCTGCTCGAAAGTATCGCCTCTACAAGAAGGCAACCACAATCCTGTGAATAGAATCGCCCAGGTGGTATCCGGTTAGCCATCCCATGCACATTGCAGTTGGTAGATCTGGAAGATGCCACCATGATTCCTATACACATTAAACCAACCACCATAATCATCGGAGGCAGACACTGCTAAGACTGAATATTGATGACATCAGCATGCGAAAAAAGGCTGCCGGGAAAAGGGAATTGGCTGTATAGGACTAAAAAGTCTTTACAACAGGGTCGCCGCCCTCAGCGTGGGTCGCTGTAATGGTGATTGCGCTATTCCTGGTGCATTCCGGGAGTGTCGCTTCGTCCGCACAGACGACAACGAGGGTGATAACATCTTCACCCCCGGTTCGTGGATCCCAACCCAGCAGTGTCTTCAAACCGCAAGTGCCGGAACCGGCACAGGCACCGGAACCCGCCGCATCCGGATTGTCTGGATCATATTGCCCTTCCACGAATTCTCCGAACTCGAGTTTCCGATCTTCCTCGAACAGGCGAATGGACTGGATATTGTTATTCATCGCGCCGATCCGCGCACTGACTATATAGTCTTGATACATGGGGAAAGAGATTGCAGCTATGATCCCAATGATGCCCACCGCTATCATCAGTTCAATCAGCGTAAAACCACGCGTAGTTGTGTTTATTTGCATGAATGTATCTCCTCTCAACTGCTGCCCATAATACAGTATACCGAAAGTCTGCAAATTCAAAAAAGGAAACCCCCACAAAAAAACCGGGAGCGGCAAGCCGCTCCCGGTTCTCCTAAACAACTGAATTCAGTTGAGTATTGCGTTACCTTATAACTCGTCAGTACCAACTACCGCGGAAGTGGTTCGCGCAGTGAAGTCCTGGTATGCCGGCTTGACGACCGTTATCGCATTGCCATCTCCCGCTGCACCTACAGCACCGAGCGTGTCGTCCGCACCACCAGCCAGGTAAGCCGGGCCGCCACCAGGTGCCAAATTACTACCTGGATTAAAAATAGCGATCCAGCCAGCAGAGTCCGTTGGAACCGTGGAGGTCAGGCCAAGTGCTACCTGGGTATTACCTTTTATAAAGGTTGAACGTCCAAGGCGCGAAGCTTCCTCATAGTGTGAGGTTACTTTAGTCATATTGGCTGTCTTGATGTAGTCCTGATACGCAGGCAAGGCAACCGCAGCGAGAATACCAATAATCGCGACCACGATCATCAACTCAATCAAGGTAAAACCTTGTTGCAGTTTATTAGTCATAGAGCTAACTCCTAAAGTTTAATGAAGACTGTCAAAAAAAAGAAAAGAATATCGATTACTTGTTTCAGTCTGATGCTTGCTCTTGCAATAGTCGTGCCATGGAAAAAACATCGAATACCTACCGCTAGGCAGAAGAAAGTGACTCGCTCGGTCAATTGTACCCTAACACTGCAACACTTTCCGTGTCAGTAAGTGACAAAAATTGTCACCTGAACCTGTCTCTCGGCCGATTTTGAGTACATAATGTGTGGATTCGCCTATCGACACTCGAAAGGGCGAAATGTAAACTTTCAATGTGAAATAAGTCTGCTTAATGTAAGCATTCATTGCGTTCAATTACCATCAGGACTAGACAAATATGGCTGCAAACCCTATACAACTGAGCGGGCTCGCTCGACGTCTGGTTGAAGATGATTTGCTAGAAGATACCGCCGCCAAAGAAGCCTCAGATGAGGCCAACAAGTCACGTATACCCTTTGTTACTCACCTGGTCCAGAGCGAACTGGTCAGCGCCAAGGATATCGCCAATTCGGCATCAGAAGAATTTGGTACACCACTGATAGATATCGCAGCACTGGACATTGAATCGGTTCCTAAAAACCTTATAGACGACAAACTTATCCGGGCAAACCACGCAATACCAATATTTCACCGCGGCAATCGCTTGTTTGTCGCCGTGTCCGACCCGACTAACCGTAAAGGCCTCGATGAAATCAAATTCCAGACTGGCATTACCACTGAAGAAGTACTGGTAGAAGAGAACAAGCTCAGTACCTTCATCGAAGCCTATCTTGAATCCCAGGAAAGTGGCGGTCTTGGTGACCTGGGTGACGATGATGTTGACATGGACCTGGAAGCGGTAGATGAAGAGGGCGGCGGTCCGGAGGATGTGGACGAGGGCTCTGCGGCAGACGACACACCGGTAGTACGTTTCATCAACAAGATGCTGATGAACGCCATCAAGGGTGGCTCGTCAGACCTGCATTTTGAGCCATTTGAAAAAGCCTATCGGGTACGTTTTCGGACTGACGGTGTCCTGCATGAGGTAGCAAGGCCGCCAGTTAATCTCAGCCCAAGGATATCAGCGCGCCTGAAAGTCATGTCCCAGATGGATATTTCTGAGCGGCGTGTCCCCCAGGATGGCCGTATCAAGCTGAAGATCTCCAAATCCAAAGCAATCGACTTTCGGGTCAACACCTTGCCCGTACTTTTCGGCGAAAAGCTGGTACTCAGGATTCTGGATCCTAGTTCGGCCAAGATGGGTATTGACGCCCTCGGCTATGAAGACGACCAGAAAGAGCTGTATATGGAAGCTCTGTACAAACCACAGGGTATGTTCCTGGTTACGGGTCCAACCGGCTCCGGCAAGACTGTATCGCTGTATACCGGCATAAATATTCTCAATACACCTGAATTGAATATCTCAACAGCGGAAGACCCGGTTGAAATCAACCTGGAAGGAATCAATCAGTGCCCCGTCAATGCAAAGGTCGGCCTCGATTTTTCGGAAGCATTAAGATCTTTCCTGCGGCAGGACCCTGATATTATTATGGTGGGGGAGATTCGAGACCTGGAAACTGCATCAATCTCCGTCAAGGCAGCACAAACCGGCCACATGGTCATGTCCACACTACACACAAACAGCGCACCTGAGACCCTGACCCGATTGCGCAACATGGGGGTGGCAGCATTTAACCTTGCCACATCGGTAAATCTGATCATTGCACAGCGCCTCGGTCGGCGATTATGTGACTGCAAAGAAAAGATAGAAGTCCCTAAGAGTGCTCTGCTTGAGGAAGGATTTACGGAAGAACAGTTGGCGACACCTTTTGATATCTTTACCCCTAACGGATGCGGAAAATGTTCCAGCGGATACAAGGGCCGTGTTGGCATTTATGAGGTTATGAAAGTAACCCCGGAAATCAGAAAAATTATCATGGAAGACGGCAATGCTATTCAAATTAGCGAAGTTAGTACCAGGGAAGGATTCGGCACTATTTACGAATCCGGCCTGCGCAAAGTAATCGCTGGCGCAACCGGTCTCGAAGAGATCGGCCGCGTAACCAGTGGACACTAGATAGAGGTTAACCAATGGCAACAGCGAAGCAGGTTTTTGCATGGGAAGGGACTGACAAGTCCGGCCGCAAAACTAAAGGCGAGATAACCAGCAGTAACGCCAACGTCGCAAAGGCTGAACTGCGCAAGCAGGGAATTAATCCAAAAACCGTAAAGAAGAAGGGTGGAGGATTTAGTCTTGCGAGCATGGGCGCGAAAATAACTCCTGGCGACATTGCCCTCTTTACCCGGCAACTTGCGACCATGATGAAAGCGGGTGTACCGCTTGTTCAGTCTTTTGAGATTGTCGCTGACGGCATGGATAACCCCATGATGAAAGACCTGATTCTGAAAATCAGGGATGACGTGTCTGCTGGTAATTCGTTCGCAAGTGCAATATCCAACCAGCCGAAAGAGTATTTTGACGAGCTTTTTTGCAACCTGATCGAGGCGGGTGAGCAGTCTGGCGCCCTGGAGACCATGCTGGCTCGACTCGCAGACTACAAGGAAAAAACCGAAGCGACCAAGGCCAAAATAAAGAGTGCCATGAGCTACCCCATTTCCATCCTGGTGGTAGCCAGTGTTGTTTCGGGGATCCTGCTGATCAAGGTTGTGCCCCAGTTTGAGGAAATATTCGCTGGTTTCGGTGCAGAGTTGCCCGAATTCACACAGATGGTGGTTGACATGTCCCGCTTCATGACCGAGTGGTGGTTCGTTATCGTGGCAATTATCGGTGGGCTCCTGACTGCTTACAAACAGGCTCACAAGCGTTCCGTAAAAATACAGGACGGCCAGGAAAGGCTGATGTTAAAGCTGCCGGTGCTTGGTGATATCCTGGATAAATCGTGTGTGGCTCGATTCGCCAGAACATTATCCACCACTTTCGCAGCCGGTGTGCCACTGGTCGATGCACTGGAATCCGTATCCGGTGCTGCTGGTAACGTCGTATACAAGGAGGCAATCCTGCAGGTCAAGGAAGATGTGTCCAGCGGTATACAACTAAATTATTCCATGAAACAGGTTGATGTTTTTCCAAATATGGTCATCCAGATGGTTGCCATCGGTGAAGAATCCGGCGCACTGGATAGCATGCTGGACAAGTCGGCAACCTATTACGAAGAGCAGGTGGACAATGCTGTGGATGGGCTTACCAGCCTGATGGAACCCATCATCATGTCATTCCTTGGCGTCGTGATTGGCGGCCTGATTATCGCCATGTATCTGCCGATCTTCTCCATGGGAGACGCCATCGGCGGCGACCACTAAGATAGACCCCTTTCTACAATACCTTTCTTTCATACAGGCTGAATTCCCTGTTGTTGTAGCCTCTATTGCCTTTATGTTCGGCGCCATTATCGGCAGCTTTCTCAACGTTGTCGTCTATAGACTGCCGCAGATGATAGAAAAGGATTGGAATCAACAGGCAAACGAAATTCTTGGCAATGATGTACAACCTGATGGTCAGGTGTTTAATCTTGTTTTACCGAATTCACATTGTCCCAGTTGCCAAAATGAGATTAAGCCATGGGAAAATATCCCGATACTGAGTTATGTTTTTCTCAAGGGCAAGTGTGCCCACTGTGGCACATCAATTTCCCAGCGGTATCCCGCTGTTGAACTGCTAACCGGAATCTTGACCGTAATTATCATCACGGTCTTTGGCCCAACTGCCATGGGACTCGGGGCATGCGTCCTGACCTGGGCCCTGATTGCACTTTCTCTAATTGATTACGATACACAACTGCTGCCGGACAATATTACCTTACCCCTGATGTGGCTGGGACTTGTGGTCAATTACTTTAGCCTCATAACGAATCTGCAGGACGCCTTTATTGGAGCCTGCCTGGGGTACCTCAGCCTCTGGTCAGTATTCCACGTCTTCAAATTTGTCACTGGCAAGGATGGAATGGGATATGGCGACTTCAAACTCCTCGCCATGTTAGGCGCCTGGCTGGGCTGGCAATTGGTTCCTCTCATTATTATTCTCTCGTCGCTGGCAGGTGCCGTGATCGGTGGCATTCTTATCGGCTTTGGTCGGGACAAGGCCAAGCCACTTTCATTCGGCCCCTGTCTCGCAGTCGCAGGCTGGATTGCACTGATATGGGGAGACCAGATAACCCGGTCTTACCTGCAGTTTACCGGCCTTTGATGACAAAGTTTGTAGTAGGCCTGACAGGTGGTATCGGTAGTGGCAAAACCAGTGTGTCCGATATATTTGCTGAATTCGGTATCGTAATCGCTGATGCAGATGTTGTTTCGCGAACCATAGNGGAACCAGGCAAACCGGCATATCAGGCTATAAGGGAGAGGTTTGGTGAAACTGTATTACTGGACAGTGGCAGTATCAACCGGGCGAGGCTAAGAGAAATTGTTTTTGACAATGACGAAGAGCGCAAGTGGCTTGAGCGTCAGACCCACGGTCCAATCGTCCAGCAGTTGAACCAGATCGTTGAATCCGCTGCATCCGCCTATTCAATTCTGGTGCTATCGGCAGGTGCCGGGCGCTCGCCAATGATCAACAGAATGCTGGTTATCGATGCACCAGAGGAACAGCAAATAAACCGGGCCGCCAGCCGCGACGGTAATAGTGTCGAGCAGATCAAGGCAATTATGAAATCCCAGCCGACAAGGCAGCAGCGACTTGTCTGGGCTGATGATATCATTATCAACGATGGACCCCTTGAGAACCTTCCGCCCAAGGTGGAAAATCTCCATACATCTTATCTTTCTCTGGCAGCAAATAATGGCTGACGTCATCGTAAAATGCCCAATATGCACGAAGGCAGTTGCCTGGATTGAGTCGAGCACCTACAGACCTTTTTGTTCAGACCGTTGCCGCCTGATTGACCTGGGTGAGTGGGCCGATGGTAAACGGTCTATTCCGACTGATGCCGAACATGATGATGTTACTGCATCTGATCTGGATCGGGGTTAGACGTCGAGTGAACTCGGAGTGGATAAATCTAAAAGCGAGATCCTTCGGCTGCGAGGCTTAGGCCGCTCCGCTCAGGATGACCATGAGTTGTAGTGGAATCTCACTTCTACGTCTAGTCAGGTTCGGTACTCAGCATTTATGCGCACATACTCGTGCGAAAGATCGCTGGTCCAAACTGTTTCACTTCGGTCACCCGCATTCAGGTTGACTGTTATGGTGATTTCTTCGCTGGACATGGCTTTAGCACCCATGGATTCTTCATAACCCGGATCCTTCACTCCTTGGCTCATCAGCTGCACTTCTCCGATATAGACATCAAGCCTGGAAATATCAATATCAACATCGGCTTTGCCAATAGCCATCACGATTCGACCCCAATTAGCATCACTGGCGAATATCGCCGTTTTTATCAAGGGAGAATTTGCGATGGCATAAGCAATGTTGAGGCATTCTTTGTTGGCCTCACCATTGATTACACGCACCTCAACAAACTTTGTTGCTCCTTCAGCATCACGAATGATCCCCTTCGCCAATTCAATCATCAATTCTTCCAGCGCTTCATAGAACGCTTCCCTTGCGGAAGGCTCCTTACCTATATCGACTCCTGATGCGCCCGTTGCGGTTAACATACAGGAATCGTTAGTAGATGTGTCGCTATCAACCGTGATTCTATTGAATGACCTGGCGGTGGCCCTGACCAGCATATCCTGTAAAGCCCGCTGACTGAGCAAAGCATCGGTAGCAATGTATGACAACATCGTTGCCATATTGGGCTGAATCATTCCGGACCCTTTAGCAATACCGGTGATGGTGATCTTCTCACCAAGAATCTCCATTTGCCGGGACACGATCTTAGGGCGAGTATCAGTTGTCATGATCCCTCGTGCTGCCTCAAGCCAGTTATTCTCATCAAGGCAAGGCAGCATATCGTGCAATGCATCCGTAATCCGCGACACGGGTAATCGCTCACCAATTACTCCCGTTGAAAATGGAATTACTTCTTCAGGCCTGACACCTGCCAACTGTGACAATGATTTGCAGCAGGTCAGCGAATCAGCAACACCTTCATCACCGGTAGCTGCATTGGCATTACCACTGTTGATGAGAAAATATCTTGGAGATACCAGCTGAAGGTGTCTTTTACCAACATCGACGGGTGCAGCTGCAAACAGGTTCTTAGTATATACAGCAGCCGTAGTACTTCCTTCAGCAAACTCAAACATCACAAGATCGTGAACACCATCTGGCTTTATGCCGCATGGAATGGAGGCCATTCTGGCCCCCGCAACCACACAGAAATCAAAGCTGGCTTCACCTACTGCCATTAGGCAAGTTTTCCATGACATGCCTTGTACTTCTTTCCGGAACCACACGGGCATGGTTCGTTCCGGCCAACTTTTCGTTCACGTCTGACGAATGGGGTCTGCGGGGCAGCAGTATCTGCTTTTTCAGGTTCTCCCGCGGGACTACCCATTGAACCGCTATTGTCCTTCTGGAAGTTGAGTTTGCTTTTTGCCGCCGCTTCCCTTCGCTTTCGGTCCATTTCTTCAACATCTTCAGCAGGTTGAAACTGAACTCTCGACAGAAACCGAATCACTTCAACCTTTACATTGTTAAGCAGATCTTCAAATAACTCAAAAGCTTCCCGCTTGTATTCCTGTTTTGGCTGTTTTTGAGCATATGCCCGGAGGTGAATGCCCTGCCGTAAATAGTCCATTGAAGCAAGGTGCTCTTTCCACAAGTTGTCTACAATGTCCAACATAATGCGCTTTTCGAACAGGCGGATATCCGGACCAATCAACCTCTCCTTCTCCTGATAAGCACCACGAACTTCGTGACCAATCCTATCTCTAAGCGTTTCCTCATGCAGACTTTCATCGTCATCCAGCCATTTTTGCAGTGGCAAACTGGCACCGAATTCAGTATGTAGGGCTTGTTCCAACCCGGAAATATCCCATTGTTCTTCAAGGCTCTGTGGCGGAATAAAGCCATCAATTACCTGGTCAATAACGTCATCCCACAGTACGGTGATCGTTTCAGAGATATCGTCTGCTTCCATCAGTTCCTTACGCTGACCATAGATCATTTGTCGCTGATCATTGGCGACGTCATCGTACTCCAGCAACTGCTTCCGAATGTCAAAGTTTCTCCCTTCAACCTTTCGTTGCGCCTTCTCGATAGCGTTAGTAACCATCTTGTGTTCGATGGCCTCTCCTTTCTCCATACCAAGGGACTGCATCAACCCTCTGACCCGGTCAGAGGCAAAAATACGCATCAGGTTATCTTCAAGGGACAAATAGAACCGTGAATATCCAGGATCACCCTGCCTGCCCGATCGGCCTCTAAGCTGGTTATCTATACGCCGGCTTTCGTGCCTTTCCGTACCAACTACATGTAGACCACCTGCCTGGATTACCTGCTCGTGCCTTATTTCCCAGTCCGCCTTGATGCTGTTTATCTTCGCCTCATCTGCCTGGTCAAGCTCGGCAACCTCAGCTTCCCAGCTTCCTCCAAGGATAATGTCTGTTCCCCTGCCTGCCATGTTTGTGGCGATCGTTAAGCTTCCAGGCCGTCCCGCCTGGGCAATAATTTCTGCCTCCCGCTCATGAAACTTGGCGTTCAGCACATTGTGTTTAATCTTCTTTTTGTTGAGCAAGTTTGACAACAACTCAGAAGACTCAATTGACGCGGTGCCTACCAGGATTGGCGCATTTTTCTCGAGACATGTGGTGACCTCTTCGACAATGGCGTCATACTTTTCTTCCTGGGTCATGAAAATGAGATCATTCAGGTCATCGCGAATCATTGGCAGGTTTGTTGGGATCACCACAACATCAAGCCCATAGATCTGCCTGAATTCAAATGCTTCTGTGTCAGCAGTACCCGTCATTCCGGCAAGTTTGCTATAAATTCGAAAATAGTTCTGGAAAGTCGTTGATGCCAGCGTCTGACTTTCGTTGGTGATAGTTACTTTTTCCTTTGCCTCTATTGCCTGATGTATGCCGCCAGACCAGCGCCTGCCGGGCATGGTTCGCCCTGTATGCTCATCAACAATGACGATTTCGTTATCCTGAACGATGTAGTCAACATCTTTCTGGAACAGGCAATGTGCCTTCAATGAGGAGTGAACATGGTGCAACAGGGTGAGGTTCGATGTTCCGTAAAGGCTCTCCCCTTCCTGAAGCAGACCCTTTTTGACGAGCAATTCTTCAACCTTCAGATGGCCTTCTTCAGTCAGTTCCACATCGCGTTGTTTTTCATCGACTAGATAGTCCCCCGGGGGCTCTATCTCATTAGCAATATCCTCAGGAGTCTTCACCTGTTCCGTTAACTGAGGCACGATTAGATTGATGGCCTTGTACACATCAGAAGTGTTCTCAACACCCCCGGAAATAATCAGCGGCGTGCGTGCTTCATCAATGAGAATTGAATCCACCTCATCCACAATGGAATAATTAAGCTCCCGCTGGACCTTCTCTTCCTGGCTGAATGCCATGTTGTCCCGAAGGTAGTCAAATCCAAATTCGTTGTTCGTACCGTAGGTGATATCGGCGCGATATGCAGATTTTTTCTCATCAAGGGATTGTCCGGAATAGACAACACCAGCAGTCATGCCGAGGGCCTCGTATACTGGACCCATCCATTGCCGGCCCCACTTTGCCAAATAGTCATTGACGGTTACCAGGTGCACCCCTTTGGAAGTCAGTGCATTGAGATATAGAGCTAGCGTAGCTACCAGTGTTTTACCCTCACCAGTTCGCATCTCTGCAATACGACCCTCGTGCAGGGTTATTCCGCCAACCATTTGTACGTCAAACAGGCGCAGCTCTAAGGTTCGTTTTCCGGCTTCACGAACAACTGCAAAAGCCTCCGGCAAAATGTCTTCCAGCGTCTTACCAGCTTCAAGTCTTTTTACGAAATCAGAGCGCTTATTGCGAATGGCCTCATCACTGAGCTTTTCAAATTCTTCCTCGAAAGCATTGATGCGCTCAACGATCTTGCCCATGCGCTTGAGTTCGCGTTCGTTCTTACTGCCAAAGACCTTGCTGAAGAAGGGCATAACCATGATTGCTAATCTCTACTGAAAATCATCTCTACTGAAGATAGCCTCTACTAAAGACACATTCTACAAGGGGTGCCAACGAATCTGCCTCGACAGTTCAAGGAAGCGGTTACCCCACCAGAAAAGTACTCCAGGATCAGCGGCTAGCGCGGTGAATATAAGAGGAAGGGTCGACTACGCGACCATTTTTGAATACTTCGAAATGCACATGTGGGCCAGTTGCACGCCCACTGCTTCCCATCAGGCCAACAACCTGTCCCTTTTTGACAATATCGCCCACCTGGACATTAAGCTTCTTGTGATGGCCATATCGTGTTGCGTAGCCACCGCCATGATTCAGCTCAACCATTTGGCCGTAGCCAATTCTCAATCCGGAATATACGACAACCCCAGCCGCTACAGTGACCACCGGATCCCCTTCATTGCCAGCAAAATCAATTCCGTTATGCCATGCGCGCTTTCCGGTTATGGGGTCATTACGCAGGCCGAATCTTGATGACATCCAGCCCTTCTTGATGGGTCTTCCCGCAATAAATACATCACCTTGGATCTTGCGATTGACCAGCAATGTTTCCAATACACCCAATTGCTCTTCACGACTATCTATATCTTCAGCAAGCTGGTTGAGTACACGCAAGTAGTCCGTTGGGGTATAGGCTTCATCTTCGTAAGGCATTTCTGGTCCACCAAGTCCCGGTGGTTGGGAAAAATCAAATTCTCCTTCATCCAGCTTCGCCACAGTTGTCAGACGTTCACCCAACGCATCAAGGCGAACAATTCGTGCCTGTAGTTTCGCTAATCGCAGGGCTGAAGCTTCAAGGTTCTCACGCGCATTTCGCTGCGCGTGCTCAATATCTCTTTGCTGCTCCTTCAGGACGTCTCGCCACTTGCCAACCATTTCACCGGTCAAACCCGCTTCGCCTACTCCATGACGATAAGCCAGGTACCCGGCAACAGATGGCATCCCTATCAGGCCAGCGACAGTCAATCCGATAAGTAAACCATTCGCTGTAAAGGAACGATGTTTGCCGGATCTGTTATCAATAATGATGAATTTCATAAAATTCAGCTATCATACTACTTTGTTTATAAGCGCTTTTCCCGAAATCAGGATATGCCCAGAACTCCAAAAACCAAAAAATTTGACCAGATTCTAAAGAATCCCAAGGGAGTGCTGCACAAGGTTTATTCACAATCCCGTGATCTGCTGGCAATTCAATCCGTTGTCCGGAAATTTGTCCCCGCAAATGTACATGTTGCTTCTATCCGCAATAAAACCCTTCACCTCATTACTGGTTCGGCAGCCGCAGCTACCCAAATCAAGTATCGACGGCGCAATATCATCATGGCCACGCGAAGGCATGGCCTGCAGTTCGAGATCGATAATATCAAAGTCTCAGTTCGCCCAGAAGATCCAGAATTCAAACTCCCAGCGAGACAACCTGTTCCCCCTTCCGCCGAAAATGCCCATCAATTAGCAGCAATGGCTAAATATATCGAAGATGAAGCGCTACGCAAAGCCCTTATAAAATTATCCAAGAGAGGGAAATAGTACCGGATCCTATAGCTGATCTGCTAATTTTGGCCTGGCATAAGAAAACGGTACCTGTTCCGGATCTTCAAATGTAACAATTTCCCACGCATCCGTTCTTCTCAATAATTCCTTCCGCAGCGCATGATTTTCCGTGTGCCCGGATTTATGCCCTATAAATTCACCTATAATACTGTAACCCAGCAGATACAAATCACCGATCGCATCCAGGATCTTGTGGCGTACAAATTCATCTTCATGACGAAGACCGTCATCATTGAGGATCCTGTAATCATCAACCACAACTGCATTATCGAGACTCCCCCCCTGTGCAAGGTTGAGTTCACGCAGATGCTCAAATTCCTGCATAAGACCAAAAGTTCGGGCCCGGCTGACCTCTTTTACAAATGAGGTGGTAGAGAAATCAATACTGGCCTGTTGCTGCCTTATAACAGCATTGTCGTATACGATGGTATGACTAACCCTGAACCCATCGTAGGGGAGAATACTCACATGTTGTCCGTAAGAACGCGGGCTTTCCTCACTGCCAACGGAAACTTCCTTGGTAATTCTGATAAATTTCTTCAGCGCATTCTGCTCTTCAATGCCCGCTGACTGGATAAGGAATACAAAAGTGGCCGCGCTGCCATCCATAATCGGCATCTCCGGTCCACTCACTTCCACATAGGCATTATCGATACTCAGTCCCGAGAGGGCTGATAACAGGTGTTCCACTGTAGAAATGCGCTGACCGTCCCTTAACAGAGTGGTCGCAAGGGTCGTATCACCCACATATTCAGTGGCAGCTGGAATTTCGACAGCCGGGTCAACATCTACCCGGACGAAGACGATACCCGTATCAATTGGCGCAGGCCGCAGGGTCAAATAGACCTTTTCCCCCGTATGTAAACCGACCCCAATCGCCCGAATAACGTTCTTGAGCGTTCTTTGATTGATCATTATTGTTCTTATCCCCAATGCGGCGCGAATAGTACCAGAATCCCCCTGGAGAGGCCATGAAAGACCGAATCTCAATGGTTGAGACTCTATTTTTGCCGTTTAGTTTCAGAAAACGCTACAAATCCCACCAAACAATCGTTTCTAGTCCGCCTGACGCCTCAGGAAGGCAGGAATATCCAGATATTCAAGGTTTCGGGAGTCTGCTAGATCTCGGTCCTCTTCTACCTCCTGGACCGCATTTCTAATGATTGTAGGCCTGTCCAGGTCTCCATAATCGACGGATCCATCGCCAGCAATCTTCTTCTTTACTTCTTCAGGCATGTTCTGGGGGCGCTCATGTGGATTGCCGAGCCCTGTTGCCACCACCGTGACTCGAATCTCATCGACCATATCCCGGTCAATGACAGTGCCGATAACAACAGTCGCATTTTCAGAAGAGAACTCTTCGATCGTGCCACCTACCTCAGAGAATTCACCCAGAGCAATATCTTCACCTGCCGCAATATTTACCAGAATCCCTCGAGCACCGTTGAAATCAACGTCCTCCAGTAAGGGACTGTGAATCGCCGCCTCTGCTGCCTCCCGGGCCCTGTTTTCACCTGCAGCGCTTCCACTGCCCATCATGGCCATACCCATTTCAGACATGACCGTGCGTACATCGGCAAAATCCACATTGATCATTCCCGGCCGGATTATCAGGTCGGCAATCCCCTGCACGGCACCTGACAATACGTCATCCACCGCGGCAAATGCTTCCAGTAGGGGGGTTTCTTCTCCCATGACGGTGAGCAGTCGCTCATTGGGAATCGTAATAAGTGAATCGACATGCTGAGATAGCTCTTCTATCCCTGCCATCGCCACCTTCATGCGCTTCTTGCCTTCAAAGGAAAAAGGCTGTGTGACCACTGCGACCGTCAAAATACCAAGGTCCCTGGCAATTTCGGCAACAATGGGTGCAGCCCCGGTACCTGTGCCACCACCCATACCGGCTGTAATAAACACCATGTCAGCACCAGCCAGGGCCTCAGAAATACGATCCCCGTCCTCGAGGGCGGCATCTTTTCCCATTACGGGATTGGCCCCCGCTCCCAGTCCTTTGGTTATATTGGCACCCAGCTGTAACAAGGTTTTTGCGGACAGATTTCGCAGAGCCTGTGCATCCGTATTGGCACACACAAAATCCACACCTTCTATATCCCGTTTCAGCATGTGCTGCACTGCGTTGCCACCGCCGCCGCCAACACCAATGACCTTAATCACAGCATTCTGCGGTACGCTATCGACTAGTTCAAACATATCTCACCCTCCTAAGGACCAGGCCATTCTGGCTATATTGATTTTCTTTGATCATTAATATTTGCCTTTCAACCACATTCTTTAACATTATTTAGTAACTCCCCATGAACCAGCTCTTGACCCGCCCGACCACGGTCTCCATACCGACATTCGCAGGCAGTACCAAATTATCATTCTGCTGTTTTGCGCCGTACTGCAATAAACCGACGGCAGTGGAATAGATGGGGTTTTTTACAATATCAGTGAGACCACTAACACTGTGTGGCCTGCCAATACTGATGGGCATGTGAAAAATCTCTTCCGCCAGTTCAGCTACGCCTTCCATCTTAGATGTACCACCAGTGAGAACGATCCCCGCTGCAATGAGCTCTTCAAAACCGCTGCGCCTCAGCTCAGCACGTATCAGGTGGAAAAGTTCGTCATATCTCGGCTCAACGACTTCCGCCAAAGCCTGCCTGGACAAATCCCTATCTGACCTGTCGCCCACACTGGGAACTTTAATAGTTTCGTTTTCGCCGGCCATGCTTGCCAGAGCACAGGCATATTTTATTTTCAGATCTTCGGCATTCTGCGTCGGTGTCCGCAACGCCATGGCGATATCGTTGGTCACCTGATCTCCTGCAATGGGAATTACCGCCGTATGCCTGATCGCACCATCCGTGAATATGGCGATATCCGAAGTGCCGCCACCAATATCTACCAGGCACACACCAAGATCTTTCTCATCTTCAGTCAGGACAGCAGACCCTGAGGCTACCTGTTCGAGAATAATATCTTCTACTTCGAGCCCGCAGCGCCTAATACACTTTTCAATATTCTTTTCCGCATTCACCGCGCATGTGACCAGGTGCACTTTCGCTTCGAGCCTCACACCCGCCATCCCCAGTGGTTCCCTGACACCTTCCTGGGTATCAACAAGGTATTCCTGTGGCAATATATGCAGGATTTTCTGATCTGCTGGTATCGCCACTGCCTGGGCTGCATCAATTACCCTTTCAATATCGGGCTGGAACACCTCTCGATCCCTGATGGCCACAATCCCATGAGAATTCAAACTACGAATGTGGTTACCTGCAATGCCTGCGAACACGGAATGAATCTGGCAACCTGCCATCAATTCCGCCTCTTCAACGGCCCGCTGGATAGACTGCACCGTAGATTCAATATTGACCACAACCCCTTTCTTCAGACCCCGGGATGAATGGCTCCCAATACCGACAATCTCGAGTTCCCCTTCAGGCCCCACCTCGCCGACAATGGCCACCACTTTTGAGGTTCCAATATCCAGACCGACTATCATTTCATTTCCGATTGCACTGGCCATAGGTTCAACTCTCTCTGCGATTAAAAGGTTTCTGCGATTTTGAAGTTTTCAGCTTCAACAAAATTTACTGCGACACCATTGGTATAACGTGTATCAATTCTCAGCGGTAATTTCTCAAGTTCTTCTATCTTGTGGCTCACTTTAATGAAGTGCTGCAATCTTTGTTTCAGGTTTACGCTCCCAAGGGATACTCGCACGCCATGTTGATTCTCAAACTCAAGAGCACCGCGATCATTCAACATGAGCACTTCGATAAAGTGCCCGGATTTTAGCAATGCTCTACTCAGCTTCTGGTAGTGCCCCATTACCATCTGCTCTGAACCAACAGGTCCATAAAGCTGCGGCAAATCCCCACCCACCAGGTATTCTGTTTCAAACACTTCCCCTTCACTATTTATGAAGGCGTCGTCGTTCCAGTAAGCTATTGCCTTTTGCGGCTGGATATTAACAACCAGCTCATCCGGCCAGTGCAGGGCCACACCTGCGCCTTTGATCCAGCCAATCCCCACCAGAGCCTGTTTCACCCCTTCTATATCTGACATGGAAATATTCAAGGCCAAGAGAGTGTGGATAACTGAATCTCTTTGTATCTCAGTCACATTCCCTGTGATCGAGATGTAATTAACTTCCCTTTCATATTCAACAAATGCGAAGCCAATCGAACCAGTCACCAGTAGCGCTACAAACGCCGACAGGATGACCTTCGGATTCTGTAGAACACGAGCCAGTCGAGTAGTCATTCCACTCTCCTTTCGACCCATTCGGATTTCAAAACCTGGGCCAACCTTGCGGTTTCGCCCGCGCCCTGAGTCAGCACCACATCATCGGCCCGAACAATCTCATTCAGGCGCGCCGGTACATCTGCAACAAGTGTTATGAAATCGATTTCCACTTGACCATCACCGCGCAGGCTCTGGTACAGGTCCTTGCCAGTCGCTCCGGGGATCAAGTCCTCACCGGCAGAATACACCTCCGTAAGGATGAGATGATCCACTCCTGACAGCACGTCCGCAAACTGATCAAATAAGTCAAATGTTCGGGTGTATCGATGTGGCTGGTAGACCATAACAAGGCGATGGCCGGGCCACCCTTCCCTGACAGCATCAATGGTTGCTTTAACCTCACTGGGATGATGGCCATAATCATCAACAAGGAGAAAACTGCCATCGTCAACAGTGAAGCTGCCATGTACTTCGAACCTCCTGCCGACACCCTGGAAATTACCCAGCCCTTTCTTGATACCCTCATCGGATACATCTTCATCACTGGCAACGGCTATCGCGGCCAATGCATTCAAAATATTGTGGCGACCCGGGAGGTTGAGTGTGATTCCAATGTCTTCCTTGTGACCTGAACGTCTGACCTGGAAGGTCGAAACTGCGCCCGTCTGCTGGATATTGTATGCATAGACATCAGCACCCGGATCAAATCCATAGGTAGTGATTGAGCGCTTAACCTGAGGCAACAGCTTTTTGATCACCGGATCATCCGTACAGGCGATCAATAGCCCATAGAATGGCAGATTATGAATGAATTCTACGAAGGCATCCTGTAACTTCTCGAAACTTCCGTCGTAGTAGCTGAGATGATCCCTGTCAATATTGGTCAGAACAACGACCATTGGCTGCAGATGCAGGAAGGATGCGTCACTTTCATCCGCTTCTGCGACGAGATAACGGCTACCACCAAGACGTCCGTTGCTCTCTGCACTCTTAAGCAGCCCTCCGATTATGAAGGTTGGATCCAACCCTGCCTGAGCAAGTATAGATGCTATCAAACTGGTACTGGTCGTCTTGCCATGGGTACCCGCAACCGCGATTCCATGACGATAGCGCATTAATTCACCAAGCATTTCCGCTCGTCGAACAACCGGGATACGCCGCTCATGCGCCCGGATAAGCTCAGGGTTCTGCTCGATAATAGCTGATGACTTAACCACAACGTCAGCATGATCAACATTAGTTTCGTCATGAGAAATGAATATTTCCACACCAAGGGATTTGAGTCTTTCTGTTACCGCTGATTTTGCTAAGTCAGAACCTGAAACCTGGTAGCCCTGGTTCAACAGGACTTCTGCAATACCACACATTCCAGCACCACCGATGCCAACAAAATGAATACGCCGGATCCTTCTCATCTCAGGCACTTCTGGGAAATCTTGAGGGAGTCTACTAGCCACGTTTTCGACTCCTATTCGTCGCCGAAGCAGTACTGTTCTCAACCCCGGATCTACATTCATACTCAATCCGCAGCAGGATCGCGATGAGCATGCAGCTGACGATCAGGCTGTTTCCACCATAACTCATCAGGGGTAGTGTCAGCCCCTTTGTCGGCAGCATCCCCAGATTAACACCAAGGTTTACCAGTGTTTGAACTCCCAGCAACAAGGCAATGCCGTAGGCCGTCAAGGCATGAAAATCTTCTCCCTGAATTTGGGCCCTATAACCTATCCATAGAGCTCGTATGATAAGACATGCAAACAGGACTATGATCGTCGCTGCACCGACGACACCCAACTCTTCAGCTATAATTGAAAACAGGAAGTCCGTGTGAGCTTCCGGTAAGAAAAAGAGCTTCTGTATACTATTACCCAGCCCTAACCCAAACCATTCTCCTCGACCAAAAGCAATCAATGCCTGTGTCAGCTGGTAGCCCCCTCCAAACTGATGCTCCCAGGGATCCGTAAACACCGTTAGCCTTGCTAACCTATAGGGTTGAAGTATCGCAATGAAAGATATGGCAACCGCACTAACTGAAACTACCGGCAACAGATAGCGCATAGGAATTCCAGCAAGAAATATCACCCCCATGAAGGCAGACATGATAACCACCGTGGCACCAAAATCAGGCTGACCCAGCAACAACAGAACTAGCGGAGTGACAATAGCAAGTGGTTTCAGAAGGGCTGCAAAACTTGACTGCACTTCTTCTTTTTGCCTTACCAGATATCCTGCCAAGTAAAGGACGACAAAGAGTTTGACAAATTCAGACCCCTGAAGTGTGAAGGAACCAAGAGAGATCCAGCGTGCAGCACCGTTTACTTCCTTTCCAATGCCTGGCACGAGTACCGCGATAAGCAGCAGAAAGCTAAGGGCTAACAAGGGAATCCCTAGTTTTTGCCAGTAGTTCATCGGCACGAGTAAAACAAAAGCCCCGGTAGCCGTACTTATGAAAATATAGGCAGCGTGCCGTGTAACCAGGTGAAATGGGCTGCCATACAATTTTGCAGAGACTTCAGTTGAAGCAGATGCAACCATGATAAGCCCAGACAACAGCAACAGCAGAGAGACACCCGCGACAATTGAATCTACCGGGCACTTCCCATCGGCGACAATCAGGGCTTTTTGCGCCATGCTCATGACAACTTCTCCAAAAGCAGACGTTTGAATTCGTCGCCACGTGTCGAGTAGTTTTCAAACATATCGAAGCTTGCACAGGCCGGAGAGAACAGAACCGTGTCTCCACCATTTGCATTCAAAATCGCTGCATCTACAATATCATCGAGGTTATCAACCAGCTCTATCGACACGGCACTGCGAAGCACAGCCCGAATCGCCTTCCCATCACGACCAAAAACCAGCACCTTCTTCACACAATTTTTGATTGCAGGAATCATCAGCTCAAAATCAGCCCCTTTGCCTTCCCCGCCAAGAATCAGAATAATGTTCTTGCCCTTGGAAAATCCCTCAACGGCTGAAATGCTGGCTCCAACATTGGTTGCCTTCGAATCGTTAATGTAAGACACCCCGGCAAAATCACCAAGCCATTCACAGCGGTGAGCAAGACCCTCAAATTCTTTGATATCCTCTATCATCGACCCCATTTCAAGATCAGCTGCGTAACCAATAGTGAGTGCAGCCAGCGCATTTTGAACATCATGCCTACTCTTGATGCGCAAATCGGCAGCTCTCATCAGTTCTCTTGACCCATGTGCCAACACAGGGTCTTCCTCGGACCCCACCAGTCCGAACTGCATGTCATTCGCCGGTGCATCTGTTCCGAACGAGAACACAGAATCTGTGGACAGTTTGAATGGACCTATTCCACTTCTTGGCACCACCGCAGCCTGACACCGATTAAAGATATTGCCCTTTGTCTTGTAATAGTCTTCAACCTTGAGGTAGCGATCCATATGGTCTGGAGACAGGTTCAGCAGTGCAGCCACCTTGAGAGGCAAGTCGGTTGCCACTTCCAATTGAAAACTGGAAACCTCAAGCACATAAAGCGAAGCGTCTTCATCGAGAACATCGAGGCAGGGCGTGCCAATATTACCGGCAACCTTTACTCCTTTGAGCTGCGAAGATGCCAACATGCCGACCATTGAAGTAACAGTACTCTTTCCATTCGAACCGGTTACCGCAACGATAGGTGCCTCAGCAAGCTCACCAAACATGGCAACATCCCCGGTCACCACTATTCCCTTCGCCCGGACATCCCTCAGAATCGGAATAGATTGGGGGACGCCAGGGCTTAAAATGATTTCAGCGGCATGAGTAAGCAACTTGGATTCAAGAGAGTGCAGTTCAATACCGGGCACAAGAGCCTGTATTTCAGGCAGGCGACTGGGCGCGGCATCGCTATCGGCCACCTCAAAGTCCACACCTTTCGAGTGTAAATATTTTGCGACTGAGTATCCGGTTTCTCCCAGCCCAACAATCATTTTGAAATTTCCTTTGCCCACATTCCCGTTCTCACTGGCTACTGCTAACATAATCACCAACAACATCATGGTCGCTGAAGGCCAGTTTCTTACCTGACACTTCCTGATATTCTTCGTGGCCCTTGCCCGCTATGAGTACAACATCCCGACTTCCTGCATTTGATAGTGTTTTCCATATGGCCGTCCGCCTGTCGGCCTCAATCTCAACATCCACGCCTGCAACAACGCCGTGTGCAATTTCATTGGCTATAACAAGGGAGGACTCACTCCTGGGATTGTCATCGGTTATCACTACATGGCTCGCATGGGTCGAAGCTATTTCTCCCATCAGCGGACGTTTCCCCTTGTCCCTGTCCCCGCCGCAACCAAAGACACACCACAGTTCACCGAGGCAGTGTTCCTTTGTGGCCTGCAATGCTTTATCCAGTGCATCTGGCGTGTGTGCATAGTCAATAATCACGGTGGGCTGACCCGGGTTACGAATAACCTCCATTCGACCCTTCACCATGCCAATCTCCGAGATCACACTGATTGCCTCCTCGAAGCCGTAACTCTGTGAACAAATCACGCCTAGTGTAGAAAGGAGGTTGTGGACGTTGAACCGCCCCACCAACGGACTTCTGACCTTTGCTTCCCCCCAGGGCGAACAAACGCTGAAACTCAACCCATCATCATGTAGTCGAATATCCTTGCCATAGATATCTGCTTCAGAACTACTGGCACTTACTGCTAAAACCTCTACGCCATCACCAATCGAGGAACACAACCTGCGTCCAAATTCATCATCCAGGTTCACGACGGCCGTCTTGAGTCCTTCCCAGGAAAACAATTGTTGCTTGGACTCATGATAGCTATCAAAGTCGGCGTGGTAGTCGAGATGGTCACGTGTCATGTTGGTAAAGACCGCTACATTAATCTGGGTTCCATTCAACCTTCCCTGTGCAAGACCATGAGAAGAGGCTTCCAGCGCAACAGCTGAACAGTCGTCATCAACAAGATATGCAAGGTATTCCTGCAATACGATTGGGTCTGGTGTCGTTAAGTCTGTTCCTGAAACGTTATTCTTAAGGGGCCGGTACTGTGCACCTTTCGCCGCGGCCCCCTTTGCACTAGTTAGCGTGCCATATCCCATCGTGCCTATGACTCCACACCTTGTGCCCATCGCTGACAACCCCTGGGCGATGAAATGAGAGCACGAGGTTTTTCCGTTGGTGCCAGTAATTGCGACAACAAGTAACTGGTCAGATGGGTTACCGTAGAAACGGCTGGCGATGTTACCAACACTTGCCTTAAGGTTTTTAACTGCAACAATGGGGATCTCAAGCTCTATCTCTGGTCTGGGCGGTTCACACAAAATTCCAACTGCATTTTTTTCCTGAGCATCCGCGATGAAACTTCGCCCATCAACGTTTAACCCCGTTACGGCTACAAACAAATCACCAGAACCCACCTTTCTGCTGTCATTGGTGATTCCTTCTATTAGAAGTTCCGGCAATTCATGATGATCTGGTAAGAGTTCGTTTAGCATAACTTTCAACTAGGCTGCCTCTTCAAAGTCGTTAGGGGGAACGTTGAGAAGCCTCAGCGCGCCCTCCATTACCCTTGAAAAAACAGGCGCAGCTATCGAACCGCCACCATACGCTTTTGATTTCGGCTCATTAATTAGCACAATACCCACCAACCGTGGTTCACGAACAGGCGTCATTCCAGCAAAAAAAGCTATGTGCTGCGTATCCTGGTAACCCTCTTTTCCAACCTTACGAACAGTCCCTGTCTTTCCTGCGACCTGATAGGAGTCAATCGCCGCCTTCGTACCAGTTCCTTCAGTTACCACTCTTTCAAGCATTTGCTTAACCTGGTGGGCAACATGATTCGAATAAAGGCGCGTTTCTGACACGCCGCCCGAGTTCAGCAAACTGACTTCACGTCTAAGTCCGCCAGTTGCAATCGTCAAGTAGGCTGCCGCCAGTTGGAGCGGCGTTGCTGTCAGCCCGTAGCCGTATGCAAAGGTGACCCGCTCAATATCTTTCCATCGCCTATGATTGGGAAGATAACCGCTGCTTTCCCCGGGAAAACCCACGCCAGTACCCTGACCAAAACCAACTTTCTGGAACATTTCCCAGACTTCATACTCATTCAGAGTCAATGCAAGTTTACTGATACCTACCTGGCTTGACTTGGCGATGATTGCACCGAGACTAAGCTTCCCGCGATTGCTGGGATCTCTGATAGTTTTTGAACCGACCCGAACAAAGCCAGGGTTCGTATCAATAACTGATTCCGGTGCGTATTGGCCAGACAACAACGCTACTGCTACCGTGAATGGCTTCATTGTTGAACCCGGTTCAAAGACGTCAGTTACAGCTCTGTTGCGGATCATTTTAGACTCTAGATCAGCTCTGTTATTCGGGTTATATGATGGCTGGTTAACCATGGCCAAAATTTTTCCCGTCCTCACATCGAGTACTATTACCGTCCCAGAAACTGCTTCGAAATGGGTAACTGCTGACTTCAATTCGCGATATGCCAGATACTGCAACCGAAGGTCAACACTAAGGTCCAGATTCTTTCCAGGAATCGCATCACTAACGGGCACTATGTCGCGGACTATTTCTCCATAGCGGTTCTTAAGAACTTTTTTCTTTCCGGGAACACCCGTAAGCCATCCATCAAATGAAAGCTCCAGCCCTTCCTGCCCCTTATCATCGATGTTGGTAAACCCAACGATATGCGCACCAACCTCACTTGATGGATAGTAGCGGTGATATTCTCGCTCACCATAGACCCCCGGCACTTTCATCTCCAGGATCTCTCGCGCTTTGGATGGAACAAGGTGGCGGCGTAAATATACAAAGTTACGTGATTTCGCCTTCTTGATCTTGGAGAAAAACCTTACTGGAGCAACACCCAACGACTTGGCTAGAGGTGCAAGTTCTTCTTCTGATTCAGGAAGCTCTCCCGGGTCTGCCCACAACGAGATGACCGGGGAACTCACCGCCAGCGGTTTCCCGTGACGGTCTCTGATCATGCCGCGATGTGCAGTTATTCGCTCCATGCGAATGGTTCTTGCATCACCCTGATCCTGCAGAAAATCACCATCAATTACATTCAGATATACCAGTCGCGCGCACAGGGAGCTGATCAACAAGGCAAACAGAACGACTACTAAACTGATCCTGACCATCACTGCCCCCCCGTGGTATATGGGCGCCCGGCTTTTACTACGACTAACTCGTCGGCTGGGGGCGCTGACATTTTCAATTTCTCTCGAGCCAATCTATCAACCCTGGTGTAGTCCGCCCACGCACTCTGCTCCAAAAGCAACTTTTCATACTCACTGTCAAGGTCATCCTGACTGTGCTGCAATGTCTGCAGGGAGCTATACATTTGACGAGTCATATGGGAGGAATAGACAACCGCTATTGACGAGGCAAGGAAAATTAGTACGACAGAAATCATCACCAGTTGTTCTGCACGAACCAGCCATGCAACGAATTCTTCAGCTAGATTTGATCCAAACATCTACAGCCTCTCCGCAACTCGCATAATCGAACTACGTGATCTACGATTACCTCTAACCTCTTCATCACCGGGCCTTATTGGTTTGCCAACCGACTTTAGCTGGTGTTCAATTTCATCCGCTCTAATTGGAAACCGATCAGGGTAATCGTCTTCCCGTTCCATTCGCCTGATAAAACGCTTCACAATTCGATCTTCCAATGAATGAAAGCTAATGACGACCAATCGTCCTCCTGAAACCAGGAGATCAACTACATCCTGCAAACAGTCTTCCAGAGACTTCAACTCCTGGTTAACCTGTATGCGGACAGCCTGGAAGGTCCTCGTAGCAGGGTGTTTATTTTTCTCCCTTTTGGGGATCGCGGATTCAATAACTTCAACCAGGCTTGACGTCGTCTCTATCTTTTTATCTTGTCTGATTGAAACTATTTTCTTCGCAATTCTTCTCGCAAATTTCTCTTCCCCGTAGCGCCTTAGTACATCCGTTATTTCGTTTTCATCGGCAACAGCAAGCCACTCTGATGCACTCTCACCAACAGCCTGATCCATCCTCATGTCAAGTGGGCCATCCTTCATGAAACTAAAACCCCGGAGCGGATCATCCAGTTGTGGGGATGAGACGCCCAGGTCCAACAGAATGCCGTCCAGCGGTCTCATTTCATGATCGTCCACGTATTCCGCTAATCGTGAGAAGGATCCATGTACAACAACGACCCGGTCATCACCCTTGAATCTCACTCTCGCATCCGCAATGGCGGACTGATCTTTATCGATGACCATTAACCTGCCCTGGTTGTTCATGCGGTTTGCAATCTCCTGGCTATGCCCTCCCCGGCCGTATGTACAATCCACATAGGTGCCGTCTGGTTTCTTCAACAGGGCCGCGACGGCCTCGTCTAGCAGTACAGTTTTATGGCTGTCCAAGGCGATACCTATAGCGACAAGGTCTGAAGATCGTCTGGAATTTCCAATCCAGACTGATCTTCAAGCCAGGCATCACGCCGGTTTACCCAGATTTCTTCGCTCCATAGTTCCAATTTGTTGCCCTGCCCCAGTAATACCGCCTTCTTATCAAGCTGTGCGTATTCCCTAAGAGGCGGTGTAAGCAGAATTCTCGCGCTTCCATCCATTGGAATGTCGGTCGCATGACCGATCAAAAGGCGCTGCACACGTCTGGCGGCGAGATTGAAGCTGGGCAGTGCTTCAACCTTACGCTGTATGTCTTCCCATTCGGGTCGCGGGTATATCAGTAAACATCTTTCTTCCGTGTCTATTGTTACGACCATTTCCCCATTACAATGGTTGGCTAATAACTCACGAAAACGGGTAGGGACCGCGAGGCGGCCCTTGGCGTCCAAATTGACATTATTAACACCCCTAAACATGACGACTTGTCATACCTCCCGGCAAACCCGGTATTGGAGAATCATCTCCCGGTAATCATCAACAGTAATTCCTGTAGATATTTCCCACAAAATGACACATTTACCCACTATTTTTTTGCACAATAGAAACGAGGGCATGCCTTGTCAAGCAGTCGTAATGCCAATTTGTCTTTAAAACACAATAACTTAGGAGAGTTACTGGAGGATCGACTTTGACCTTCAGGGGAAGGGATTTTAATACAACAAGATAAGATGGATAGTTAAAGTAGTCTCTTAGCTTTCTTCTTGAATAGACTAATTTGTTATACATGCAGCCGAAATGGTGCGAATGTGGAATATAAGGCAATTGAAGGTGAGAGCCGACCTATAAGCCGGGTTCTGTCATGGGTAATCATTCATCTGTGATACATGTCACCATGTACCTATAGCGACCTACCCGAACCCAATTACGGGCCGTAATATCTGGATTCCTATTTGGTCTTGCTCCGAGTGGGGTTTACCTTGCCGCTCTGTGTTACCACAGGCGCGGTGCGCTCTTACCGCACCATTTCACCCTTACCACACCAGATTCTGATGTGGCGGTTTGTTTTCTGCTGCACTTGCCGTGGGCTCACACCCCCCAGGAGTTACCTGGCACCCTGCCCTCTGGAGCCCGGACTTTCCTCTGCTATCCATCTGAACGAAGGGCAACAGCGATTACCTGGTCGACTCTCAGGTACAAGCCTAGCCACTTTTGGTCTGAATTTAAATACCTGACAGGCTATACACCCTGATCGAGCGCAGAGGTCAGTTTCCTAACTGTCTTCCTTCATCGAGATAGCTATTTTGTACAGGACATTTTTCGATCGACCGGTCAACCTTGAAGCAAGCTCTGCTGCTCTACTGACTGACAGATCTGTCAGCAGTTCGGCAAGCAATTTTCTTTCATCCCATTCGGAATCCACTTTTAGCTGACCCTGGAGTAATAATACAAATTCTCCCTTTACCACGATTTCACCTGCTTCTATTCGCTCCCGTGCTTCCCCTATGGTGCCATAACTCACCTGCTCAAATCTTTTAGTCAACTCTCTTGCCACCACAAGTATTCTGTCCGACCCAAAGACCTTTTCAAACATGGCGACGGTTTTCACCAGGCGATGCGGGGACTCATAGAAAATAAGTGTACCCGGTTCATTTTCCAGTTCCTTCAGGAAATCCTGCAGTGCCTTGGATTTCGCTGGCAGGAAACCATGGTATGTAAATTTGTCCGTGGGGAGGCCTGCAACTGACAAGGCGGCAGTAACCGCGGACACACCCGGTATAGGCACGACCTTCACCCCTTCTTCTCTTGCCAGTTTGACTAGCCGGTATCCGGGATCGGCAATTAGCGGGGTACCGGCGTCGGACACAAGCGCAATTTCCTTGCCGCTTTTTATTTGCTCAATCAGTGAGTGGCTGGCGGATGACTCATTGTGATCATGGTAGGAGGTCAAAGGGGTTTTGATATTCAGGTGGTTTAAAACTATCGCGGTATGTCGAGTATCTTCTGCCGCAATTAGATCAACCTCTGACAGGACTCGCTTTGCCCGTTCCGTAATATCTTCCAGATTACCAATTGGGGTCGCCACCACGTACAGAATACTCACTATCAATTCCTTTTCAATGCGCCATCAATGGCGATTCGTTATAAAGAGCACAGATTACAGCGCTGTTTTCCCACAACAATTCGGGAGCCAATCAACTCCATTTGCAGGAAGATGATCGGCCAATATGGAATAATACCCAATTCACTATAAAACGCCGCCAGTGTTCAAGGAGTGTCCAATTAAACACCTTACCGCCATTGTATGGGTACTACTCATCACAGGTTGCACTGCTCCGCAGACAGGCCCATCCACCGAGGGGTCACCTCGCAAGCTCACCGAGGCTAAAGTTTCCAATGATATCAGTGCACTGCTAATAGCGGCAGATCACAGCGAGGGCAAGAACGCGACTGAACTCAGAATCAGGGCCGCTGGTATATCTCTTGAAAATGGAGATCTCGAACAGGCAAAAAGAATACTCGCACTGGTTCTGAACCCGTTCCTCAGTCACCAATATACAAGCGACTACCTGATCACAAGCGCCCGGATCTCACTCGCCGAGGGTTCCCCACATCAGGCGCTGGCATTCCTAAATAACAAACGCTTACAGGCGATACCACTAACCCAGGAACTCCAGATCAAGATTGGCAGGCTGAGATCTGAAGCCTACAAAATGGGTAGAAGCTACGTCGCAAGCGCGAGGGAACGAATCTACTTTGACAGTCTACTGATGCCTGAGGAGAAAAGGCTTAACCACGAGCATATTTTTTCGGCATTATTGCGCTTACCCGCGACCAGCCTGGTAAATCATGCAGCCAAGGCAATAACCAGCGATTTACGTGGCTGGCTGTCACTCGCCGCTATGACGCGGCAGTACGAGAATGACCCACTGCGACAACTCCAGGAACTGAACAACTGGAAAAAGGTGTGGTCACATCACCCGGCAGCATCCCAGCTACCCGCCAGCCTGCAAATGCTATCCCGGGTAGTAAAGGAACAACCTTCCGCAATAGCCCTGGTACTGCCCATTCAGGGCGACCTGGGGCCGTTTGGCAGAGCAATACGAGACGGCGTACTCGCGGCCTACTATGAACATGGAAAAGACCAGGGGCGCGTCTCCACTTCAATTAGGATCTACGATACCTCCGCCGCCGACATCAGGGACCTCATTGCCCAGGCTGCATCTGATGGCGCAGAACTTATTATCGGCCCCCTGGATAGAGACAATGTCAGCATTCTTTCCACGATCAAATTGCCGGTGCCCGTAGTAGCACTCAATCGAACAATAGATGGCCAGGGTAACCCGGATTTGTACCAGTTTGGGCTTGCACCGGAAGATGAAATGGTACAGGTCGCTGAGCAGGTCCACAGGGAAGGTCACCTGAAGGCTCTGGCAATCGCCCCGGTAGGCGAATGGGGCGATCGAAACCTGGGTGTTTTCCGGGATCGCTGGGATGCCCTTGGGGGAATCATGGTTGAAGAGGCCAGGTTTTCTGACCAGAGGGATTATTCTGAGTTGGTAAAGGTACTGCTGAAGGTCGATCAAAGTGAAAATCGATCAAATGAATTGCGCAGAATAATCGGCAAACGATTTGAATTTACTCCAAGGCGCCGCCAGGATATTGACTTCATATTCCTGCTGGCCAACCCCGCCCAGGCGCGTGGCATTAATCCAACGCTTGCATTTTTCTACGCTGATGATATTCCGGTCTACGCCACTTCCCATATTCATGAATACAGTGAATCAAGGATTGATGCCATTGACCTCAATGGTATTCGTTTCTGCGATATTCCGTGGAAGCTGGCATCCACGGACAAGATTCAAAAAGAAATCCTCAGGCTCTGGCAATCGTCACGATCAAGCTTCGCCCCATTCTTCGCCCTTGGTATTGACGCATACCGCCTATATCCACGACTGCAGCAGTTAAAAGAGATCCCTGGAGAACGACTGTTTGGTGCCACGGGCGTACTGACCCTGCGCAACAATACGGTTGTAAGAAACCTGATGTGGGCACAGTTTAAAAACGGCTCGGTAGTCGCCATACCCTTTATCCTCGAAAGTAGTTAGGGGCATTTCCTGGTTACCACGACCACTGCCCGCGGTAACCAGGCCGAGTCCCGGGCTCTCGCCCACCTGGAGTCAAACGGCTGTCAGTTCCTGGTCAGAAACTACCGCACGAAGGCAGGTGAGATTGACATTATCGTTCAGGATAACCAAACGCTGGTCTTTGTCGAGGTTCGCTATCGCAGTGACAGTTCACGCGGAACCGGTGCCGAAACAGTAACCCATGGGAAAAGGCTCAAAATTATTAAAACCGCCGAGCGCTTCCTCGCCACCCACAAACAGTTTCGCAACATGCCCTGTCGATTTGATGTCATATCCATGGGGCGCTCTATTGACTGGATTAAACGAGCATTCACACTGGACGCCTAGCCCGGACATTTCACGAAGGCGGCTAAAGAAACTTGTTAACATGTTAAGTTTCAATCTGTTATGAGCTATTTTTTCGTTTCATCTGGAATCCAGTTTGCACCTGATCGGTTTTAGTATGGTCCCTTCATGAATTATCCGGGCTAGCTCTCAGCACCTGATTCTTAACAGTTATATGTTAAAAACTTGAATATGGACAACTTATCAGCAAGATAGAGCTTTTCGTTTCAAGTATTGGAATAAGATGAAATTTCTCCCCCTACTATTCTCCATGTGCCTAGTT
>PBRP01000043.1 GCA_002726655.1 Gammaproteobacteria bacterium
TTCCGAGTTACATGTGCTCCAACAAAACGCACCTTCAGCATGTTCTTCAAAATATTGAAAAGCTGGTAGTAAAACCTGCGAATGAATCTGGCGGCTATGGCATGTATATCGGTCCCGGTGAAAGTAAAAGCCAGACGGCTAAGATGAAACGCCTGATTAAAGCAAACCCAAGGAATTACATCGCCCAGCCAATCATCAGTTTGTCGACCGTACCAACACTTTGTGAAACGACTATTGAACCAAGGCATGTAGACCTGCGACCGTTCATTCTGCAAAGTGATCGTTCTTTTGTTACTGCGGGAGGTCTCACGCGTGTCGCACTGGTCAAGGGATCGCTGGTGGTTAATTCATCCCAGGGTGGTGGCAGTAAAGATACGTGGATAATTGAAGAAGCCAGGAGGCCAGGATAAATATGCTTTCTCGTGTCGCAGAAAGGATGTACTGGTTTGGACGTTACCTCGAACGGGTAGAAAATACTGCCCGTCTGATAAACGTCAATACCAACCTGATGCTCGACCTGCCCAAGGTAAAATTTATCTGGGGAAGCCTGATCAGCATCACAGGTTACGAAGAACAGTTTGCCCGGCGTTTCAGCATTAAGGATGAAAGAAACGTTATCAAGTTCCTGCTCGAAGATGATTCCTGTTCAATCAGAAAATCAGTGACGATGGCCCGGGAAAATGCCCGAACCAGCCGGGAAATCATGCCCAACGAAGCATGGGAAAAAATTAATCAGCTATACCTGTACCTGGACAAGAATATCGCCAGCGGTATCAGGAGAGGTGGTCGTCACAATTTTCTTTCAGACGTGATGAAGCAGTGCTATGAACTCACCGGTTACCTCGCAGGAAATATGAGCCGCAACACTGCATATAATTTTATAAAGATCGGCCGCAGTCTCGAGCGAGCCGATATGACGACACGAATACTTGATGTTGGCTGCCTGAATCTACTCAACCAGGACCACCCGGAAATTGCAGAGTATGAGAATATCCTTTGGATGAATGTGCTCAAATCCCTAACCGCTTACCAGATGTATCGGCAACATGTTCAGGGCAGGGTAAACGGTGAAGATGTGGTCAATTTCATGGTCAAGGATCAAAATTTCCCTCGAGCCGTCGCTTGCTGCCTGCGTGAGGTGCATCGATGCTTCGAGGGTTTGCCCAAAGCCGATCTCCCCATAAGAAGTGTGACTCATACGCAGCGGATGATTAACAATAATGACCTCATCGCACTGCTGAACGACGCTATACTTCACACCTTTATTGATGAAATGCAGCTGGACCTAAACGAGATACATCAACAGGTTTCAACCACCTGGTTCAGTCACGACTCACCGACACCCGGCCTGCCTGCATAGCACAGGAAACAAAAGGGCTAGTTTTCGGCGGACTGGTCCCAGGCCTTGCTCCAGGCGATCGGTGGCAGATTATTGAAGGCCTCTCTTAACCGTTCATCCCAGCTGGAATTTAACTGCCGCAGATACTCACTGGATTCCTCGAAACGATATCGCCTCTCAACTTTCAGGCTACCCTCGGTATACATCAGGACTTCTATGGGTGGCCCCACGGTGAGGTTACTGCGCATGGTCGAGTCCATAGAAACAAGCCCGCAAAGTGCGGCTGTTTCAAGTGTAATATCAGAGCCGATGATGCGGTCGAGAATGGGCTTGGCGTACTTGCTCTCTCCGATTTGCAGGAAAGAGGTGTCCTTTGACGTGGTGATGTGGTTTCCCTGGGGATAAACCAGGTAGGCCCCTTGTTTTTGCCCGGATAACTGGCCGCCAATAATAAAACTTGCCTCGTATTTGGCGCCACCACCCGTGTGCTTCTCCTGTTGTTCAAGGCTGATGCCGCCAACATAGTCGGCCGCATCTTCCAACGTGGGAATTGTCAGGAAATTTGTCTGAGCCCCCTGCTTGATGTCCTTCTTCAACTGTCCAACCACGCCCTGGGTGGTGGCCAGGTTTCCGGCGGCCAATACAATTATCTGACGTTCACCGTCATTGCCAAATGTGAACATTTTGGAATAGGTAGAAACGTTATCAACACCAGCGTTAGTCCGAGAGTCACTTACGAAACAGAGCCCGGCATCGATACGGATCGCAACACAATATGTCATGGGTTGAAGGTACCTACATGGTTGCCGTAGCGTTTGCGGAACCTAATGACCCCGCGAGGTAAGTTTCGATCTTATCTTTGGCGATATTGTCTGGATCGCTAAACTGGATACCGACACCGGGAGTGTGGGGGCTATTGACGCCCTTCTTGGCGATCCATACGACTTTCCCGGCAACTGGAATTTTCTCCGATTCATCCATGAGGTTGAGAAGAATGAATACGTCATCACCCAGCTCGTATTCAGTACGATTGGCGATGAACAGCCCGCCGTTCTTGATAAAGGGCATATAATAGTTGTGCAGGACGACCTTATCCTTGATCGTCAAGGCGATCATCGTCTTCTTGGCACCGCCCCTGGCTAATTTAACCATTCAACCTACTTTTACGTTTCAATTTTTGATCGAGAGAAATTCTGCCTGATGCACTGCCAATCTACAAGCCATCAAGGTCTTAATATCCACTATTGGTATGAACCATCTCAGCCAATTTGATCATCAGTGATTCTAGTAATAGTTGCTGGTTAGGATTGGAACTACCTTTTATCGCTACTCGGCTGGCATTGATAGCATCAAGCACCAGCAGCATAGTTGTTGCATCATACATTCTATATATGACATTAATAAATGACAGCATGTCATTGTTTTTTAATGTTTCTTCAGAACCCGCTATGTTCAACCTGAGAGCATCTGAAAAGAATTGGTAGAGGATATCATAGACCTCAAGGGGGTAGTCCTTTTTGAACAGACTTGATGCAGCGGCAACTGCCATGACCCTGCCCTGGATCAACCCCTCGGTTTCTTTTACGATATTCGCACGTCTGAGCAGATAATCATCATCAAATTGGTTGACTACTTTCAGTGGCGCACCCGCCGCAACTGCCAGCAACTGAGAGACGTCGACACTGGCATCATAGTTAGATTGCAGCCATGGGATAGCTTCTTCCTCCCTGGGCACAGGGAATTCGATTCGCTGACTCCGACTTCGTATGGTTGGCAGAAGGCGTCCTGGCTGGTCAGTAACAAGAATAAAAAATGTACCCGGAGCTGGCTCTTCCAGGGATTTCAAAAGTGCATTGGCAGAATTGACATTCATCTGTTCCGCTGGATACAGAATCGCTACCTTTCTTCCTCCCTGCTGTGAGGTCTGTGCGGCCCACTCTGAAAGGCTGCGGATCTGCTCAATGATGATCAACTTTGATTCTTCCGGACGCACAACCCTCAAGTCAGGGTGTGTACCCGCCCTGACAAGAAGGCATGCAGAACAGTTCTCACAGGCTTGTCCTTTCTCCGGGTTGTTGCACAACAGCTGCGCACCCAGAGCAAAGGCGAAGTTCTTTTTGCCGATATCAGCGACACCCGAAAAAAGTAGTGCGTGGGGTAATCGGAAAGCAGCAATCTGCTGCTGCAGTCTCTCCTTCTGTGACTGCTGCCAGGGCAGGAATCGAGCCTGGGGAAATTCCAGCTCACTCATGGTGACCTGCCATCAATCTGTTTCCAGCATAGATTTAAGGACCTCATGGATCTCTGACTGAACCTTTTCCAGGGTTTGCTCAGCACTTATGATGTGGCATCGCGGCTCCGACTGCCCTCGAGCGATAAAGACTTCCCTTACCCGCTTGAAAAAGTTCGTATGCTCGCTTTCAAAGCGATCCTTTTCACCAACATTTTCGGCGCGAGACAGGCCTGTCTCCACAGGCAGGTCCAGGATGAAGGTACAGTCAGGACGAAAGTCATTCAATACCAGATCCTCCATGCGGGCGATCAACTCAAGTGGTAAGCCCCGGCCACCGCCCTGGTAAGCATAACTCGAGTCTGTAAACCGATCACAGATTACCCACTTGCCCCCTGCCAGTGCCGGCTCGATGACCTGCTCCAGATGCTGAGCGCGTGATGCAAACATCAGCAACAACTCGGTTAGTGCGCTCATCCCCTGCTGCTCCTTGTCCAGGAGAAGCTTGCGAATGCTTTCTCCGAGTGCTGTACCGCCAGGCTCACGGGTCGCAATGGATGGGATACCCCTCTCAGACAGGATCGACTGTATGAATGCTATGTTGGTTGATTTGCCAACCCCTTCAACTCCTTCAATGGTGATAAGGCGGCCTTTCAAGGGCGAGAACTCCTGTAGTCACTGATACGCCCTTGTTTTTGATATTGCCTCACTGCTTCATTGTGCTCAGCCAGATTCATTGAGAAATGACTGCTACCATCGCCCTTGGCTACAAAAAATTGATAAGCACCCGGTTCTGCATGTAACGTGGCCGTGATAGCAGCCTTGCCCGGCATACAGATTGGAGTAGGCGGTAGGGCTTCGTGAACATAGGTGTTATAGGGATGATCGTCTTTCAGGTGCGACCTGCGCAAGTTGCCATCAAAGTCAGGTCCCAATCCATAGATAACCGTCGGGTCTGACTGTAACCGAATATTCTTGCTTAAGCGATTTAGAAATACCCTGGCTACAGGGCTTCGATCGGGGGGAAATCCCGTTTCCTTTTCGACGATGGAAGCAAGAATAAGTGCCTCGTATGGAGATTCCAATACCTCTCCAATCGTCCTTGATTGCCATTGATCCTCCACCACCGACTTCATCTTTTCGTGCGCCCGGCGCAGTATATCGATATCCGCCTCACCTTTTGTGTAATGATAGGTATCCGGGAAAAACTGACCCTCCGGGTGCAGCCTTGGATATCCTATTAAGTTCATCAGACCGCTGTCCGTTACTGACTCGAGAGTCTGTTTTATATCCTGCTTTGCGCGTATATGATCACGCCAGCGCAGGAAGGTCCAACCTTCAGGAAAAGTTATCTGCCGCTGCCTGACTTTCCCTGATCGAAGAAGTTGCAGCAGGCCTCTAGTATCCATGCCCGGAACCAGCTGGTATTCCCCAACCCTGATGGGACCGTCATCCCCGGTAAACCCCCCATAGTATCGGAATAACCTGTTACTAACTGGCAGCACGTCAAGTTCAGTTAAAGAGTGCGCGACGGAACCAATGGTGGCACCTCTCTTGACCTCGAAAAAGGTTGGTTCCGAAACTACGAGCGGTCTGCTCAATTCGCGCTCTATATATACTGCAAGAAACGATGAGAAAAAAACTACCATAAAGGTAACAGCAAGCAGGATTCCTTTTGTCAGGTTCATCTCATCCCCAAAATCGCCCGCACCTTGACATCAGCCAGTACATCCCAGCGATTCCCTGTCCATAAAAAGGTCAATTTTGCCATATGTCACGGCACGACAATAACGCCAGGTACATAAAACAATTGCCTACGATGGAATTAACCCGCTCGATATCCAAAACCGGACAAAAACCCGCTATATCTTCTTGAAAATCAAGGTGCCGTTTGTACCACCAAATCCAAATGAATTAGTCAGGCAGGTGCCAAGCTCCAATTCCCGGGCGGTATGTGGTACATAATCGAGGTCACAATCTTTGCCGGGATTATCAAGATTTATAGTGGGCGGCACCACTTGATCCTCTAATGCCAACACCGTGATTACCGCCTCTATGGAACCGGCAGCACCCAGCGCATGGCCTATCATGGATTTGGTAGAACTGACTGCTACCCTATAGGCATCAGCGCCCATGATCGCCTTAATGGCCATAGTTTCCGCCACATCACCCAACTGTGTTGAAGTACCGTGGGCATTGATATAGCCAATTTCTGATGCATCAATTTCAGCATCATGGATCGCGTTCTTCATCGACATGGCACCACCAGCACCGTTTTCCGCAGGCGAGGTCATGTGGTTTGCATCAGCACTCATGCCAAATCCAGCGACTTCACAATAGATACTCGCGCCACGGTCTTTCGCATGCTCATATTCTTCCAATACCATTACTGCAGAGCCATCACTGAGGACAAACCCGTCCCTGTCCCTGTCGAAGGGCCGACTGGCAAGTTCCGGCTCATCGTTACGGGTGGACAGAGCCTTCATAGCCGCAAAACCAGCAATAGTAGTAGGTGACGTTGATTTTTCACTCCCGCCGGCAAGCATGGCATCCGCGTCACCATAAGCTATCATCCGCGCCGCTAGGCCAATGTTATGCACGCCTGTCGTGCAAGCCGTAGTGACAGCTATATTTGGCCCCTTCAGGCCATACTTTATGGACAGATGACCGGCAACCATATTGATAATGCAGGCGGGCACAAAAAATGGTGATACACGGGATGGCCCTCGACCCAACATCACCTCATGACAGGCCTCAATAGTCACGATGCCACCAATACCTGAACCAACTGCAACACCGATACGATGTCTATTTTCATCACTTACTTCGAGGCCTGCATCTTTTATGGCCTGTGCACCGGTGACCAGTCCATACTGAATGAACCCGTCCATTCGCCTGGCTTCTTTAGCCGGGAGATAATCTGATATGTCGAATTCGGGAACCGAGCCCCCAAACTGAACTGGAAATTCTTCTGTATCAAAGGTGGTAATTGGAGAAATACCGCTCTTTCCAGCAAGTAGCCCCTCCCAGGAATCCTTGAGTGTTGACCCAAGCGGCGTAATCATGCCAAGCCCGGTAACAACCACTCTTCGATTGTTCAAAACCTTCTCCTAACCCAAATAAAAACCCGCATTCGCCCCAGGCAAATGCGGTTCTACTATTTAATTTGAACTGTTATGAATGACTTTCAATATAGTCTATGGCTTCCTTTACTGTCGTTATTTTCTCCGCTTCTTCGTCGGGAATTTCTGTCTCGAATTCCTCCTCGAGCGCCATGACAAGTTCAACGGTGTCGAGAGAATCCGCACCAAGGTCTTCCACGAAGGAAGCCTCGGCGGTCACTTCTTCCTCCTTAACTCCTAACTGTTCACACACCAGTTTCGTCACTCGTTCTACTATGGTACTCATGCGTCGGTTTACTCCTCTATATGCAGTCACGCTGCGCTAGTTTAATGAAATGCCAGTTGTTGTATCAAGTACTTTTACCGTCATATCTCTATAACGGAGGTCCTGCTAATTCATGTACATACCGCCATTTATATGGATTGTCTCCCCAGTGATATAGCCCGCGCTATCACTGGCGAGGAAGGCAGCAACCGCCGCCACTTCGCCCGCTTCTCCGAGACGCCCAGCCGGTATCCTGCTAAGTAGCATCTCTTTTTGTTCTTGCGGTATTTGCTCAGTCATATCAGTAGCAATGAATCCGGGTGCGATACAATTGACTGTGATGCCCCGTGAGCCTAATTCGCCGGCAAGAGACCGGCTGTAACCTTCCATTCCGGCCTTGGCAGCAGCATAGTTACTCTGGCCGGGATTACCAGAACTCGCGACCACAGAACTGATATTGATAACGCGCCCCCACCTGGCCTTGGTCATACCCCTTAAACATGCCTTTGTCACGCGATAAACCGAGCCCAGATCAGTATCTATGACTGCTCCCCATTCCTCTTCTTTCATTCGCAACGCGATATTGTCCCGCGTAATACCCGCATTGTTGACCAGTACCAGAGGTGCTGCATGATCGTTCTTGATTGTGGCAAACAGGGCATCTATCGAACCAGGGTCAGAGACATCCAAGACATAGCCCTTTCCACCATCACCCAATGATTCAGATATGCTCTCGGCACCCGCTTCAGATGTTGCGGTACCGATAACTTCCAACCCCTGTTGCACCAGCAAAGCAGCAATGCTCTTGCCAATACCCCGGCTAGCTCCTGTCACCAGTGCGACTCTCTTGTCTTGAGATTCAGTCACCTGGACACCTCATTTTCAAGCGAATCGAGCGAATCGACTGAATCGAGTGAATTAAGGTTATAGGAAGTCAGTGACTTTTCGATACGGCGATTAAAACCCGAAAGCACCCTCCCTGGTCCACACTCGACAATCAAGGATACCCCATCTGCTTTGATTCTCCGTATGGTATCGCTCCACAGGACAGCTTTATACATCTGCTCGACGAGATTATTTCGGATACTTTCCGGATCATCGCAATAATCCGCATCAACGTTCTGCACAATTCTAATTTGCGGAGGCGCAAAGGTTACATCAGCAAGCGCGCCCTCCAGCAACTCTGCTGCCGGTTGCATCAGGCTGCTGTGGAATGGAGCGCTCACTGGAAGAGGAAGTACCCGCTTTGCGCCCGCCTCTTTACACGCCTTTATTGCTGCCTCCAATGCCTGCCGTTGCCCAGCTATGACAACCTGACCAGGCGAATTGAAATTTGCCGCCTGCACAACCTCGCCGTCCGTAAATTCTCCACAGACACTCTTCACCTCCTCATCGCCCAGACCAAGGACCGCCGCCATTCCACCTCCACCTACTGGCACAGCATTTTGCATGAATCGCCCACGTTTAGAGACAAGGGAAACTGCATCTGTAAATTGCATCACAGAGGCCGCAACCAACGCGGAATATTCTCCCAGGCTGTGACCAGCAACAACATCTGGAGTCGGGGCACCTTTCTGCTGCGCTAGGCGCCAGAGGCCAACGGAAGCTGTTAGCAGCGCAGGTTGGGTGAACTCAGTCTGACCCAATTTCTCGGCAGGCCCTTCCTGCACCAATGCCCATAAATCATAATCTAGAACTTCGGATGCTTCGGCAAAGGTGGAAGCCAGCGCAGCTTTCGCATCCTCCAACATGCCGACCTTTTGGGAACCCTGGCCAGGAAATACATATGCCAGTTTACTCATGCCCCTTCTCTATTTGTGGCAGGGAGAATTCCCTCGGCTACTCACCCGTGGTATGAACGACTTTCTTACCGCGATAAAAACCATCCGCTGTAACGTGATGGCGTATATGAGTCTCACCGGTGGTCCTGTCTTCGGATAAAGCAGGTCCTTTTAACGAATCGTGCGAACGGCGGAGACCACGTCTTGAACGGGTAACTTTACTTTTCTGAACAGCCATAGCCTGCTCCTTTCCTTAACTAATTATCTGTGTCTTCTTGAATTTTTGACAATGCTTCAAAAGGTCGGTGCGTATCCCTGATGTCAGCATCAGGGGTTCCAGGAACCTCAACCATCGATTCACATTCACCCTCGTTATGTCTCGGCACCATCGGCAAACTGATTATCAGTTCATCTTCAAAGAGGTCAACCAATCCCACCAGTTCACCTTCGACAACCAATCCATCCTGGCTCTGGTCCAATTCGGACAATGCCCGCTGTGAGTTAACAAGAATCAGCTGGAAACCTACCTCCATACGGTTCTTTACTATTTCAAGGCAGGCCTGACAAACCAGGCTTACTTCTATACTTGCCTCACCAACAACTAAAGCTTGCTTCTGTTTCTTCTTGAACTCCAGCCTGGTCTGTACGGTTCCCTGATCGCTTTCGAGCGACTGCACGAGTCGTGAAAATCGATTTAAGGGAATGGTGCCTTGCAGGATAGTCCTGTCACTCACCAGTTTACGGTGATTGACCCGTTCCGGAAGAGGCCCTGTTAACATAACGGGCGCATCTTAGGCATCCGAACTTGCCCTGTCAAATGGTAATATCGCCTTTTGGAACAACAAGATAGCAATACTCAGACAGGCGAAACTCTTGGATCAGACTAACCCCCCCAAAATCATCCTGGCATCTACTTCACACTACCGAAAAGCGCTCCTTGATAAATTCAAAATCCCATTCGTACAGCTTGACCCAGAGTACAAAGAATACGACCAACCAGGAGAATCGCCTCTCCACAAGGCCTCGCGCTCTGCGCTTGGCAAGGCGCAGTCCATTGTCTCCGGGCATGAGATAGACCCGCCATTTGTTGTAATTGGCTCGGATCAGGTCGCCCATATGGGTGAACAGAGGTTTGGAAAGCCAGGTTCAGTTGTAGCAGCCCGCAAACAACTGGCTGCCAGCAGCGGGAACTGGGTTTCCTTCACCAGCGCTATTTGCCTGATTGATGATAGAGGCAGGATCAAGCAAGCTGTGGAATCATACAGGATCAGGTTCCGCCCGTTGCTGGCAGCGGAAATTGACACCTACCTCGACATTGACCGTCCATTTGACTGCGCTGGCAGCATCAAGGCTGAGTCTTTAGGCATTACACTTCTGCAGGACTGCCGGGGCAGAGACATCAATACACTGTATGGCCTGCCCCTGATGCTGCTTCAGGAAGCGCTGTCTCAACTTGGCTGGCAGCTATCAGCACTAAGAAACCCACACAGCTAGCTATTGCTTGCCAGTCTTTATCTCGTCTATCAACTGCCGCATCTGACCGTCTAGTGGCGCATCCACCTGCACAGGTGGATGCTCTCCCAGTGCCGGAATCTCCAGTCGCGACGCATGCAGCATCATCCGCCTCAGCCCCCTGTCACGTAAACTTCTGTCGGCATCATCAAAACCATACTTGTCATCTCCCACCACCGGATATCCAGCGTGCCGACAATGCACTCTTATCTGATGCGTTCTCCCGGTAATCGGCATTGCCTCGAGAATACTGAATCGCCCATCGCAAGCCAGGCTTCTAATTTCCGTGTGGCATTCCTTGCCCCCGGGCTGCACCCTGCTGACCCTCTCCCCACTACGCAGGATATTACGGGCAATCGGCGCTTTTATGTGTTGCTTGCGGCGCGGCCAACTGCCATGAGCAATCGCGGCATAGATCTTCTTCAAGCCGGTCTTGCGCTGCAGTTCCGCCTGTAGCAGCTTCAGGTAGGATCGTCGCTTGGCAATCATCAGACAACCGGAAGTTCCACGGTCCAGCCTGTGAACAAGCTCCAGGTGCGAATCATGCGGTCGGGCCTGGCGCAACGACTCTATGATGCCCGCTGATATACCGCTGCCGCCATGCACGGCCACCCCTTCCGGCTTATTGATAATTAACATCACTTTACTTTCATAAAGTATTGTTTTTTCAATATATTCTTCCATTTTTCTGTCACGTGACCCACCCTTGTCACCTACCCTGACAGGTGGGACTCTAAGCATATCTCCAGATTGAAGCCGGGTATGTGGTTTCACCCGTCCTTCATTTACCCGAACCTCTCCCTTACGAATTATTCGGTAAATACGTGATTTTGGGACGCCCTTAAGAAGCCGCAAAAGGAAGTTATCAACCCGCTGCCCGGAATAGTCCTCCTCTATTTCAACAAGCTGTACACCGACAGGTTTTGCTCTCTCTGGGCTCATTATTGGTATCTATATGGCTGGTTACTTTGATCAGGCACTGTTTACTGCTATCATCTAAAACAGACGGGACAATAAATCAACTGGATCATTCGACCGTCGACCCCCATTCTGCAAGCAGATTATTGCATAAAAGAATTTTAGGAATCTCCAGCAAGGATCCATATTGGATATGCTGGGTAAGTTTAACCGCGTTCAACTGATCGCGACCAAGAATTGTCAAATCAGTTTATTGCTACAACAGAGTTCTAGGAAGTCATTATTAGGAAAGAATATTATGTTCAACCCCTCTTCATTTAGGGAATATTCTTAACCATAAAGAATCTACCACTGTTGCATAGAAAAACAATAAACAATTACAGGAGACGCAACGCACACCTCGTGCTGTAATCTATTTTAGAACCAAAGATTTGGCGATTCGCTTGGTCGTGGCATTAAAGACGCCCACATAAGTGACATCGTTATGAAGAGAATGTTAATTAATGCAACTCACCCAGAGGAGTTGCGAGTTGCCCTGGTAGACGGGCAAAAACTGTACGACCTGGACATTGAGAGCCGAACCAGGGAGCAAAAAAAGTCCAATATTTACAAGGCACGTATTACCCGGGTCGAGCCAAGCCTCGAAGCCGCGTTTGTCGATTTCGGCGCCAACCGCCATGGTTTTCTCCCCCTCAAAGAAATCTCTAGAGAACACTTCTCGATTCCCCCTTCAAAGATCAAGGGGCGAATCAATATCGCTGAAGTAGTCAAAGAAGGCCGGGAGATGATTATCCAGGTCGAGAAGGAAGAGCGTGGCAACAAGGGCGCAGCACTGACAACATTCTTCAGCCTTGCTGGCAGATATCTTGTATTAATGCCTAATAACCCAAGAGCAGGCGGAATATCTCGCAGGATCGATGGCGAAGAACGTGACGAGTTGCGGGATGCCATGTCTAAACTTGATATTCCAAAAAATATGGGAGTCATCATTCGCACTGCTGGCCTTGGCAGGAGCGCTGAAGAGCTGCAGTGGGACCTCAACTATCTTCTGCAACTTGCAGAGGCTGTTGAGAAAGCTGCCAAAGAAAAGAAGGCACCTTTCCTTATATATCAGGAAAGTGATGTCATCATNCGCGCGATCCGGGACTACCTGAGGGATGATATCGGCGAAATACTAATTGATACAGATGAGGCCATGGATCAGGCGAATCAGTTCGTTACCCAGGTGATGCCACAGTATGCATCGAGATTGAAGCGCTATGAAAGTGATGTCCCCCTCTTTAATCGGTACCAGATTGAGGGGCAGATAGAATCTGCATTCCAAAGAGGCATTAGTCTGCCTTCAGGCGGCTCAGTTGTCATTGATCCAACAGAGGCACTGGTTTCGATTGATATCAATTCCGCCAGGGCCACACGCGGAGCAGACATTGAAGAAACCGCCCTGAATACCAATCTTGAAGCTGCTGACGAAATCTGCCGTCAACTGCGAATACGAGATATCGGCGGATTGGTCGTTATCGATTTTATTGATATGAGCTCACCAAAAAACCAGCGCATGGTCGAAAACCGTATGCGTGACGCGCTGCAGGTTGACCGCGCCAGGGTCCAGGTTGGAAGAATATCCCGTTTTGGCTTATTAGAGATGTCCCGCCAGAGGCTGAGACCTTCTTTGGGAGAAACAAGTGGTATTGTTTGTCCTCGTTGCAGTGGCCTCGGCACAATCAGAGACATTGAATCATCAGCCCTAGCTGTTATTCGCATGGTGGAGGAGGAAGCGCTCAAGGACACCAGTAGTGAAATCCGTGCCTTCCTGCCAATATCTGTCGCCTCTTTCCTGGTAAATGAAAAACGTAACGTACTGAGTGAAATCGAAGAACGAAACAAGNTACGCGTGATCGTTGTACCCGAAGCAACAATGGAAACGCCACACTACAGAGTAGAGAGAATACGCGCTAACGAAGGTGATGACACATCGACGGTCAGCTACGAGATAACTAGCTCTGAAGAAATCGAAGAGGCACCACAGCAGGCAGCAAAAGCCATTGCACCGGAACAGGCAGTAGTCAAAAGCACCACGCGGAGTACTCCCCCGCCTGCGGCGCCCCAGGCAAAATCCGAAAAGCCAATTAAAGGCGAAGGAAAAGGGTTTCTAGCGAAGGTAATTTCGATCTTCTCCCCGGGGGAAGACAAGCCACGCAGTGAAAACCGGCACCGCAACAGGTCTGGAAATCGTGCGGAAAAAGAACGTGGCGAGAGCAACCGTCAAAGGAACCGAAACAGAGGTGAAGGTCAAGCCTCAAGAGACAAGCAGGGCGACAATCGTAACAAAAGACGTAATGAGCAGCGNGGTAATGACCAAAAGAGTAACGAGCAGCGTGGCGGCAGAAATCGAAGTAACGATGAGAATCGCAAGCGCGATGACCGATCAAGAAATAGAAGTGAACGAGCGGAACAACCTCGCCAGGAAAAGAATAGAGACGTTTCCCAGGAACCCACCAGGCGCGAGCAAAAAACTGACGACAAGCGAAATCAGGGGAACCGGGAGCCTTCTCAGCAAAAGCGCCGCAGCAGGCCAGTGGATGCTGCAGAAGGGAAGAGCAACAACGATAAACCCCTCAACGAGGAAAAGACTGAGATAATTAGAGAAGAAGTGCCTGCTCAGCAAAAGCAGACACTGGATCCGAGCCCGGGCAACAAACCTGTCGAGTCCAGCAAAAAGCCGGTAGAAACGAGTGAAAAGCCAGTAGAAACTAGCGAAAAACCCCTGGAGCAATTAAAACAGGTTGAAGATATACAACAGGAGAAACATGCATCGACTCGAGGTCGGGCAAGTAATGACCCGCGAGACAGGCAGGCACCCGTTATCACGGCTCCTGCGCTCAATGAAGTAGAGGTAAAGAAGCAGACCGAAGTCCTTGAGTTTGTCGCCCCGACCTTAGACGATGATCATCCCAGTGTTCGTGGTAGAGCAACAAACGACCCAAGGGCTGCACAGGCTACTGCTACCCAAGTGGAAGTAACTGCGCCGTCAGAACCTGCCAGCGAAGTGAAAAACGCCTCAGGGGACGCTTCGACGACAGAAAATGATCAACAGGAGGCAACAGGGTCTGCTCCTGATTAAGGGGTAAAACTGATTCACCCGCTGCCACTTATTGGCGTAGATCAGATTAGTACAGAACAGGCTCCATCTCGAGCAGAACACCGAACTGGCTTTGAACCTGCTGTTCAATTTTAGCGGCTAAAGCCAGTACATCATGGCAGCGGGCATTTCCCTTGTTAACTATAACTAGTGCATGTTGTGTAGAAACCAGCGCGTCACCCACTGACTCACCTTTCATTCCGGCCTGCTCGATCAGCCAGGCTGCCGGCACTTTGTGAAGCCCTTGTTCCGTTTTGTGTGATGGAACATTTGGACAACTATGTCTAAGGTTTGCCAAAGTTTGCGACGACAATTCAGGGTTCTTATAAAAGCTGCCCGCATTACCAACCACGCTGGGATCAGGAAGCTTGTGCTTTCTGATCGCAACAACAGCGTCACTTATGTCCAACGCTGTAGGTAAATCAATCTTCCGGCGTTCGAGCTCGTTTACCAGCTCCTGATACTCCAGGATCGGAAGGAAGTCTGACGACAACTGTAAAGTGATTTGGGTTATGGCTACCCGGTCTTTAAGCTCACCCTTAAAAATACTGTTGCGATAACCAAAATGGCAGTCACTCCTGGTGAGAACCAGTTCTTCGCCCGTAGAAAGATCCGTCGCGGCCAGGGCAACGAAAACTCCATCCAGTTCCTGACCATAGGCGCCAATATTCTGAATTGGTGCGGCACCTGCAAGACCGGGAATGAGGGAAAGATTCTCAAGGCCAAATAATTCTCTTTCAAGGCTGTGCTGCACCAGTCGATGCCAATTTACTCCTGCGCCAACAACTACTTTTTGATCATCGAACTCCATACCCTGAAAATCGATGCGCAGGACTAACCCATCAAAATCCCCTGAGAAGACAACATTACTGCCACCCCCAAGGACAAGTATTTCCAGTTTTCCGTCTCGCGCAAATGCCAGCACTTCGGATAAATCCTGCAGGTTCTCAGCACTGCAAAAGTAGCGCGCCCGGATATCAAGACCAAGAGTATTATGCGTGGCTAGGCTAAAGTTTTCGTGGAACAGCAAATTGATGATACCCAAGGCATTTCGCCGGATTATACCCGCTACCTGGGCAGGTATTCACCGGCAGCCTGCTACCTGATTTTTTACTCATACTGCCGAACAAAACCTGACAGATCTAAATAGTAAGGCAAAAATTAAAGATCTGTCTAGGCTGGCTCTAGTATCAGCGCAAGCACTGCTTCAAAAGCATCTTCGGCAATCTGCTGCATTTCCTCATCTGTCCGGTCCTGGATAGGGTGCGGAATAAATACCCTGTGAGGATCAAAGCCAAGCGAATTAGCCTGGGCGGTGGCGGCCTCTTGAAATTCCTCAGATGCAATAAAGCCACCGGGAATTCCCCTTCTGTCGAGATCCAGAATGTCATGCAAACTGCACGACGTACAGGAACCTCAGTCGGCCAGCGATTCCACCACTACATCACATTCCGTCGCAATCTGTTGAGTTAGTTCAACCGGCGCGATTCTTGTAAAAGTGGGTTTCTTATAACGGCGGGTACTAATCCCTCGCTGGACCATAAGGTCCTCAATGCGGTCGATAAAGACATCGCCCCGCGCTTTGGAAATATCCAGTAAGCCTACCGTGAGACCCTCCAGGGAGGATGGTCGAGGCAGGGGTTCCCGGTGTTCCGAAGACAACTCCGAAGTCGGGTCCATCAGTACGTTACTCATATAATCCTCCAATTGACTAAGACATCCTTCGGCTAAGCCTGGGATGATACTAATATTTCGCGGGTAACCGGCACGCTGCCCATTTTGCCGCTCGCTCCCCAGCCTGCAATTATGGCAGAAAATAGCCCTGCACTTCCCCCCGCCCTGATAATATTTAGTCCACCCTCGCGGAATTTTGGCATTGTTGAATCAGCAAATTTTTCTGGAATGCCCTCTGCTATGCCGCCGGCTCCAGCAATGAGTTCCGTACCCGGTATCATCAAAAGTTCCCCAAGCCTGTCTTTCAACTGCTGTTTTGACCAGCCCGCATCCCTGAAAACCCGCTCATGCTCCGGTGAAACGACAAGAAATGCATCCGCTGCAAGAATCATTTTTGGGTGAGAGGCCACTCTCAGTCCGGCGGCGAAACTGCGCGCCAGGGAATCAGGCTCACGGGATTTCTGATCCACTATTCCCTGCATGCCATCCGCCGCGAACAGCGTGACCGTTGACTGATCACTACTGAAACCCTTTTCAACTGCCAATGACTCCCAGCAGGAATTAGTTTCATCCTCAGCAAAACAGTATGAATACTTCCCTGGGTTGCCAAATACCGCCCGGTCAACACCGCCTGGTTTTCCGCCACCAACATTGCGAATCACTAATTGGAGCGCTCGCCCTATCGTGGCATTGGCGCGGTTTCCCTGCCCCAAGGCATTACCCTTCGAATTCATCCCAATCGCCCTCGAAATGGGACCATTGACCAGGATCATCGGGCCAGAAAAATATGTGGTTGCCAGCAACCCGTGCATACAGAACTCGTCCTGTAACGCAGCTTCAACGCTGCTGATAACAACAGGCAGATATTCGGGTTTGCATCCCGCCATGACCGCGTTGACCGCGATCTTTTCCACCGTGCATTCCCCATAGTCCGGTGGTACGGCACCTATTACTTCCCTTAGGTCACGGTTGGTGCCGGACAGCATTCTCATCACTCTTAACTCGGTCGGTGGAACCAGCGGCAAACCGTCTGACCAGTCACGATCAAAACAGGCTTCAATATCATCTTCCTCTGCCGCTGTCGCGATCCGACGTGATTGTAATTTGTCTCTGTCGAACTTTACCGCAAGCTTTTCCGGCATCCCTGGATCCACTGTTCGTGATCCACACCCCGGCCTGAAATCAGGAAAGTCGGTCGCTAAAGATACGCCAGTCAAGGACTCCCACGCTTCCTTGTCCCAGCCAAAAGTACGACCTGTTTCCGATTGACCATCGTATCGGATAATGGTCGGCACAGTTTCAATGTTAAGTGACCAGGATTCTTTGAGTTCCGAGTCATCAACGACATCTTCATTCAACGGAAAATTCGGGTTGTCCTGACTATATATCTTGAGGTGAAATAGGCCGGACAACTGGTTTATAACCGGGACTACCAGTCGGCAGGTTGCACAGTCCTCTTTCACGACCAAAACATAATTATCCATCATGCTTCCTCATCACACTTCCTTATCAAAAACGGGGCACCAGATCTACATAGGTCAATAAAAAACATGCTTTTGCCCACTTTCAAATATCAAGCAGCATCAGCCTACAAAGTATGATTTTACTCTTCAAGTAGAGCCAGCGTACGTCTTAAGTCTTTTTCAGTATCTATACCGGGGGGGATATTTTCGACCGCCCGCGCCACGTGAATCTCTACGCCATGCCACAATACTCGCAATTGCTCAAGTTTCTCGGTCTCTTCCAGAAGCGTCTGATCCCAGCCAACATACTGGTTAAGTAGCGACACTCTGTATGCATAAATCCCGAGGTGTCGCTGATATTTTATACCTACAGGCAGTTTCTTATTGCCGCCGGCAAACTCATCACGAGCCCAGGGAATCGGCGCCCTGCTGAAATACATTGCCATGGAATTTGAATTAGTCGTCACTTTAACAATATTTGGATCCAGCAGATCATCAATATCGTCAATGCCTTCGGACAAGGTTGCCATTTCCGAACCTGACTGCACGAGATTATTGGCGACCTGGTTAATCACTGCTGGTGGCATCAGGGGTTCATCTCCCTGTACATTGACAACCACATGATCCTCGGCGAATGCCTCTAGCATACAAACTTCCTGCAGGCGATCAGTTCCTGATTTGTGATCTCCCCGGGTCATACAGACTTCGCCGCCAAAACCCTTCACAGCGGACATGACTCTCTCATCATCGGTGGCCACAATCACCCGTGCGGCATTACTACGCATCGCCTGTTCATATACTCGCTGCACCATTGGCTTTCCCCCGAGGTCAATCAGCGGTTTACCAGGCAGCCGTTGCGATTGATAGCGGGCTGGAATAATTACGGAGAAATTCACCATTTGTTTCCGGGATGTGCCAGCAGGCTGGTTTATTTTTCGTCGCTGCTTATTGATCGGGCTTCAGACTCGAGCATTACAGGGATATCATCTCGAATCGGATAAGCAAGCCCGTCAGCACGACAAATAAGCTCATCCGCCTCCCCGTCATAGTCGAGCCTTCCTTTACACAATGGGCAAACAAGAATGCTCAGTAATTTTTTGTCGAGAGCCATGACTTACACCTTTACTGATTCGTTGGGTATCACATGAAGTTGTGTGACGTTCAAACCTGTTCTACTAAGCACCGAAGTCACAAAAACAGGGGGCAGTTCCGCGCTGACTTCCAGATACCAGAAATCCTCGTGGACTAAATCTGGACTCAGCAGCCTGCATTTTACAGCATCCTTCTCGGTCATAATTACAGGCAGTGAATCCCCAAATACAATTTCCGATAAATCAAAAATATGGTGGTCTGAAAATGGATGCTCAAGTACGTTATAGCCGAGGTCGCGCAACATTCCAAAAAACCGAGACGGGTTTCCAATTCCAGCAACCGCGTGCACAACAGGACTCGGCTTGCCATCACCGACCGGCAGGGATTCATTGGTAACCAGGTTGATGATAGCGTCGGGGGTCAATTCCATCTGCTGGTATGGTACAGGCAATGTCACGTTTCCCCTGCCATTAACGATTACAAAGTCCACTTCCTTCAACCTCGCAGATGACTCCCGCAGGGGGCCTGCAGGCATGCACAAGTTGTTGCCTAACCCTTTCTCTGCATCAATGACTACAATTTCAACATCGCGCTCAAGGTAGTAGTGTTGCAAGCCATCATCACTTATCACCAGGTCACAGTTTGTTTCTCGCAATAGATGCTTCACTGCGCCCACCCTGTCAGGATCAATGACAACCGGGCAACCCGTCCTGCGTGCGATCATCACAGCTTCATCACCGGCAATTCCCGGGTCCGTCTGGGCATCTACCAGGAGTGGATACTTTTGACTGGAACCACTGTAACCACGCGAAACGATGCCTGGCTTAAGCCCCCGATCAGCTAACTGCTGTGCCAACCAGATAACAACAGGTGACTTACCCGTACCACCTACGTTGATGTTCCCCACAACAATCACCGGCACAGGCGCCTTCCACAATTTTGAACTCTGACCAATGTGGTACCGTCGCAACTTCCCCAGTTGCTCAAAGAGATAGCCGAGTGGAAACAGGAACTTCACCCAGGCCGAACCCGAGTACCAGGCTTTTAGCAGCGGATTGGTATCTTCCCAAAACCAACGTCCCCTGTCAGGAATATGGGGAGCTGGAAGCAGGTTCGCCTTCACCTCATGAACAGCGGTTTCATTTTCCACCTTGCCCCGCTCGTCCTTGTTGTAAAAGCTGGAGTAAAAACTCTTGTTAGACAGCAGTTGCTCATGGGTGCCCTGCTCAACGATACGACCACCGTCTATGACAAGTATTCGGTCTGCCTTCTGTATCGTGGTCAATCTATGGGCAATAATGAATGTGGTCCGGCCCTTTATCACTGTTTCAAGGGCGGCCTGAATATAGCGTTCAGACTCAGAGTCGAGTGCTGAAGTAGCCTCATCCAATATCAGTATAGGTGCGTCCTTAAGAAAAGCCCTGGCGATTGCCAGTCGCTGTCGTTGACCACCAGACAACAAAACACCATCGTCTCCAACAACAGTATCAAGGCCATCACTTAGCTCACAGATAAAATCCCAGGCAAAGGCCTTTTTTGCAGCTTCAATTATTTCATCTTCACTGGAGCCCTGGAGTGAGCCATACGCGATATTTCTGCGTATAGTGTCGTTGAACAGGGTTACCTGTTGCGTAACTATCGCAATATGCTGACGCAGGTTTGCCAATGCAAACGACTCGATGGGTACCTCATCAATCAGGATGCTGCCTTTTGTCGGCGCATAAAAGGCAGGTATCAGGCTTGCGAGTGTACTTTTACCGCTGCCGGACCTGCCCACAAGGGCAATCGTTTTTCCTGGCGTTACTGTGAAACTGACGTCGACAAGAACTGAAGGCAAGTCTTCGCCATAGGAAAACGAAACGCGCCTGAATTCCACGTGCCCCCTGACATCAGCGAGTTCTACGTGCCCGTCATCCTTTTCAATTTCTTGATCAAACAGGTCAAAAATGTCTTCTGCGGCCGCAAGACCTTTTTGCACAGTGGCATTGACCTCTGATAACTGGCGTATAGGTTTCGCCAACAATCCGCCGGTCGTAATAAATGCCACTACGCTTCCAGCCGTCATTGCAGCCAGCAAAATCGGATCCAGCACCAGCCATACCAGACCCGCCAATGCCATCGCCACAAGTAGCTGAATAACCGGTGTAGCAATAGACGAGGTAATGACCATCTTCATTGATTGGCGCCGATTATAGTGACTGACCTTATCGAAGCGCTGTTGCTCATACTGCGAGCCACCGAAAGTACGGACCAGCCGATATCCCTGTACAGCCTCTGATGCAACATGAGTCACATCACCCATTGATTGCTGAATACGCTCACTGATTCGGCGAAATCTTCTTCCTGCGAAGCGTACCAACAGGGCGATAAATGGAGCCACAGCAAAAAAGATCAGCGTTAGTTTCCAATTCAAGTAAAGAAGGAATCCTAGGTACCCAATTACAGTAAACCCCTCCCTGATTATGACCCGCACAGCATCCGTTGCAGCGCCTGTCACCTGAGTCACGTGGAAGGTTACTTTTGCCACAAGATGTCCCATGGCATTTTTGTCGTAGAATTTGCTGGGCAACTTTAGTAGCTGATCAAACAACTCAGTCCGCAAATTGTGTATCAGGTTGGTCGAAACATAACTGATGAAATAATTACCGATAAAGGTCCCAAGACCCCGGCAGACAACAATTAGGACAATAGCGACAGGGATAACAGTCCGGTTCAGTGAGTCACCCGGACCAAAGATTTCCTGCAGGTAATCACTATTACCTGATTGCACCAGCGGGTCCGGACTCTTAATTGAATCTACAATGTAGCTGACCAACTGCAGGAAGCTGACATTTGACAATGAAAAGATAAGAAACCCAAGGATGCTGAGCAGAAACGCACCCCAATAAGGTATAACGTAAGACAGCAAACGGCTGTAAATTTTGACATCGGATTTACTGGTCTCTTCGTTCATTCTAGCGGCTTATCACAGGCTGTCTTTTTCTGTTGAATTCTTTGTGGTGATGCTCAACTTTACAAAACCAAGCTGACCTGCTGCGTCCATGGCAGTAACTACTGACTGGTGGGGCGTCGAGGCATCCGCAGTAATGATCATTGGTATGGTGTTGTCTCCACCCGAGACCTTTTCGATTGCAGACTTCAGATTCTCAAGGTTACTCTTAAGTAACGCAACTTCATTAATTGCAAACTTGCCGGTGCTGGTAATTGATATTTCAATCTGTTTTTCAGCAATTCTTGCAGGATCAGCACTAGCTTCTGGCAGGTCAATCGATATTTGGGTTTCTTTTGTGAAGGTCGTGGAGACCATAAAAAAAATAAGCAGCAGGAATACAACGTCAATCAGTGGTGTAAGGTTTACTTCTACCTCGGCTCGGGTACGCCGGGCAAATTTCACCTGCCAGCTACCTGTGCTATCTCTGGCTTTCTTGCGTCAGAACCACGATCCACCTTCTCCACATTGAGGACTTCCACCAGTTTTAAGGCTTCCTGCTCCATGCTGACGACCAATTCATCTACCTTTCGCATAAAATAGCGATAAAAAAAGAGGCTGGGGATAGCAACCGTCAAGCCTGCTGCCGTCGTGATAAGTGCTTCAGATATCCCACCAGCCAAAATTGCGGCATTTCCAGTCCCTTCCAGTCGAATTGCGCTGAAGACCTTAATCATGCCTATAACAGTCCCCAACAACCCCAACAAGGGAGATATCGCAGCTACCGTACCAAGGGTATTCAGGTAACGTTCAAGTTCGTGTACAACATGACCTGCTACCTCTTCAATATTCTCCTTCATTAATTCACGACCGCGACGTTGGCTGCTAATTCCTGCAGCCAGAATTTGTCCAAGGGGTGAATGACCGCGCAATTCACGCAACCGTCTGGCATCCATCTCATTAGCCTTGATCCAGTTCCATACCTGGGCCAGCAGGTTTTTGGGTGCAACCTGTTTACTTCGCAAGGTCCAAAAGCGTTCAACACAAATAGCGGCAGAAATAATTGAGCAAAGAATAATCGGGAACATCAGCCAACCGCCAGCTTGGACCAGTTCAAACACTCGCTTTGCACTCCCGCAATATCGACCAGCGATACTGTAACATAAATCGTGAAATTATCTGTGTAAATTCCTTACTAACACCCAAAAATACTCAATAAAATCAAAGCATTCCATCAACTTCTGTGGCTGGAAATTCAAGATCCGACCCCACAGGGATGGGCCATGATCAATCAGGCAACGATACGGGTGTCATGCAGGACTCCAATTTCACCGGGGGATAAACCAAGATCCTCAGCCAGGATTTGATCCGTGTGTTCCCCAAGTACCGGTGCCGGGCTGGCATCCAGATTTTCAGTCTTTGAGAATCTGATGGGAGATGCAGGTGCGAGATACTCTCCTATCCCCGGCTGCTCAACCATTGAGAAAAGCGGGTTATCAAGGGAGCAATCAATGTCGTCTTCAACCATCTGTTTGAAACTTTTGTAGGGACCATAGCAAACCCCATGCTGGTCAAATATCGAGGCGATATGGTCGTAGTTGCGTTTCTTGAACCATGGTTCCACCAGCTCAGCAATTTCATGCCTGGCAAGGAAACGTTCTCCTTCCAGCTCGAGGTCCACTCCAAGCCTGACCTCCAGCTCAGCAACAGATTTCGTCAGTTCCATGGATTCCTTGATTCCCTGCCACTGCCTTGGCGTCAGTCCTACAATCATTATTCGTTCATTATCTTTTGTCAGGAAGTCACGGCCAAAAGCCCCGTAGAGATAGTTTCCAACTTTTCCTCTATCGACCTTGTTGATAGCAACTTCACCAATATTGCCAAGATGACCTGTGATGGCAAGCGCCACGTCTTTCAAAGCAATTTTAACAAGCTGACCTTCACCTTTTAGTCTGCGGTGTCTCTCAGCTGCCAGCAATGCAACCGCTGCCATCTGCCCGGTTATGTTATCCCAGGCCGGTAACAGGTAGTTGGCGGGCTCTTCATTTTCGGACTTCCCATTGGCATTGGCGAATCCCACGGCACAGTTCACGGTGTAATCGAGGGCAGAACCGCCCCTCCTGTCACCGAGCACATTGATATAAACCAGATCCTCGCGACTGCTTTGCAGGGCGTCAAAAGCCAACCAGCCACGCTCAGGAAAATTCGTAAGGAATATGCCATTGTCAGGCCCCTTGCGACTGATCAGCGCCGTCAACAGCTCCCTGCCTTCAGGCTTCCTGAAGTCCACCTGAATCGAGCGTTTTCCCTTATTCATGCCCGCCCAGAAGAGACTCTGTCCATCTTTAGTTACAGGCCACCGCCTGTAATCAAGCCCGCCCCCAATGGGGTCGAAGCGGATCACATCGGCACCCAGCTGCGCCAAGGTCATTCCACCTAACGGCGCAGCCACAAATGCACTGCCCTCGACGATGCTCAATCCTTCAAGTATTCCCGTCAATATCCATTCTTCCTCATGTCATATCGAATTAGGCAAGCAGTGCTGCCAGATGCCAATCTAATACCTTGATATTGTCTCCACTTTCAGGAGCTTCTGGTCCCCGTGTAGCGAATACCTCGACATGAATTTTCGCGAGGCCAAAGGAATCTGCCGGCAACAGGTCCTCGACATGCACCACACTATTTAGGATATCAAGTTCAAATACGGGGGCAACGTGATCACACCTGAACCAGGCGAGAACTGTAATTAGATTTGGAAGCGCATGACTGATATGAGCCGCAGCCATGGAAATTGTGTGCCCGCCATATACCAAACGTTTTCCATAGACACTCCTTGACGCATCCGTATGCGCCATCGCCATATTAAGTGTCATGCGAACCAGCTCCGGTGCAAGGGTCACCGTATCCCGTGACTCAACTGCAAAAACATCACCCGGCTGATAGTCTGCAAAATGCTTACCGGTCAGGGCATCCCGGAAATAGCCGTAGTCCCATTCAGGTATATGAGAAACAAGGTCCATATCCGAAATAGTTTCCGGCATCCCATCAAAGCTGTCATTTTTACCTGTATCAGCAGTTGGATCCTCACAGGGAATCATTGGGCAGCGCCAGAACAGGAGTACCGTTTCGCCCGTCTGGTTCGTGACATGTATCTCAAGTGCAACCATGCCCGATGCCGCTCTTCCCTCCTTTACCTTGTTTTGCCTGAGCGCGACAACCCGGGTGGCGGTTCGAAGTGTATCGCCTACATAAACAGGGCGATGAAAGTGCAGTCCCCTGTAAAACAGGTTCCCCATTACTCTTTGCGAAGGCAGCGTACTCTGACCAATAGCCAGGTTACAGACCAGAGAGGGACTGACGAGGGCTCTTGAATGGCCCGTCACCTTGTGACTGAGATCGAGATCCAAGGGTAACCTTGACCGGTCACCAAAAAGCGCCTGATGGATCGCGGTGTGCCCATCGGTCAATGTTACCGCTGGAACATCGTTAAATTCGTCACCAACCGAGATGTCTTCAAAATATGGTGCTTTTTCCATTTACTGTGAACGCCCCCTGGCTGCTATAGGCCACAATTCTTCGACCTTTCCATCCCGCACCGGATAATAGTAATCATAAAGATTTACAGTCGGGTCACAGTGCGGTGTCAGCATGGGCAACTTATCACCCAGGCTAATTTCCCTCGATGGATTGGTCAGTTGAATGATGCCGTGTTCGTCGCCACCCCAGTGATAGATGACACCCTCGACATCCCTGAATTCCGGCACCATCTTATCAGAGGCAAAGGATTTGAAACCAGCATCAACGGTAATTAGTCTCTGCTGGGGTTTGCTTATTGCAGTCACCAGGACGAATAGCGATGGTTCGAATGTGTTGAACCTGTCACTTCCTTCGCCGCCAATTTCCCTGTATTCAATATCCATGAACACATAGGATCCAGCCTGCAGATCCGTAGCCAGTCCGATGCCTGGCTCAATGTCGAAGGTTCCCGTACCGCCACCAGAAAAAATTTGCACCTCTATTCCGGATGCTTCCAGAAGCCTTTTTGTTGCAGCACCGTTTTCCATCACCTGGGTATATTTTTTACGACGGTTCTCGAAACCCTCCAGGTGCATGCAGTCCCCTGCATACATTTGCAAACCGTCAAAACGTAAATTTTGGCACTTGCCAACAAGATGTTTCGCCAGTGACAGTGCCGGCGCACCGGCTTCAATACCTGTTCTTCCCATCCCAGGGTCAATATCAACCAGCACGCCCAATTCTATGCCGCTATCACTTGCAGCTTCGTTAAACCGGCTAGCGATCTCGATATTATCGACAACCATCTGCAGCATAGGGTTACGCGCAGCAAGTCTTATTACACGACTGATCTTTTCCTTTGTTACCACAGTCGAAGTAATCAGAATGTTGGTTATACCGTTGACCTGCATGATTTCGGCTTCACTCACCGTCGCGGTGCAAACACCGATCGCCCCGGCTGCAATTTGCTTCCGGGCGATAATCGGGCACTTGTGCATCTTCGTGTGACAGCGTAGACCAAGATTCCTTTTATTCAGAAAGTGCTGCATTTTGGCGAGATTCTGATCGAACAGGTCGAGATCAATAATCAATGCAGGGGTTGGCAATTGCTCAACAGGTACTGGCTCACTCAATTTCACCGGTTCGGAAACGGCACCAGTGATAGATTGGTCGATAAATTGCTGGAGCGTTGTCATTCCCAGAACCGCTAGTCACAATCTGTGTTAGCACACTCCAGATCTTTCTCAACCTGGAGAGTGACGTGGTGGATGTTAAACCGTGCTTTAAGAGCAGCACCAATACTTGTATACCCCTCTTCAGAGTCCCATAGGGTATTCTCCGGCATCACCAGGTGTGCAGTCAGGCAGTTTTCATAGGTGCTCATCGCCCAGATGTGCAAATCATGGACTTGGCTAACGCCAGCAATGTCCTGCAGATATCGATGAACCGCTTGGCGATCAATGCCCTGCGGCACGGCATCCAATATCAGGTTAACCGAATCTCTCAGCAAGCCCCAGGTCCCGGCCAGGATCACGACAACGATCAAGAGCCCAGCCATCGGGTCTACCCACAGCCAGCCTGTAAAATAGATCACGATAGCCCCCAAAACTACACCAGCTGATATCACGGCGTCGTATGCAAGATGCAGAAAAGCACCCTTGAGGTTGAGGTCACTTTTACGTCCCTTCACAAACAGCATCGCTGTACCTGCATTGATTGCGATACCGATACTGGCAACAATCATCATGGGAATCTCAGCTATGGGTGAAGGAGAGAGGAGTTTTTCAATGGATTCAAGCGCTATGTAGAGGGCTGCAAATGCCAGCACCATGGCATTAATAATGGCTGCCAATATTGTAGTCCGCCGATACCCATAACTATACAACTCGCTGGCCTTCTTACTGGCAAGATAGGTGGCTCCCCACGCCAGGAGCAGACCAAGCACATCTGATAAGTTATGCCCGGCATCGCCTAACAAGCTCACGGAGTTGGTGATAACCGCGCAAACGGCTTCGATTACCGTGAACAGCAAATTCGCTGTTACGGCAATGATAAAGCTCATGTTGATATTCTCGAAACTTACCCCATGATTGTGGTCATGATGAGAATCATGGGAGCCCCCGCCCTTCATGTGACTGTCGTTCGCGTGACTATGCATTCTGCTAATTGTCGTCCCTGAAGCAGGAACAAGGTCAATGATTTGGCAAAAGATTGGCCACATAATCTGCTATGGCCATGGAAGATGTCAATCCAGGGGACTCAATACCATACAGTTGAACCAACCGTTCCACACCATGAGTACTTTCTCCTTGAATTACAAAGTCAGACTGTTGTTCTCCGGGACCCTGCAATTTGGGTCTGATTCCGGTGTAAGCGGGACTGAGCTGACCGTCTCCCAAGGCGGGGTAATATCGCCGCACAGCTGCGTAATATAGCCCCAATCGATCTATGGTCACTGAATAGTCTTCGCTGTCCGTATATTCTACGTCCGGGCCAAATTTGACCTGACCTCCCAGGTCAAAGGTGGCATGTATACCTAGGCCCTCTGCATGTGTTTCCGGTACAGGGTAAATAAGGTGGGTGAAAGGATTCCGAGATGCCAGCTGAAAATAATTCCCCTTGCAGTAGTGCAGCCCAGGGATAGTCCCTTTATCGAAACCCAAAATACAGGATGCAAGTTTCTGTGCACCCAGACCAGCCGAATTTATGAGTACTCTGCAAGTGAAGGCGTAGGACCCGCCTTGCACATCACAGTTCACGAGGAATCCGTCTTTTATTATCTCAATGGACTTTACCAGGGCGTCTCCGACAAAGCTGCCACCGAATTGCTCAAGATCAGCGAGGAAGGCTGTCATCAGCTGGTGACTGCTGACGATCCCTGTGGATGGTGAATACAGTCCCAGGCTGGCATTCACCTGCGGTTCCCTTTTCTTAATGGTGGGACCCGACCAATACTCAAGATCATCAACGCCATTCGCCGAAGCATTTTCCAGGATACTTTCCAGCACGGGTTCTTCATCGGAACAGGTGGCGACGATTAGCTTGCCGCATTGCTTCACCGCAACACCGCGTTCATCACAGTAGTCATAGAGCAGTTTTTTGCCCTTGACACATAAAGTGGCCTTAAGAGAATTCCTGGGATAATAAATCCCGGCATGGATAACTTCACTATTTCGACTACTAATGCCCTGACCATATTGCGGGTGCCGATCGAGCACCATAACTTCAGAGTTTGAGGAAGCAAGTTGCCGGCCAATAGCCAGACCAATCACACCAGCCCCTACAATGCACGTGTTGATATGATCCATAGCTAGTTCATGTCCGTAAATAGAGAAATTTGGTCAACATCACAACGCAACAATAGCGTCAAATTAGTAAGTCAATCACTGACGAAGGAACTAGCCCGATCGATGTTAGGAAACGGGCAAGAACTGGTTAAAGTCTAACCAATAAAACTGATAGCGATTATCTCAGGCATCCAACCGTCTTCCTATAGCCGTACGGGAACTAAATTCGGCAACGATGTATAGGTTTTGGTAAATTGTGAGAGTACCTCACTAGCCTTGATCAGACATAAATGAGCGAGTGATAGACTCATGAGAATAAATGAGATGGGCGCGCACGGAGTTTTCACGAGGGGAGCATATTGAACCATAGGTGACCTGAAGGGAAGAACGAGTACACGACCATATTGCTTGTTATCATGTGAGGTTTAGCGGTGTAGCGCCGTAAATTTATGTCCGATCAAGGCCAGTTATGTCTGATCAAGTGCAAAACAAAATGCAACAGCCAAAGGAGCAGCAACAAATAGGAAATCTGCTGCTGCTCAGTGGAGTGATCGACTTTACCCTGGCTCTGCTAAAAATAGTCGTTGGTTGGTTTGCCAATTCCCATGCACTCATTGCGGATGGCATCCATTCTTTTTCAGATCTCGTCACAGACATCATGGTGTGGATACTGAATCGCGTTGGTACTGAAGAGCCTGATGATGATCACCCCTATGGTCATGCCCGATTTGAAACACTCGGTGCTTTGATTCTCGGCTCAATGCTCATCATTGTAGCGGGGTTCCTCGTTTACGACAGCGTGCTTCGCCTGATAGATATCGAATCAGTAGAAATACCAACCTGGCCCGCACTGGTAGCAGCTTTGGCTTCCATTGGAGCGAAAGAATGGCTGTATCAGATCACCAGGAGTATCGGCAAGAAAGCAAGATCAAATCTGCTGGCCGCGAATGCCTGGCACCATCGCAGTGACGCCCTGTCCTCTGTCATCGTGCTCATCGGCGTCGGGGGCGCAATTCTCGGCGTTGCCTGGCTGGAAATGGTCGCGGCCATAGGTGTCGCCTTCATGATCGCACTCGTTAGTTTGAAACTGGTCAAAGAGAGCATCGAAGAACTGGTGGACACGGCTCTCGCTGAATCCACCGTGGCAGATATTCAGGAAACGATTGAGAATGCATCCGGGGTACGAGGCGTTCACAGCCTGAGGACCCGCAAAATGGGATCCGCAGTCATTCTCGACATCCATTTGCAGGTTGACCCAGCGATCAGTGTTTCAGAGGGGCATTATATTGGTGCTTGGGTAACCCAGCAGTTGGGTCACAAGTTCAGGGAAATCAGTGACGTCACTGTACATATCGATTTTGAGGATGATGCCCACGTCAAAATTCTTCAACTACCACTTCGGACAGAGGCCAGAAGAGAACTGTTGGCAGCATGGAAGAATTTTCTGCCAGAGGAGGACATACAAAAATTGACACTGCACTACCTGGATGAAGTGATCAATGTAGAGGTCTATCTCATTGAGTGCCCAACTGCTGATAAGCCAGAACAACAAAAGACCCTAACTGAAGCGGCCACAAGCATAATCTGGCTGGGTGAAATCGAGTTCTGGTATAGGTAGGCGGCCTAAAAACCAAGGGTAATCTGTTGCTGGCCACAATCGCGCACCGGAGCAATTGCTGGCCTCATGGCATGGACCACGGGTTCGCCTGAAACAAGCATCATTCGTAAATGATGGCAGATAACACGACCATTCTTCTGTTTCTGTTTTGAGCGGGACATGCGTTTCGCAGCCATCATCGCCATTTCTGAGTGATTCATACCGAATTGCCGAACCACCAGGTGTCTTTTAGCCATCTGATTGAACATCCGATTACTGTACATACAACCAGTATAATGATTACTGGGTATATGTACAGTATAAATGTAAAGTTTCTGCGCCTATCCCTCTGAGAAGGTAAGCCCCGCACCTTGCTTTTCGACCAGAATCTTCCCCCCGGCCCTGAATTTACCGGCAAGAATATCCTGTGCCAGCGGGTTCTCCACATGCTTCTGGATAGCCCGTTTCAGGGGGCGCGCACCATATACAGGGTCATAGCCAACATCGGCAAGGAATTCGAGTGCTTCATTGCTGAATTGCACACAGATATCGATTTCTTTGATTCTTTCCCGCAAAACCTGCAGTTGTATTCGAGCAATATCTGTAATCTGCCCCCTGGATAAGGGATGAAATACCACGGCGTCATCAACCCGATTGAGAAATTCAGGTCTGAAGTGTTGCCCAACCACCGTCATGACAGCTTCCTTCATTTCATCATAAGAGCCTTCAGCGAGGCTCTGAATCAGGTCAGATCCCAGGTTGGAAGTCATTACCAGTACTGTATTCTTAAAATCAACCGTCCTTCCATGCCCATCGGTCAGACGACCGTCGTCCAGCACCTGTAACAAAATATTGAATACATCGGCATGCGCCTTCTCAATTTCATCCAGAAGTATGACCGAGTAGGGTTTACGCCGCACAAGTTCTGTCAGATAGCCCCCTTCTTCATACCCGACATATCCTGGCGGTGCGCCAATCAATCGGGCTACCGAATGTTTCTCCATGAACTCAGACATATCAATTCGAACCATGGCTTCTTCCGTATCGAAGAGGAATAGTGCCAGGGCCTTGCATAACTCTGTCTTACCAACACCGGTTGGGCCAAGGAACAGAAACGAGCCGTTTGGACGGTTCGGGTCCGACAACCCGGCACGGGATCTGCGAACCGCATTAGAGACAGCACTGACAGCTTCAACCTGGCCGATTAACTGCTTGTGAAGCTCAGCCTCCAGATTCAGAAGCTTACCCTTTTCACTCTCCAGCATTTTGGAAACTGGAATACCGGTCCACTTAGAAACAACATCTGCGATTTCCTCATCAGTCACCTTGTTTCTAAGCAATCGCATACTCGAGGTGTCTGTTTGTGACGCCTTTTCCAACTGCTTCTCCAGATTAGGAATAACACCGTACTGTAATTCTGACATCCTGGTGAGGTCACCCGCCCTTCTTGCGGTCTCAAGGTCTAATCGAGCATGCTCCAGTTCCTCTTTGACCTGCTGGGCACCATGCAACGCTGTCTTTTCTGCATTCCAGATTTCTTCTAGGTCTGAGAACTCCATTTCAAGTGCGCTGATGGTCTCGTCCAGATCCCCAAGACGCTGAATAGAGCCCGCATCCGTTTCTTTCTTGAGGGCTTCCTTCTCTATTTTTAGCTGGATCAGGCGTCTTTCCAGGCGGTCCATATCCTCAGGTTTGGAATCCATCTCCATGCGAATCAGACTGGCAGCTTCATCCATAAGATCGATCGCTTTATCCGGCAGTTGTCTATCTGTGATATAGCGGTGAGATAGCTTTGCCGCCGCAATAATCGCCGGATCCGTAATATCCACACCATGATGAATCTCATAACGTTCTTTTAGGCCGCGCAGGATCGCGATGGTATCGTCTACGTTCGGTTCATCCACCTGCACCTTTTGGAAACGACGCTCCAACGCCGCGTCAGACTCGATATACTGGCGGTACTCGTCCAGTGTTGTCGCACCGACACAATGTAATTCACCTCTCGCCAGTGCGGGTTTCAGCATATTGCCTGCATCCATCGATCCTTCGGCCTTTCCTGCTCCGACCATGGTATGCAACTCGTCAATAAAGAGGATGACACTACCCTCCTCCTTATCAAGCTCATTGAGCACGGCCTTAAGACGCTCTTCAAATTCGCCCCGAAACTTGGCACCGGCAATCAGAGATCCCATATCCAGGGACAAGATCTTCTTGCCCTTCAGACCTTCCGGAACTTCCCCATCGATAATCCTTTGTGCCAGCCCTTCAACAATGGCCGTTTTACCAACACCGGGCTCACCGATAAGTACTGGATTATTCTTGGTTCGGCGCTGAAGAACCTGAATCGTTCGCCTGATTTCATCATCGCGCCCGATGACCGGATCCAGTTTCCCGCCTTCGGCCCTTTCCGTCAGGTTAACCGTATATTTTTCCAGTGCCTGCCTGGTATCTTCCGCATTGGGGTCATCCACATTGCTGCCACCTCTGACTTGATCAATTACGCGTTCGAGTTGGTCTTTCTGAATGCCGTATTTAGTGAACAGGTCTCCCAGTTCAGATTTATCCTCAAGGGCGGCCAGCAATATAACCTCACTGGCAATAAACTGATCGCCCCTCTCCTGGGCATATTTGTCCGCCAGATTAAGCAGCCGACTCAACTCCTGTGACATCTGAATGTCGCCGAGGTTTTCATTTATCTTCGGCAGAGTCTCAACCAGGTGATCCAGTTCCTCTCGAAAATTGGCTACATCAACTCCCATTTGTGCCAGCAGGGGTTGAGTTGAGCCCGCTTTCTGATTCAACAGGGCAAGCACCAGGTGCACCGGCTGGAGGTAATTGTGGTCTTTTCCAACCGCGATCGATTGCGCCTCAGACAGCGCGTCCTGCAATTTGCTGGTAAATTTGTCTATCTGCATACTTGTAACCTAATCGCCCATACTGCCATTTATAGTGGGGGCACTCTGAGGTGATTCAAGAGCCACTGACGGTCAGTCAATCCCTTACAATACCAGTTGCTTTGGGTTGAGGCCTATGGCAATTTATCGACTCCTCCTGTCAAGCCCTTTAGCCCGTCAAGTATTAATAATGAACCAGGAAGCAAATTCAAATTTCGAGAAAGCATCCAATACCGGGCTGCGTCACCTTATTAACGCAGCTCGTTTTTCCCGCAACGGCCTCATAGCTGCCTTTAAGCTGGAATCTGCCTTCCGACAGGAATTAGCCATGTTGCTTTTTGCAATCCCTGCCGCCATCTGGATAGCCGATTCTCTACTTGATTTTGTGCTGCTAATGGCAGTTTGTCTGCTGGTGCTCGTGGTCGAACTCCTCAATTCCGCCGTAGAAGCCACGATCGATAGAATCGGCAAGGAGCACCACCCAATTTCAGCCCTGGCGAAAGATTACGGCTCCGCGGCGGTAATGCTCTCCCTGATTATCGCCGGTGCTGTCTGGCTTGCTATGCTCATCACCCGACTGGAAATATTGTAGTCGAAAATGTTTGACCCTCTTTGGCAATCCATTCTGCTGGCCTTCTCCCTGTTCTCCGTGGGCGCAACTATTGAAACCGACCCCTCCCCTTACCCAGGAGATTCCCTGGATGATATTGCCGTATGGGTAAATAAGAACAATCCTGAAGAATCACTGATTCTTGCAACTCTGAAACAAAGTAGTCTAACGCCACCTAAACCGGTAGGTATTCTTGTCTACAGCCTTGCGGGCAAACAACTACAATTCCTGGAGGGCGGGTCTCCAAATAATATTGATATCCGCTACGGCTACTCCCATGAAGGAAAACAGATCCCAATCATCGCGGTCAGCCACTGGTGGCACAATTACGTTTCCCTGCTTACCATCAACCCGGGAACCTTGAAGCTCGTTCAACTGACAACTGAGAATACCGATACCGGGATGCACCAGGCTCGCGGACTGTGTTTATATCAAGACGCTAACCGACTCTACTACTTCGTCACAAATAGCGCTGGTGAAGTCCGCCAGTTCATGATCCGCTCTGATAAGCAATGGTCCGCCGAGCAGGTTCGCCATTTTAAGCTGGACTCCAACGCCGAAGGCTGCGTAGTCGATGACTACTACCGCACGCTCTATATTGCGGAGGATTCATCAGGGATATGGAAATATGACGCCCAGCCTGATGGGGACCTGATTGAGAAAGTCATAAGCCTGAGCTGGCTGGGACCCTTAAGAGCAGACCTTGAAGGCATGACGATTTATGATTCCGGTGATGGCAAGGGCTATCTCATGGTTTCATCGCAGGGCAATAGCCGGTATGCAATTTTTGACAGGGTTAGCAATAAACAATTGGAAACATTTAGAATAGAGGCAAATGGTGAAGTTGACGGCACCAGTAAATCGGATGGAATTGATGTCAGTAGCATCAACTACGGTCCTCGGTTTCCATCCGGTTTCTTCATTGCTCACGACGACACGAATGAGTCTCCCGAAGGCACACCCCAATCTCAGAATTTCAAGGTTGTTGACTGGCGGTTGATACAGAAACAAATCGACAAAATCGCAGGCAAATAATGAATTCCAAGGTGTACATAACACCCCAGGGTGTTCGTAAACTTCGAGACGAGTTGAACCACCTCTGGCGGGAAAAAAGACCCGAGGTAACGCAAAAGGTATCGGATGCGGCAGCATTGGGTGATCGCTCAGAGAATGCAGACTATATCTATGGAAAAAAGCATCTGCGCGAAATCGATAAACGCATCCGTTACCTGACTAAACGACTCGATAATCTGGAAATAGTTGATCGAAAGCCTGACGACCAGGAGAAGGTATTCTTTGGCGCCTGGCTAAAACTCGAAGATGAGGGAGCAGAAGTCAGCCAGCTACGAATTGTCGGCGCTGATGAATTTGACCTAAAAAAGGGTTGGATAAGCCTGGAGTCACCCATGGCAAAAAGCCTGCTGGGTAAAAGAAAAGGAGACGATGTCATCGTTAAAAGACCCATTGGCGATATTGAAATGACGATCCTGGATGTTAGCTACGACCCATGGCCCGAGGAATGATTTCACTAACCCCAGCCAGTACTTATGCAATCCAGTAACTGGGTTGTCAGACACGTGAAGTACATTCCCAGGGGCGGAAACGTGCTCGACCTTGCTTGTGGCGCCGGCAGGCACACACGCTACCTTCTGGGAGAGGGTTTTAAAGTAACCTGCCTCGACATAGATGTGACACGCATCACCGATCTTGAATCCCATCCTGACTGCCGTATCCAATCGGCAAATCTTGAAGATGGAAGCCCCTGGCCTTTTGATGAATTATTTGACGGTATAGTGGTAACAAACTATTTACACCGGCCTCTATTCGGTAACATCGCAAAATCACTGGCGACAAACGGCGTTTTGATCTATGAAACTTTCATGATGGGGAACGAACAATATGGCAAACCCAGTAATCCGAATTTCCTGCTGAAAACGGATGAACTCAGGGACGTGTTCGGTGAGTCGCTGAGTATCACAAGTTTCAATCAGGGGTATGTGGCTGACCCCAGGCCTGCGATGCTGCAACAAATCTGTGCGCGCAATTAGGAAGTCATGTATTACGAAAGAGAAAATATTAAGAAAATGCTGGGCTACGTTTCGGGAGAGCAGCCAGAAGGCAGCAATACTATAAAGCTCAACACCAATGAGAACCCCTACCCTCCGGCACCCGATATCCAAAATGTAATAACTAATTTCAGCAGTGAATCACTACGTCGCTATCCACCTGCAA
>PBRP01000044.1 GCA_002726655.1 Gammaproteobacteria bacterium
AAAAGTGCCACCTGGATAGCATTTCCTGCCGGGACCCAGTTCACCGTTGGAATCTTGTTTGATCTGCGATAGATGAGAAAGCTGACGGCGGTGAACAATATCATCAGGTTAACCGCTGTATTCTTGGCAGGCATAATACCCAGGGGGCCAAGATACTTGTGGTATGGACCACCCAGTGCCTTAAGCTCTTCGTTAGTCAGAACCAGTGTGTGTGGTGTGAACCAGACCAGGAATGCAGCAACGATTACCAGGGCGATGTATTTAACGTAAGGGTTGTAACGGTAGGCGCCTTCACTTCTACCCATTCCGCACCAGAGGTAGTAATTTGCAGCAATGAACAGTGTGCCTATTAGTACGGCCTGGATTATGAACAACCAGGCGAACACACCACCCATCAGCGTAATGCCCATCTGCTGGCTATAGGCGTAAATCTCTGCAGTAAGGTAGTAGCCGGCGAACGGCAGGGGCAGCAGGGCAATAATGGCTATAAAGTTTGCGTTGTATCCCATCCAGTCATAGTGCGCACGTTCCTCCTCATCTGAAGCTGACAGGAACTTAAATGCAGCGTAGGCCCCGACCACTGAACCACCGAAAGCCACATTGGCTATAACCCGGTGCAGGTTGATGGGGTTCCACAGGAAATTGTGAATAGCAGCCCAGGTATCACCGCTGAACGTGCCAGCCGCATCAATACCGTTGGGGCTCATCATAAAGGTTAACCAGGCATTCGCCAGGAACATCAGAAGGGTGCCCACGGCATTAAGTGCAAGTCCCAGCGTCAGATGGATCCACTTTCTGTTTGCACCCTGTAGCCAGTGCCAGCCATAGTAGTAGAGATAGAGGATCGCACTTTCAGCAAAGAAGAGCAGCGCATAGGCGAACATACTCTCACTGAATATCCCGGTCAGATAGTTCATCACGTGGGGATAAAAGATGAAGAGGTTAAATGCAAGCAACCCTCCGAGTATTGCGGTCAGCGAATAGGCAGTAATGCTGACCTTGATGAATTCATAGGCCATCTCGTCGTAGCGCTGGTCGCGGGTCCACATGCCAATGGCTTCGATAATGAAGACAAAAATTGGAACCGCCAGTACAAAAGCCGCAAACCACAGGTGAAGCTGGGCGGCGAGCCATACGGCGATCCTGCCATTGACCCCGGCAATTTGTGGGTAGTCAGAGGCATCCAGCTCGGGCACTGTCACTTGGGAGACATCGCTCACTTCTTCAGCGAGAGACATATCCGGAACCAGGAGGCAAAAAATTACGAAAAGTGCCATTAACGGCGTTGATCGTACGACGTAATTGATCACTTCTTACTCCTCGGTGACCGCTTCGTGAGCGGCCCCATCCAGTTCAAATATCAAAGATAAGCCCTGCATGTCCATGACGACATAGTCCATGGTCACAAAAACCAGTGAGAAAGCGACGAGGCCTACTGCAAATGCAACTATTGGGGACTTCATTTACTACCTCACAAAAACCAGATAAAAAGACCAACGATAGCAACGAGGGTCAAAAAAAATATCGTTGGGCCGATCCAAACTTTAGAACTTTCACTATGCATAAGAACTTCGACTCACAAGAGCTTCAATTTGTAAGAACTTCAGATTACAAAAAAGTATAGGATGAGAATGATGACGACCGCGTTTATCAGCATGCCGATAAATATCAGGATGTCCGCGAGGTTTTTGCCCTTAAACGTCCAGGGTTTTTTGTCCTCCCGCACCTGCTCGCTCACCTAGGGCGCACCCTTACATTTGCAAAAACCTCTTAGTACCTGCACCAGGCCATCGACTTCCTGCCCGGTCAATGTCTTGGACCAGGGTGGCATTAGTGCAGATTTGCTTAGGGCCGGGCCACCGTCAAGAATGACGTTCTTGATATCGGCGTCCGAGAGCTTCTCCATCTCGGCGGTCTTGGTAAAGTTTCTGGGGTCGGTGGCAAAATCGGCGGTGACATTCGGACCATCCCCTTCACCACCCAGTCCATGACATTGAGCACAATAGAATTTAAATACAGCTTCCGGTTCTGAGGCACAAGCCGCCTCAGTCATGAAGACAATAAACAGCGAAGCAATTAGTAAAGTTGATTTCTTCATTTTCATTCTCCCTTGAAGCTAGCCACGTAAGAAGAAACAAATTCCATATCCTTGGGGCTTAGTATCCCCTTGAAAACAGGCATCATCTTCACCGGCTTAAAAACTGTTGGCTCCGTCAGATAGGCAAGTATCCAGTCCGGGTTGAGGCGTTTCCCTGCGCCAACCAGGGACGGGCCACTAGCACCTCCCCTTACATTTTTCCTGTCCTCATATTGGTGGCAACCACTGCATGGCATCTTCTTCTTGAAAATTAGTTTGCCCTTGGGGTGAGCCTTGGCTTTGATTTTTCCTGCTACGACCACATCCGATGTGAGCGACATCAGAAAGTCTGCAACCTGTGTCGCATCACCAGCTGAAAGCGCCGGATGATCGCCAGGATTCTTCTCCTCGAGGGAATTGTATTTCATCAGGCGAATAGGTTTTGGTGTGCTGAGCCAGGCTTCCAGCCATGGTCGGTTAAATTTGCTGCCGGCATACCAGAGTTCCGGTCCTTTTTTTGCCAGCTGATCTTCAATCGTTTTTTCCCGCGCAGGTCCCTGCGTATAGTGGCAGTCACCACAGCCATTTGTACCGAACGCTGCTTCACCACCGCTGGCGTCTGCCAGAGCAGGTGATGTCTGAATAGCTACAACCAGCGTTGCGGCCAGTAACAGAAATTTGTTCACATTTTCCACCTTGAATGTATTTGTTTGAATATCTTAAGTTCTAGTCGTCAAATTATTAATGTACTAGCCCAGGAGCAAATTCATGATGCCAGCTCCCACAGTACAAAATATACACTGATCGCATTAAGGGCGAGATATTGGCCGTTCTGCCTCATCCCAGGCCGTCATCAAATGCATATGGCGAATTAAGCACCGGACATTAGCATTAGGAGCATGGTACTTTGTTGATTTAGATCAACGCAACCTGATGCATAGAGACATCATTGCTCTTTAATCTAAATGATCTGAGTGTTTACTTGAAATGTTAATCCACACTTCCTGGCAGTGGGGAAAAACCTTGCAGGTCCCTATTTCAGCAGCAGGACCGCGCAACTGGCCAGGGCTGCAACCTGATAACTGAGTTTGCCCAGCGCGTTCTCTGGCTGGCCGTTTTGAATTCGATGTGAATTCAAAATGATCATGTCAACTTCGTTGCTGTTGGCAAATCTAATTATTTCTGTGGCTCTGCTGCCAATGAGGTTCTCGCTGGTCACGGTAATATCCAGATCACTGAAGCGCTTTTCCCGCGCCAATAACTGTTCGTCTGCCTGGCTGCGAAGTTGCTCAGTAAAATCCTGGACTTCAGAATCCTCGGCGACATCGATGGGTTCGATAACATGTAGGAGCGTAACCCTGGCGGGCGCAGTTGATGCAATCTCAATCGCAGCCTCTATCGCAATCTCATTGCTGTCCGCGAAATTCAATGGAACAAGCAGGTGCTGCAGTTGGTCAAGCATTTCTGAAGTTTTCTCCGTTTTCGAACAATAATCCCGGAAGTCATCGACAGCCATTGGGCCCATACACGATCTGATTATCACCCAGTCTGACCGGACCGTCATTGACCTGAGTCACACCAGATAGAATTGCCGTGACCACATTGTTGGGATGTCACTGGGTATAGCTTAGGCGCAGGTTGTATAGATTCCAATGGCATTTGATCTGCGTCAATATACCGCGCGGAAAACTGTCTACAATACGCCTCAACCAATAACAGCAAGGATTTATAGTCATGGACGAAGATCAGGAATCTGTTCCTCTCCTCCAACGCATTCTGGATAACCCGTTCATTTTACTAGCGATTGGTGTTGCCTTCCCAGCGGTTCTCTATTTGATTTGGGGAATTATGGAGATCGTGAGCGTCCCGCTGGCTAATTAGCCGGAACCCGCTCACGGAATATCAAACACAAAATCAATCACTTGCCGGGAAGCAGCCCGCTTGAATTCAGGCAAGAACTAGGAGTTAAGAAATGACCAGTCTGTCACCGCCGAAAGACAAAATCTGGTGGAATGAACCGATTGAACGCACCGAGTTGATCTGGATCACCATCGTATTCTTATGGGGTCTCGTAATGACTTTCATGATGCCATTCTGGCATGTGGTGGGGGATCAGAACATATCCAGTGAGACCTACAAGACCACGCCTGAAAAGTTCATGCAGCAGACCCAGGCATTTGTGGACGAGTATACGGTTAGAAAGGATGATGGCCCACGGCAATACCCGGTTGTGAAACCACCACCCGGTGGTGATGTGTATCTGGTGGCAAGACTCTGGGATTTTTGGCCCGTTGTCGAGTTAAAGAAAGGCGAATCCTATCGATTCCACCTGAGCTCTCTGGACTGGCAACATGGATTTTCTCTCCAGCCAGCAAATATCAATATTCAGATTATTCCAAAGTACGAGCATGTTGTGACCTTCACGCCTAACAAGTCGGGAGATTACAGTGTGTTGTGTAATGAATATTGCGGCATCGGTCATCACATGATGATCGGCAAGATAATCGTTGTGGAGTAGGGTTATGTCAGAACAATTCAGAATTTGCCCTGACACTGGGCTCAAGCTATACCAATCAACGGAAACACTTATTAAGGCTAATGCGGTCGCTGCTGTTGTGTTTTTACTGGTGGGTGGAATATATGGACTGTTAGTCGGCCTGACACGTTGGCCCGCTGTACACCTGCTGCCCGCCGACTGGTTCTATCTGGCCCTGACGGGGCATGGCCTCAATGTGCTCATCTTTTGGCTTATATTTTTCGAGATGGCGGTATTGTATTTTGCGTCTTCTGTGATACTGGGAAGTCGTCTTGCCGTACCGAAATTTGCGTGGGCGGGGTTTGCGCTGATGCTGATCGGGGCGCTCATGAATAACTATATAGTCCTGAGTGGTGAAGCAAGCGTCATGATGACATCCTATGCACCGATGGATGCGCATCCACTGTTTTATCTAAGCCTTATACTGTTTGCAGTAGGTGCTCTGTTGGGCTGCTTTGTATTTTTCGGCACGCTGGTGGTTGCGAAAGAAGAAAAAACCTATGAGGGCTCTGTTCCCCTGGTCACTTTTGGCGCAATCACAGCAGCAATCATTGCTGTATTTACGATCATAAGCGGAGCAATCATCCTGATTCCCACCCTGCTCTGGAGCCTTGGGTTCCTGGCGGAAATTGATGCCCTGATGTATCGCCTTATCTGGTGGGCTTTTGGCCATTCGTCACAGCAGATTAATGTGGCAGCTCACATTGCGGTCTGGTATGCCATCGCTTCGATTGTTTTTGGTGCGAAACCCATGTCTGAAAAAGTCAGTCGCATGGCCTTTTTCATGTATATCCTGTTTTTGCAGCTTGCAAGTGCACACCACCTGCTGGTGGATCCAGGTGTCAGCTCAGAATTCAAGATGTTCAACACCAGCTATGCCATGTATCTCGCGGTTATGGCCAGCATGGTTCACGGGCTTACTGTCCCAGGTTCCATTGAGCAGGCGCAACGTGCCAAGGGAATCAACGCTGGCCTGTTCGAGTGGTTGCGACGTGCCCCCTGGGGTAATCCGACCTTCTCTGGAATGTTTCTCTCGCTGATCGGGTTTGGTTTTCTCGGCGGGATTTCGGGTGTAACGATGGGCGCGGAGCAGATCAATATCCTGGTTCACAATACTGTCTATGTTCCTGGGCATTTTCACGCCACCGTGGTTCTTGGCACCACACTCGCCTTCATGGCCATGACCTATTGGCTGGTCCCGGTTATTTTCCGCCGTGATCTGATTTGGAAAGGTCTGGCGAGTTGGCAGCCTTATCTGTTCGGCCTGGGTATGGCAGGCGTATCCCTGTTCCTGATGGGTGCTGGTACTCTCGGTGTTCCCCGTCGGCATTGGGACATTACCTTCTCGATGACAGGTGGTGAGGTCTACGAATTCCCCGCAGCCGCCAATACGTTGCTTGCGCTCAATGGTTTGTCGGTTGCGCTGGCCGTCGCGGGAGGTGCCGCCTTCTGTCTTATCATTGTCGGTTCATTGCTGTTTGGCAGGAAGCTCGGGCCGGATGAAAAACTGGCGACACCACATATCGCAACACCTCCCAGTGACGCTGATTACGAGAAACTGGGTAATGGAATTACAGTACCCGGTACACTGGTCCTGGCGCTTGTGTTCTTTGCGGCATTTGCAGTGTATTATTTCATCAACTGGAAATACCTCGCGGAAACCTGGGGTATTAGCTGATTCCTGACTGGGAATTTGTAAGCTAGAAGAACGCCAGGCTCATCAGCCTGGTGTTTGCATTGGGAGAGTTATCAGCAAGGATGCTGGTCAAATAAGAACCCTGAACATGTTACGAGTGAAACCCTGGATTTTCCTGTTGCTGTGCCTGGCATACGCTGGCCTGATAAAGGCTGATGCGAATCATGGACAGATGCAGATGAGTGCCTTTGGCCGTGAAGAGGCGCTCGAGAAAAGTCAGTCTGTGATTGGTCGGCTGGTGGGTAACCACAGGCTCCTGGATACCGCCGGCAAGTACGTGGAGTTATCTTCCTATTCGGGCAAGCCGCTCGTCATCAGCTTAATCTACACCAGTTGCTTCCACATTTGCCCAACTACAACTCAGCATTTGTCGAGCGTGGTTCAAAAGGCACGTGAAGCACTTGGCAATGAGACCTTCAATATCATCTCTGTTGGGTTTGACGTGCATAGGGACAGGCCTCCAGTGATGGAACAATTTGCCAAAAAGCAGAATATTGACCTCACCAGCTGGCGGTTTCTGAGTGCTGATGAAGCAACAATTGGTCGTTTGAGCGAAGATCTTGGCTTCATCTATTATCCGTCACCGAATGGTTTTGATCATCTGATTCAGACTTCCATCATCGATGGGCAGGGGCGGGTGTACCGTCAGGTTTACGGTATGGATTTTGACATACCACTGCTGATTGACCCATTGAAGGCGCTGGTATTCTCTTCGGAAGACAAGGGGTTGGTTGAGGGCGTATCCAATAAGATTCGCCTGTTTTGTACTATCTACGACCCTGCGCGGGACAAGTATCGTTTTGACTATTCCGTATTCATCGGTACATTCATTGGTTTTATGTGTGTCCTGGTCTTTGGCATACAACTGTTTAAGGAGTGGCGGTTAACGCTGCGATCCTGATGCTGAAACCTGTCGCAAAATGTATGGATTGGGTGTTTCCCAACCACTGGAACCCGATGGAGAATCTCGGCGCTCTGTCCTTCTACTTATTCTGGGTCATCACGGCGACCGGTATCTATCTTTTTGTCTTTTTTGAAACCAGCATAGATGGCGCCTGGCTATCGGTGGAAAAGATCAGCAATGAACAATTCTACATTGGCAGTATCATGCGAGGCGTACATCGCTTTGCATCAACAGCCATGGCCGTAACCGTAACGCTCCATTTGATCAAGGAACTGCTGTTGAAACGCTACGCGGGTGCGCGCTGGTTTTCCTGGGTCAGTGGGGTTCCACTGCTTTGGCTTCTGTTTGCTTCCGACCTGGGTGGTTACTGGCTGGTGTGGGATGAAAAAGCCCAGTACATTGCAATGACAAGTGCGGCACTGTTTGATGCCATTCCGATCGTCGTTGAGCCGATGGCATTCGGCTTTCTTAGCCAGGAGGTGGTGAGTGACCGGTTCTTTACGCTACTGATTTTTTTGCATGTGGGTATTCCTTTGGCATTGCTGCTGGGGATGTTCTTTCACCTCCAGAGAATCAATCATTCCCGGTCTATACCAAGAAGGCGGCTGGCCGTCAGTGTTCTAGTAGCGCTGATTGTTATTTCCCTGTTGATGCCTGCAACCAGCATGCCCCGGGCAAATCTCGACAAGGTATTAGGGCCGATTGAGATGGATTGGTTCTATATGAACCCGTTCCCCTTCATTGATATGTGGGGTCCAGGTGTTGTCTGGGCAGTCCTTGTCTCTTTTTCTACGTTACTGCTGCTATTGCCCTTGACCGCCCGTGCTACACGCAGCATTGCCAGAGTTGATCCTGATTATTGCAATGGCTGTGGCTGGTGTTACCAGGACTGTCCCTTTGATGCAATTTATATGAAGCCCCATGACTTTATGAAGAACCATATGCAGGCGGTTGTTAAAGAAGACTGGTGTGTTGGCTGCGGAATTTGTTCCGGTGCCTGCCCGACGGTCACGCCTTTCAAGCGGTTCAATGAGGCGAACAGCGGAATAAACCTGGTGGATCGCGTGAACTTTGATGTTTTGTCAGAAGCACGTGAAAAACTCAGGGAAAGAACCACTGCAGGAAAAATACTGGTCATTGGTTGTGATTACGGAACAGACGTTCGGCAGTTTGAAGATGAGCAGGTTGTTGCAGAAACTCTGGAGTGCATTGGCCAGTTGCCCCCTTCCTTCATGGACTATTTGTGTCGCAGGGAGGATGTGGAGGCAGTACTGATGACCGGCTGCCGGTCTGATGATTGTTACCACAGGCTAGGTGTGGAGTTGCAACAGGAAAGGCTTGTTAGGTTGAGAGAACCACATCTTAAATATGCTGATGTCAGAGACAGGATAGGAAAATTGTGGATAGGAAAGGGGGGCGAGAAAGAAATCAGATCGCACCTTACAGGAATTAAAAAGCAGCTGGAGGAAGAGGGTGTCTAAATTGCTTGTTACCTTATCCGAGTTGGGGGCGCCGCGAGTGATTGCGCAGGCGACCTTTTATCTCTTTATCGGTCTCTTGATGGCTTATCTCAGCACTTCACCCACCTATCAGTATGCTGACGATACGGCAGTGGAACTAAAGCTGGTTATTCGCCACAGTGGTTTATTCATAGGGGAGTGTCGACCCATCAGTGAAGCGGAGGCAGGGAAATTGCGACCCAATATGCGTGCGCCGCAGGTTTGTCCAAGGGAAAAGTCTTCAATGAATGTATCCCTTGCCGTAAATGATGCGCCTTTCCATGAAGGCGTAATCAAACCAGCTGGTCTGCATAACGATGGAGTCCTCGCCCTCTACAGGCATTTCACCCTAGTAGCAGGCAAGATATCGGTGCGGCTGGCCATAGAGAATGGAAAGGATGGGTTGCGGGTCTTTGAACAGGTAATCGATGCGAACCCGGCAGATGTTTTGCTTCTGCAATACGACGATGCGGGCTTTCGCTTCTCAAAGGCTGCCGAGCGCGGCGCAGGGTAGATAGCGCCTATCCGATTTAGTACTGCGCCAGGGGCAGGTTAGCTGAGAGCAATGTCAATCTTGGCTTGAAGCGTACTGGTAGACAACTGCCAGAAGTAGCAGCAAAGACCAGAAGTTATGTATCCAGGCACTGAGAAGCGTCGGTTCTTCCAAAATACCCAGGGCGATCAGCCCAACCGTAATTGTTAGGATAGAAATTACCGTTTTCCTCGTATTTTTATGATTCAGCGTGGCCGAAACGATGAGAGAAATGCAGAGCAGTATTGCTAAGAAGTGATGTCCCCATTCGATTGATAAACGCACATCTGATAACAGCAGCCTTCCATCAGATTCCGTTAGTTCCGTCCTAATATTGAATGCATTACCCATCTGTTCGACTGACAAGGGTCCGCAGTCCAGGAAACCTGTACAGGTGCCGGCGGCGAAATTCCCGCTTACCCAGGCGCCTGATGCGATAACAATAGTAACCAGCCATATGTTGGCAAGGTTCAGCCAGCGCCTGGTTGTCATAGGGGCATTACCGGGAGGGTTGCGCAGTCGCAAAACGAGCAACCAGACGATTGCAGTCGTCAACATTCCGCCGGTAAGGTTTGCCAGGGTAACAGCCGGAAGTAGAATATTCGGCGTATTGATGCCCACCAGTGCCAGAAGAATCGTTAGTGCAAAACACACTGTGGCAAGTGTCGGCCGTATGTGAATCTGCTGCCGATACAAGAGGCTAGAGAGCATTAGCAGGGTAGCGACAACGGCAAAAGTACTGGCCATGAGTCGATGCAGCAATCGCAGACCTCTGTTTTCGTCGTCTGCGGTGATAGTAATACCAGGCTCGGGGTCAATGGCGTAGTTTGAGGCCTGACAATCGGGCCAGGGTGAACACCCAATGCTTGAACTAGCCAGTCTGATGTAGGCGCTCAGAAAAGTCATGGACAGGATCAGAGTCAACGCGATGACCGAAAGCGCTAATACGCGACGTTCTATATTGTTCACGGTTTGATGCTTCTCACTGGTTCCCCATGACAATGGTCGTACTTTGTTGGGTCAATGATCTATATGCTGGGAGCCTGATTGTAACCGCGTCACGGGACCCTGTGAGACCAATGGTTCCGGTCTCCCTGTTTGGCTGCTCAAGGATGGCAAAACCGCCGCCGGGCGCCTTCCTGCCCATGGGGTTGATCAGCCGAATCCAGCCGGCAGAATTCTCTGGAAGTGGCATCAATCGGCGCTTTCCATGATTGAGTTCATGCCTGTCGAAGCTCCTCTGTACGATGTTGATTGCTTCCTGGTAAGTCGTCAGTGTTTTCGTCTCTGACCTTTCCGGTACATCTTTCATTGCCATTGGAACGATAACAGCCGGGACACCGAAAATTATTACTAAAAGTACGACACCGCCTATGCGGAGCAGGATGTCCTGTGTCTTGGTATCCATTGGGTCATGTCCAGACCGGGTCACGTCCAGACCGGGTCGCGTCCAGACAAACGTTTCCGGCACTGGTATTTGTCTGTCTCAAAAAGTTGAGGATTATTTTAGTGGCCAGTATAACCAGTTGTGAAGTATGCAGGTATCTTGAATCAGGCATATTCAACGGCAATGGTATAAAAAAAGGCTGGTCAGTTCCCGTCTATAAGACGTTCACTGGACCAGCCTTGTATTTCAGCTGTATCTACATGATCAGAACTTGGCTGTTACCATGAACCAGGCCTTGTCCGTATCAACAGAATGCCCGTCAGAGTCGTATGCACTGTACTTAAACAGTATCGACCAGTGGTCATTGATCTTCTTGCCAATCGCAAGGTCAATCTCACTGCCATAGTCACCACCACCACTCTCAGCGGAATAATCATGGTAGACAAACGTAACCTTTGTCCCGGCTACCTTGCCGCCAATCTTGAGAAACGTATCCTCAACCCCGCCGGCTGGCGTGCCAAGGAACTTATCATTCCAGCCCTGGTGTGCATGCAATGTTGCAAGTGGTGTTCTAAATACACCGCCTGAATCGGCTTCTAGCACTTCATGGTTGATAGAGACCGTGACAGCAGGCGTTTTCACACCGATGGACGCCAGAAAGTAGCCAGCGGAGTAGTTTGCTGTATTGTCTTTGTAATCCGACTGATCCGCATATTCCAGCGCTAAGGGGATAGACCAGCCACCGTCCAGCTTGAATGCATTCTGATAGCGTAATCCAACGGTGGCACTGGAGTTGGCAGGTGAATCCTCGATATCGAGGAAGTAGCCATAACCTACCAGCGAACCGAAGCCATCACTCTTGTACTTCCAGTTCAGCAGTTGTATGGAAGAGTCCCAGTCGGTGGCCTAGACACTACTATTGTCCGGCCCAAAAATACGGGATACGTTGTCAATATAGGCATAGGTGATGACATTGTTGGCTAATCCTGTCAGCACGAACTTAGCTGCATCATAGGTCTGTTCATTCTGCCGCCAGCCGACACCACCAACATATCGCTGGTTGTCGAGAAGGATACGCTGTCGTCCAAGGCGAAACAGAACATTGTCCGTTTTGTAGTCAAAATAGAACTGATTGAGATTCGTTCCATCGGGATCGGCGATGACTGGGTACTGACCAGCTTTTCCATTTGCCAGACTATTGAAATCATCATCGCCAATATTGGAGACATCATCCATTTCAGCGAAGACGCTAAATCCATTGAAGGAATCTGATTTGAAGTTAATTCGGGTTTTGAGTGTGGATGCGGTGGCATCTTTGCTCATTTTGTCCTGGTCCACGTTTTCAAGTCGATACCTGAAGATCACGTGGGCGCTACCTGAAGTCATCGCTTCAGAAAAACTGTCAGCAGCTCCGGCTGTTGAAACAGAGAATACAAAAAGAAAAAGCACACAAAATGTCATTAAGTTCTTCATCAATACTTCCATTCCTTCCAATACTTCAATTACTTGATTATGTCCTAACACTAGGGAATCCCAGGTTGCATCTTGTTCGAGTACACTCTTTTGTTCGACTCTTTTTTGTACCGACGCACCCTGGGAATTTCACTCAGATCAGCTCAAAACTCAGCCCAGTCATCATCGTCACTGCCTGTCTTGGCAATGCTTGATTCAGCTATAACTGGCGCCTTTTTCGCAACCGGTAGTTGACGAACATTCGATTGTCTGGCAACAGAGCCGCCAACATCGAAGAAGCCAATCAGATCATCGAGCACCACTGCCTGCTCACCAAGTGATTCGCTGGCAGCAGCCGCTTCTTCTACCAAGGCAGCATTCTGTTGGGTCATCTCATCCATCTGAATCACAGCCTTGTTAACCTCATCAATGCCAGCCGCCTGCTCTTCACTCGATGTGGAGATTTCAGCAATAATGTCTGATACCTTCTTCACTGACGTCATAATCTCGTCCAGAGTCTCTCCGGACTTGTTCACCAGGCGGGATCCTTCCTCTACCTTGGCACCACTATCCTGAATCAACTCCTTGATCTCCTTCGCCGCTGTCGCACTTCGACCGGCTAGATTCCGAACCTCATCCGCCACAACTGCAAAGCCGCGACCCTGATCACCCGCTCTTGCTGCTTCAACTGAGGCATTCAGCGCCAGCAGATTCGTTTGAAAGGCTATCTCGTCAATCACACCGATGATGTCTGCAATCCTCTTGCTGGACTCGTTAATCTCTTCCATGGCCGAAACCGCTTCGCCTACTATTTGACCACCAGTCTCCGCGGTGCCTCTTGCTCCCTGCGCAAGACTGTTAGCAGCATTTGCATTACTCGCATTCTGCTGAATCGTGCTGGTCATCTCTTCCATGGCAGAGGAGGTTTCCTCCAGACTTGCTGCCTGCTCTTCCGTTCTTTGCGACAGGTTGGTATTGCCCGAGGCAATCTCTTCCGAACCTGACTTCACCTGTGCTGCTGAATCCCTTATCTCAGTCACCAGGATCAGGTTGTTCAGGTCATGTTCTCCGATAATCCCCAGTGCACTGGAAATCTGGCTAATCTTGCTGGAGCGCCCATAATATGCGCTGTTGACGATTCTTAGTACACGCGCACTGAGAGATGGATCGAACATAATCAAGTCAGCTAAGTCTCTCCTGCTATGCTCAGGATCTTCCAGCACAGTCCTTATTTTCATACAGGACTCAGGTAGTGACACCAGGCTTCTACAGCCAGCAACCAACGCTTCCGGGGTAACATGTGAAGTCTGCAGAATCATCTCTATTGTCTATTCTTCTTGCCCATACTTATCGACTGACTAACAGGAACCTGAAGCGAATTTTGGGACATTTACCATATAGTCAAATTCAGCTTCCATCATTGAACTGCAGCACTGCAACCATGCACATTAAAATCCTCCATTTTCCTACCGATATAAAAACAGTACGAACGGCAAAAAAGTTAAGCAAAACTGAATAGAACGGTTGGACATGAGGAATCAGACTCTAAATCAACTCTACATAATTCTTGAATCCTTCCGACAGGCTCCACTTTTTACATTGTCGGTTTCGGTTTTTCTGTTCTCAGGGATTATTACCTACTAACAACTCAGTCAACTTAACTGGCAATTAAGTAAGTCCATCTCGCTTGAGAAGGCGGCTTTGTATACTGAGATGCTACAGGCCTTTAACAAGATACAGAATGATGAAGCGAGCCAAGGTGACATACACCATCGTCACATCAAGTCACCTCACTCTCGGATCGAGCATCAAGTAACTGATTTCCAAAAAGAATATGAAAAAAGTGCTTTGGTAGCGCTTAAGGCGTCAGAGACACAACCCTATTATGAATTCGAAGAATTGGCTAGCGGATCTGTCCTGCACTATTCGATGACAGGCAGCCACATCAACGAATGCGTCGACTGCCCCAGTGAAGGATCGAGAGTTCTGGATAGCATGATAGAGATCACCATGCCTGTTAAACCCTATGAATCAATTCCCGGAAGACCGTTGCTTGGAATTCTAATTGCCATGACAAGTTGCATCATGGCAGCGATATTGGTGACTACGTTGATGACCCGGCACCTTGCAAGGCAAGCACGCGAGATTGAACAAACAATGAAGACTCGTATAACCAGTTTGCGTGAGACCAACGAATTGCTTAACAAAGATGCAGAGGGCTTGAGACGAAAATACGATGAACTTCAACAAGCCAATCGTGAATCAGCCATATTCAACGACGTCATCACGGAACGGGGTTTGTATCTGGCAGAGCCTAAACAACCACTTGATAAACATGTCAGCAAATACCAAACATTCGAACCTGATATTCGTCGCTCAGCTGTCAAGGCCAGATGATTGGTGCTTAACCACAGGCTCTGTCCTGGCATCGATCAATTGATGGCTGGCAGGTAACTTGATTAGATTGGTAGGTCCACAACCTCCAATATCGCTTCAATCAATACGGGTCCTGGTTCACTCATGGCTGCTGCGAACTGTTTGTTGAACTCTTCCGCACTGGTAGCACGACCCCCTCTAACACCCATCCCCTCGGCCAGTTTCACAAAGTCGAGGTCCGGATTACCTAGATCCATCATATCCAGGGTTTTCTTGTTCATGGATTGTGCCCCCACTCGCGCCAGTTCAATCTGCAAGATCTGATACTTCCTGTTGGCAAATATTACCACGCAAATATCCAGGTTTTCCCTCGCCATCGTCCAGAGGGACTGGATCGTGTACATGGCTCCGCCGTCACCCTGGAGACATATCACTTTTCGTTCAGGACATGCGACTGCAGCGCCGATTGAAGTGGGCAGACCAAAGCCGATCGATCCCCCCGTAAGGGACAGCCAGTCATGGGGTTCAGCTGTTTCACTCAAGGGGTAGGTAAGAAAACCTGCGGTCGCACTTTCATCAACTACAACGGCATCAGTTGGCATCAGTTCTGTAAATGCCCTGGCGACAGTCTCTGGCGAGAGGCTACCAGTCGCCAGCCCTGGCTTTACCAGCTGCTGTCTTCTCAGGTTAAACTTACTGGCATCAAGTTCATCAACAAGTTTCTGCAGAGCATCTTCAGCATCCTCAGACACTTCTGCCAGGGTATGCAATGTGCTACCCGGCGGGTAAAATTCACTGGCCTTCCCTGGATACGCAAAAAAAGCAACGGGTGCCTTGGTGCCAACCATAATGAGTTGTTCAACACCTTTGATTTGCTCCGTTGCCTGCTCGGCAAAATATCCGAGGCGCTCGATCGGGCACCGCCCCTCACCCCTTGCAATTTTTGTCGTGAAGGTATCGCAAAACGACCTCGCACCTGTCGCCTGGCAAAGCTGGTCAGCCAATTCAATGCATCGTTCTGACAAGGCGGCATTAGACATCAATAAAATCGTTGATTTGCCGTTACCCAGCAATTGGGCCGCTCCCTTAACCGCATCATCCGAAACTCTCTGCGCGGCTGGCATGCCCTGCGTACCAACGGGATCAACTGATTCGTTCCAGGCACAGTCTGCCGGAACAATCAGGGTTGCTATTTGACCTGGCTGAACATTGGCCGCGACAACAGCGTCTGCCGCATCACCTGGTAAATCAGCGGCACTTGCGGCGGTGCGCACCCAATGCGAAACGGGCTTGGAAAGGCCAATCACGTCCGAGTTCAGCGGGGCATCGTATCCCTTATGATAGATTGCATGATCCCCGATAAGGTTTATCACCGGTGAATTAGCCTTGAAGGCATTGTGCAAATTAGCAGAAGCATTGGATAAGCCCGGACCAAGATGCAACAGCGTGCAGGCCGGTTTCCCCGCCATGCGTCCATACCCGTCAGCTGCACCGGAACAAACCCCCTCGAACAGACCCAGTATAGAGCGCATATGCGAGCTTTTACCCATTGCTGCCACCATATGCATTTCCGATGTACCGGGGTTGCTAAAGCAAACGTCAACTCCGTTATTGACCAGGGTCTCCAACATGCTTTCAGCGCCATTCATACAGTTATCCCCGTTAGATTTAGAAATTGCGGTTAAAAAAGAGCGGGAAGTATAGCCTAATCCGCTTTCCGAGGGGTTTTCCGGCGTTCAGTTGGTTAAATTCACTAATTCACAGTGTTTTTGCCTTGATTGAGAAACAACTCAGCTCAATGGCAGTATCATATTCCCTTATTAATCAACATCTTATATGAATATTAGGAGCTGGCATGATTAATGTATGTGCAATAGCATTAGTCAAAAAGACGATGCAGGAGAGAAAATTAAGATGAAATACACAATCAAAAACTTTCGACCGGCAACCAACTGGTTCACCACGGTGACCTTGACCTTGTTCATATCTTGCTTCGGGATCATTGCCCAGACTCAGGCGAACGAGCCTCATATCAGCCTTGCTGATTTCAGTTCCAGTCTTACATCGTTCGTTCAAAAATTAGTGCCCTCCTGCAATGACGATGCCCTTGCAGTCACTGGCAACTTATACCTCCACTAATTACACAGGAACCAACAACATGGGTGTATTTAATCGATTCTCAGACGTCATTAACTCAAACCTCAACGCAGTTCTCGATCAGGCAGAGGATCCCGGGAAAATGGTGAAACTTATCACCCGCGAAACCCGTGATACTCTGGTTGAAGCAAGGTCAGCCGCTGCACACTATGTGGCAGAAAGAAAACAACTCCATGAGCGTATCCGGCGCGCAAGGCAAGAGTCTGAAGCGTGGCAGAGCAAAGCTGAAGTCGCCATAACCAAGAACAGAGACGACCTCGCGAAGCTTGCCCTAATTGAAAAGGCACACCATGACGAAGCCGTAACATCCATGGATGCCGAACTTGTTCATATAGACGATGCCCTCAGCAGGTTGAGTCATGACACAAATCGGCTCGAAGAAAAGCTGAAGCTGGCGCTCTCGCGTCAAAAAGCTTTGATAGTACGCGGGCAAACCGCTAAATCAAGAATAAGGGTCAAACGCCAGTTGCATGACGTCAATTGTGATGAGGCGCTATCCCGTTTTGAGGAATACGAATCCAAGTTAGATGATGTTGAAGGCCAGGTCGAATCCTGTGGACTTGGCAATCAAACACTCTCCCAGGAGATCGACGAGCTACAGAGTGATGAGCTATTAAGCCGGGAGTTGCATGCACTGAAGTCAAAAATCAGGACGAATAAGGCTATAATCACCCGTTAAAAGGCTCAGAGCAAACAGGCTAGCCTGTTTGCTCATACACCTTCCTGCCACCCATCCACGTCTGCAGTACCTTGATCTTGCTTATTTCGGTCGGAGGCACTGCCCTTGGATCCTTGTCCAGAATGATGAAATCTGCATATTTGCCAGCTTCGAGACTGCCAATCTCATGCTCGGAATGGCATTGCCACGCAGCATCTCTCGTCATGGAGCGAATTGCGGCCTCGACGGAAATACATTCATCCGGTGCCAGTTGATTTTCAGGTTCTTTCCACATCCGGCGGCTAACGGCATTTTCAATACATCGAAGGGGTCCCATTTCTGTCACAGGCTCATCAGAGTGGAGTGACCACCTGATTCCCTTCCTTTCACATGCGGCTGTTCTGTCGAGAAGAGCGGCCTTCGCTTCACCAAACACCTGGTCACGCATGGCTTTTCCCCAATAATAAACATGGCCAATGAGGAAGCTTGGCGATAAACCCATCCTGGCGATTCGATCTATTTGCTCATCATGAAGTATCGAACAATGCTCAATGCGACAAGGTGTATTCGTTAGCAACCCGGCATCAAAGGCTGCTTCATAGGCATCGAGCGTGTTATCTATCGCCTGATCGCCATTGGCATGAATAACGAGGGGCCAGCCTTTTTCTGCACGATCAAGAACCATTTCTTTAAGATCATTTGCCTCGACATAGGCGATACCCTTATCTTCGCTACCCAGATAGGGTTCCCTCTGCAGTCCTGAATAGCCCTGATTTGAACCATCGGACACTATTTTCCAACCCGCGGCACGAATGACTTCATCACCATCTCCGAATGCCACTCCATACTCATCGAAACCCTGCTGCACCGCGTTACTAAGGGAATACCGCAGCCTGGTGGTCATGCTGCCGGATTGTGCAAGAGCCTTGTAAATATCCAATTCCTTGACCCCCTGCATCAGACCGGTGCCCTGATCACAAAAGGTGGTGACACCAACAGCGTTTGCCTTTGCGCACACATCAAGACATCCTTCTGACAGGTCGATAACAGATTGACCTGAGTTGTGCCTGATAACGCTGCCGATTGCTTTGCCACCCATGAGAACACCATTCGGATTACCTTTTGCATCCCTGCCATAGGGCGAAGATGGATCATCTGGTGTATCAATGGAGATGCCTGCAATTTCCAAAGCCCTGCTATTGCAATAACCAATATGCAGGGATGCGTTGTAGACAAATACTGGATTTTCAGTCGACACCTCATCCAGCAAACTCCTTGTCAGAAGATCGCCTCCTTCCTGAAGCGAAGGGTCAAACTGGCGCCCCATAATCCATTCGTTGGGAGACGACCTCTCGGCCACTTCCTTCAATTTTTTGAGCGCTTCTGCCACCGTCTCACATCGAAACGGGCCAACATTCTCATAGGGATCAAGTACCACGATCGGAAGGAAATGCATATGCGGTTCAATAAACCCGGGAAGGACGATCCCACCACCACAATCAATCAATTCTGCATCTTCATCTGCTGAGGCTTTTACAAATTCTTCATCGCCAACCGCCACTATCTTCCCATTCTTTATGGCAAGGGAGGTGGCTTCAGAGAAAAGCTCATCCACCGTCAGTACTTTTGCATTGAAAAAAATCCTGCTCCCCATTTTTTTGTCAGTACAGCGGTTCTTTCTTCTCCAGAAGGTCGGATCGGTCAGATCTTCACTGTCAATATTGGTGGTATTGGCCAGATTAGCCCATAGAGGCGAACAGCACGCACAGGGCACAGTTGCCTGAGTATTAACGGATGAACCCGTATCCAGATCTCCATGGTCAAATGGCCGCATCTGCTCTTCAAACATGATATTGATTGCCCTGGTTTCGATGCGTCGAGTCTACAAATGTCTGATCCAACCCACAAGTTGATGGCACAGCTCAATAGCTCTGGTACTATTTCATGCCCGTACTACAGTAAAGAGACCAGGTGGCAAACAACAGAATCGGTATTGACCTCGGGGGCACCAAAATTGAGGCTATCATCTTAGGTGGAGATGGTGAGATCAGTCTGAGGCGAAGAATTGATACACCAGGGCAGGACTACGATGAGGTCATTGGCGCTATCACGAGACTCACCCACGACATCGAGCAGGAAGCCGGCATCACCGAACCACTGCCACTCGGCATCTGTACGCCAGGGGCCGTCTCACTCAAAACCCAGTTGATGAAAAACTGCAACAGCACCTGCCTGAACGGTAAACCGCTGAGGCAGGATCTGACAACGCAACTATCCAGACCCGTCAGAATTGCTAATGACGCGGACTGTTTCACCCTATCTGAAGCAACCGATGGCGCGGCTTCTGAGGCTGACAATGTATTTGGCGTTATCCTCGGCACTGGTGTCGGTGGTGGCATTTGTATCAACGGGAAACTGCTGAATGGCGCTAACGCCATTGCCGGTGAGTGGGGGCACAACCCCCTGGCACTTGATAAACTCCAGGAGACTGTCAGACCTGACAGAAAGCAAAAACGATCCTGTTATTGTGGTCGCTATGACTGTGTTGAATCCTGGCTTGCAGGTCCCGCGCTTGAACGCAGTTATAAAACAAGTTCGGACCAGAAAAAGGACGCTGCCTCCATCGTCGCACTCGCAGAGAACGGAGACCCCTGTGCGTTAAAAGTCATGGACTCCTATCACCAGATGCTGGCACTGGCAATTGCGAACGTTATCAACATCCTCGACCCGCAAATCATAGTACTGGGCGGTGGCATGTCAAATACGGACAGCCTCTATGCTGAAGTTCCAGGACACCTGGCAGACCATGTTTTCTCCGACAGGGTGGACACCAAAATCGTGCAGGCTAAACATGGAGATTCAAGTGGCGTACGGGGAGCAGCATGGCTCTGGTAGCTAGAGACGCGCTGCCGACTCTAATTCGTGTATGTCAGCTCAGGCCGGGTCACCAGCGATAAAACGGACGATCCAGTTGCTTACCATGTCACTATGTAATTCATGCTGCAGCGACTCAATTCCTGCATGGAGGATATTCACTCCAAGTAATTCTGCTCTCATTTGCATGAGTTCCAGGGCATATTCGCGGGTAAATTCCGGATGTCCCTGTAATGCAAGGATATGGTCGTCAATTACGAACATGGCGTTGGGACAGAACTCGCTTGCGGCCAGCAATTGCGCACCAACGGGTAATTCAGTCACCTGGTCCCTGTGACTGACAATAAGCCCAAAATCCTCAACCGCGGGATCCATGAAATCCTTTTTCTGAACAATACGGCTCTGGTGAATACCTACGCCCCATCCTTGTGAGGCTGCTTCTGTTTTGCCACCCAGAAGATGCGCAACCAACTGATGTCCAAAACAGATCCCCACCATCTTTTTACGCCTGCCATGGAGTTGCCGGATATAGTCAGACAAATCCTTTATCCAGGGTTCATCGTCATAAACACTCTTCTTGCTTCCGGTAATAACGTAGCCATCACACGCATCCGGATTTATTGGGTACTCCCCATTTACCACCGCATAAGTTTCAAATTCGATACCCAGACCAGCATCACCCAATATTCTGCAAAACATATCGGGGTAGTCACCATGCTCTTTCTGAAATTGTGGTAATACCGAATCTGCCTGTAAGATGCCTACTCTCATGGTTTCCCTTCTTCTATCTTAGCTGACTGAATACTTGATCCAACACAGTCAAACCACAGATGGTATGTACGACACCCACCTTGTCAATAGATTCGAACAGTATCTGGAAGCCCGGCGAGTTACACACATCCTCATGCAATGTCATGGCGACGGTACCATTTAGCAACGATGCGAATTCCAGGGTATTGCTTACCGGTACCAGTCGATCATACTCAGAATGATACAGGTCGATGTTAACCAGGGCATCGCTAAACACTTCACCCCTGTTGACCACATTGGTAAAACTACCGAGTTGCATCAATATCCTGACATTGTCATAGGCAAGGTCATCACCCAGAAACCCAGATACAAAATCCGGATTCAATGCTCCTTCAGAAATCACATCATCCGATGTTAAACCGGTATCAGAATAGCTGATGAGCGCTGGTAGTATCCGGTCGGTAGCAAACGGAACTGAAGTTTCGCTGTCAACAAGGTCACAGTAACCATCACCACCACAGCTTCCATCAATATGCTGCATGACCCCGCGAACAGTTTTATAGAGATTGAGCGGCGCACCGCCACTGCTCAATTTTCTGGTCTGAAAGCGGCTGCCATGTCCACGAACAATCTCAAGCCAGCTAGCGATCGCGCTGTGTCCGCCCTGGGAATAGCCGATGATATTCAGATTAACCGGTTCTCTGTTATCGAAGACAAATCCATAGCGGGGATCTTCGACGACACTCGATAGCAGGGCAACTGCATTGAGGCCGGTGCGATTAGCCTGAAGATAGGTCTCTGGAAAAGCAGCAGTACCACCACGACCGTAATTGTCTGGTGCAACCACCAGGTAGCCCTGTGCTGCAAAAAGGTTAGCGAGTACATACCAGGCATCACTTTCATTTAGATCCGATGGTGTTGAACCCGTGGCATGTGTCAGAAGAATCACTTCCGTGCGCTTCTCAAAGGTACTGACAGCCTCTACATCCGGATAGGCAACAAGGCCGGTCAATTCTCTGGAAAAGACCCCATCGGGCTGCATGGATCCGTACTGAACTCGCTGTGAAACAACATCATACAACCCTGCAGGGTTCGCCAGGTTAGCCCACTCGGATTCAGCTAAGTCTATAATGGAGGTCAGTATCAGCAGTTGCAGCGATGAAGGCAGATCGATTTCGTTCAGCAGGGCTCCGCTGACGTAATTGGCGAAGAAAGCATCAACATCCTCCCTTGATGATTGCTTTTCCAGCAGGACATTTATTGATGATGAGTCTGTACCCGCAGTAAACTCAACAGAACCTTCAAGCTGACCCCCATCTGCTCTCGTCTCCGCAACGCCGAAAGTATAGGCAGTCTCGGCAGTTAATCCGTCAGGGCAAACAAACTTGTGGTCTACCAACTGATCAAGAGATGCAACCGTTATATCTTCAAGCGAACGTTGGACGGTAAACGTATCGAGCCCATCGCAATCCAGTTGATAACTGAATTCAGCACCAGTGACACTGGTATGAACAAGACTAAACCCCTTGCTATCAACACCCACTCCACTTGCATTATTTCCCGGCAGAGAATCGATAAAGGAAATTTGCATGACCTGCGATTCCGGTTCCGTTGTGCCAGTGCTACTACCGCCGCCACCGCCACAGGACGACACCAGCGGCACCACAAAAAAAGTAAGCAGGAAGGTCCTCAAACGCATAGGTTTTTTAGTCCAGGGCGCTAAATAAGTTCAAAATATCTGCGCAATTGCCAATCAGTAACGGTTCGTTCGTACTCGCGAACTTCCCATTCACGACTGGCAACAAAGTGGTCAATGAATGTCTCACCCAGTATCTCTCTGGCCTCATCAGAAGCCGCAAGATTGGCAGTGGAGTCCCGCAAATTTCCAGGCAACTGCATCGCCCCCGGCAGTTCATCCTGGATGTCATAGGCATTACCTGTAACCGGTGGTTCTAGATCGACTTTATCGTGAATCCCCAGCAGGCCCGCACCAAGTGTCGCTGCCGCGACCAGATAAGGATTCGCGTCTGCCGAACCAACGCGGAATTCAACCCGCTGGGATTTGCTCGTCCCGGGTATCACTCGCAACGCCGTCGTACGGTTTTCAACTCCCCAGGTTGAGGCAGTCGGTGCCCAGGCTCCCTTTATAAGTCTGGTGTAGCTATTGATAGTTGGTGATGTCAAGGCCAGGAACGGCTTCATGAATTTTTGCTGACCGGCAACATAATGCTGCATGGTGGGGCTCATCCCATGTTCTGAATCTGAATCATGAAAGGCGCTGTCGCCGCTGGCAAGATTCATCAGGGATTGGTGGCAATGGCCACTTTGGCCTGGAAAATCCATCGACCACTTGGCCATAAATGTCGCTACCATCCCGCGTTTTTGGAAAAAAGCCTTGGCGAAGGTCTTAAACAACGCCGCCTTATCAGCTGCCAATAGGCAATCGTCCACGGCAATAGCGGCTTCCCACACGCCGGGACCCGTTTCGCAGTGCAATCCTTCAAGGGCAAAATCATGATCGATGCAATAGTCCATGAACTCATTGAACAGGTCTGAAAAAGCAAGCGTGCGCATGATCGAATATCCAAAGTTGCCCTCGGAAAGTGGTACCAGGTTCTGATAGTTTTTCTCCCTGATGGAACTCGGTGTTTCGTCGAAGATAAAAAATTCGTATTCGAACGCCATTCTCGCTGCCAGACCCATTGACGCGGCTCTCGACAGCACATTTTTCAAACGACCTCTGGGACAGATAGGGTGAAGCGTCTGCCTGTCTGCCTGCACAAATTCACCAATGAAGTAGGGGGTGCCATGCTCTTCCTTGAGCCTTCTTTCTGTCGTTAGATCCAATCGGAAAAGCGCGTCAGGGAAGGCTGTATGCCAACCGGTAAATGTCGCATTGTCATAAAGTTGGTCGTCCAGATCCCAGCCGAACACACAATCACAAAAACCCGAGGTGGAGGCAGCAATGGACTCAAATTTGTCGAGGCTAATGTATTTACCCCTGATGACGCCATCGACATCAGTGACACCCAGCTTGATTCGCTGGATTCCCTCCTTGTTGTATTGAGCAATCAAATCACTCGCAATGGTCATGTTATCTGTCATGTCTGCCTCGGCACTACTGGAACATTTTCCATAATTTTTCGCTTCAATGCAGGAGGTGATGTGAACGGGTCGACCGTTATGAAGCCCATAAGGTTCACCAATATCCCCGGGGTACCAATACTCTCAGGTGAAATACCAATTCAACTGCCTGCAGCACTGTTTTGAACCTTGATTAACTACCGGCAGGAGCCTTGAATCTCTCCTCATCACGGCTGGGCATCTCAACCAGATTCTGGGGCAACGACTTACTGACCTTTGCGCCAAGTTCGCGCATCCCTTCTGCCCTGCGTACCAGATTGCCTTTGCCTGAAGTTAACTTGTTGTGGGCATCGCGATAAGCAGCCTGGGTTGACTCGATTCGAGAGCCAATGACCTCCAGGTCAGAGACAAAGTTAACAAACTTGTCATACAAAGCGCCTGCCTTGTTGGCAATCTCCTGGGCATTTTTATTCTGTTGTTCGTAACGCCATATATTTTGAATTGTTCGCAAGGTTGCAAGTAATGTGGAGGGCGCAACCATCACAATATTCTTTTCAAAAGCGGCAGAAAAAAGTTCATTGTCGGTCTGCACAGCCACCGAAAAGGCAGCCTCAATTGGCACAAACAGCAAAACGAAATCTAACGTCTTTACTCCTTCCAGCTTGTGGTAGTCCTTGTCGCTTAGCTGTTTGATATGCGCTCTTAGTGATTGGATATGCAGTTTCAATGCCTCGGCACGTTCGATATCGTTTTCGGTCGAACAGTATCTCTCGTAGGATGTCAGTGAAACTTTGGAATCAATAACGATATCTTTTCCTTCCGGAAGGTGCACTACAACATCTGGTTGCAATCGCCGGCCCTCTTCACTTTGTAACGAAACCTGTATCTCGTATTCACGGCCTTTGGTAAGGCCGGATTTCTCAAGCACTCGTTCAAGGATTATTTCACCCCAGGTTCCCTGTGTTTTATTTTCACCCTTGAGCGCATTGGTAAGATTAATGGCATCTTTACTGATTCGAGCATTGAGATCCTGCAGACTATGAACCTCTCTGATAAGTGAATGTCGCTCCTTACTTTCCTCGTTGTAAACCTTCTCTACACGCTCCTCAAACGACTTGATACGATCACTGAGGGGAGACAGTAAATTGCCTAGTTGCTCCTTATTTTCCGCCTTGAACACTCGCTGTTTAGATTCGAAAATTTCATTTGCGACATTCTTAAACTCGATGTTCATTCGTTCTTTTGCTTCATCGAGAAGAGCAAGCTTTTCCTTGTTCTGATTCTGTTGTTCAGCAAGAGAAGACCTCAGGGCCGCTTCCGAGACAAGCGCCTTGCGAAGATCTGCTTCGGTCTTCGAAATGAGTAGCAGATTTTCATGCAGTCGGGCGTTCAGGGTTTCAATCTCCCTGTCACGAGTTTTCAGGCTAGTATCAGCGATGGCAGCATCGACCAGGGACGATTTCTCTGCTAATGCCAAACGCCTGTTCATCAGAATGTAGACCAGGGTGCCGGCGACCAGCATGCCAATGAGTATTCCGAGGGATACGAATAGAGCGTTAGCAAGCATAGTGGAGCCTTTCTAGAACTGACCCCGACAAGTTTATCATCCCCGCTGTAAATTTATACAGGAATGTCCAGGATATGGATAAGTGGCAGCCTAGTGGAGGAAGGTAAACATCTTGCGTCGATATGCCGTCGCTACGATATTGCCCGCACCAAGGAGATCAAATATCTTAATCATTGTTTTTCTTGCCATTTGTTCCTGCCACTCTCGATCCTGTTTAAGGATGATAAGAAGCTGCTCAAGCGCCGGTTCAACCTGCTCGTCAACAATCAAGGCTAAGGCCAGGTCGAACCTTGCCTGGATGTCTTCAGGTTGGGCTTCCACACTAGCTGAAAGCTCAGTGACAGATGCAAGGGATGCAGCGGCATCGAGAAACTCGAGCCGGGTCTTTGGCTTATTGATACCTTCGCTGTCTGGTGGCAGGCTGGCAATGATCTGTTTGGCTTCATCCACTCTGCCTTCCAGGATTAGTAGATCACAGAGTTCACTATGCAGGGCATAGTTATTGGGCTCTTCGGCGATAACCTTCTGCAGCATCTCAATGGCGTTGTTGCGATCCCCCGCATCCAGGAAAACATTCAACTGCTCACGCACCCTTTCCATCGGGCTCATGGTGATCTGCTCGAGCACCTGGCGCAGGCGCGGTTCTTCGATCGAGCCCTCCAGGTTCTCAAGCATCTGGCCCTCAAAAATCACTTTTACCGTGGGCAGAGTACGTACGCCCAGTTGCTGTACAAGCTGTTGATTCTGCTGAATATCCACCCGGGCCAATATAAACTTGCCCTGATATTCATCCGCCAGACGACGCAATAACGGAGCCAATTGCTGGCTCGGTTCGGCCCCATCAGCATAAAATTCCAGCAGGACAGGGACCTGCTTGGATTTCTCAGCAACCTCGGCCTGGAAATTCTCTACCGATACTTCTACGACATGGTTTACTGCATTCATCTATTGCTGCTTTCCTAAATATGCCAGGGAAAGCCGCGTAGCCTAACGGTTTATTCAAATAATTTCATCCACACTCTAGCCCGGATAATTCATGAAGGGATCGGAATTTGAGTGGTCCGGCATTCCGGAGATATGGCAAAGCATATTGGACTAACACCCGCAGAATCATAGCCGTAGCTATGGTTCAAGGGAGTTCGTTCAATAGGCGAAGCCAGATTGCCGGGGTGCCGGACCATACTAAAACCGATCAGGTACAAACTGGATTCCAGGTAAAACGAAAAAATAGCTCATAACAGATTGAAACTTAACATGTTAACAACTTTCTTTAGCCGCCTTCGTGAAATGTCCGGGCTCGATCCTAAAAAACGAGGCTAGCAGTCTGTCGGGCTTAGACGGCTGCTAGGCAACCAGACGCCGGCCGTCACGTCGCAGCGCTGCAACAATGACTTTCTGTGACTGCCAGGGGTTCTTCCTGCCACGGTAGAGCACCTTATTGCCATTACTCAATAGCCAGATGTCAGTAGATCGAATGTGTTTGATTTTCATAACTGCTGCTCTCCATATTATTTCGTACCGGGACCTGCCTGATATCATCGGCAGGAAGTTGACCGGTATACTGTATTATTATACAGTACTGTACATTAATATAGTATTATTGACAAGCAACATCTCACTCTACTTCTATCCAGTTAATTCCATCCTGTTGATCCGCAAGGTAGCTGGTGCCTGACCAGTCACAAAGCACGGGATGCATAGCCTCGCTGGCGAGCTGAGGCAGGTTGTTTTTTTCGCTGATATGGGACATCACCAGGTGCTGCAGGCGCCCCAGATCGACTTTCTCAACCAGTTTTGCCGCCTGCTCATTACTAAGGTGCCCGTGCGTTCCCCCAACTCTCTTTTTCAACGGATAGGGATAGGGCCCGTCGGCCAGCATCCCAGGGTCATGATTGCATTCAAGTAGCAGGGCATCGCAGCTCTGGTACTGCAGCTCTACATGGGGAGTTATGTGACCCAGGTCAGTGAGTATTCCTATCTTAGTGTCAGCCGATGAGAGGATATACTGGCAGGGTTCCTTGGCATCATGGGGTACAGGCACCGGTTCAATTCCGATACCGCCTATACTGAATGTTCGATGGCAGTTCACCTTATGCAGGGAAGGCAGAATCCCGTGCTGATCACAATCGTAAGTGCCCGGCGTCATGTATACGGGTGTGGAGTACTTCCTCGCAAAAGGCGCCACTCCACCTACGTGATCGCGATGCTCGTGGGTTACGATGATGGCATCGATATCATCCGGGGATCGTCCAAGACGCTTAAGTCTTCTAAGCGTTTCTTTAAGGGTAAAACCAAGGTCGACTAGAATGCAGGTATTCTCATTCTCTATCAGTGTACTGTTGCCGCGGCTGCCGCTGCCAAGAGAGGCTATCCGCACTGGTCGTTCTCAGACATAGCTCGGTTAATAGAGTTTCTCCTGGTTTTTTAACAGGTCAATCCTAACCCAGGATCGCATAAAGTTTAGCATCGAGCGGGCGACTTCCAGGTGATTGCCGATATACATGACGCTGCTATTGTGCCGTCAAAATTCACCAAACTGGCCGGTTCCAGAACCGGGACTAAGTTGAATACTCTTTGATAACCTTGAGCAACCTTTCCGCTATCAGTGACTCTGCCAGCACAGTATCTTTGAAAACCGTTACATGCACTTCTTCACCTTCACTATCCAGATGTACAGTGTAGCGATTTTCTCCTCCTTCCAGTTTCTTCTTACCGCGAGAGAACACCCGCTTGAAAAAGCCTGGATCCGGCGAATGTTCCGAGCTGTAGTAGACATAATAGTTGGCTGAAGTCCGATCAAGGTCCTCAATCGAAACCCGGGCATTTTCAAGTGCATTACCAACTGTAGCCCAGGCACGATTAAAGTCCAGCCTATATTTCAGGACCGGCCTTTCCCGGTCTGGAATAAGCTGCGACCTGCTCTCCTGAATGCCCGTGGCAAGCAGGGAAACGGTTCCCTGGCTGACATTTTCACCGAGATAGTAGGCCATGACTGTCAGAATTTCGCCCTCAAGTTCCAGGTTGTCTGAGTTGCCATCCCATTCCAACTGATCTACACGAAACGGCGCATCCTGTTCAACGGCCCGATGCTCAAGATATATCTCGGTACTTCCGGTGCGAATGCCAGGTTCAACCCGCAGGCGAAACTTGTGACTGCCGACTCCGGTGGAATTGGAAAAAACATCACCCTGCTTCAGGCTACTGAAGATCTCTTCCGGGGTTCCATCGCGAGCAGGGAGCCATCGGCTGGTGAGAATACCAGTGCCCGGATCCATATCCTCCACAAGAAGATTGTTTGCCTCCCAGAATTGAACGACCTTCGGCCAGATCGCCGCAGGCGGCATATCAAGAAATATCCACCGATCGTCACCCAGTTTCTTTATGACAATCGGCTCCACACCGAATCTCGTGCTAAGCGCCTCCGGCAGCCCCACTTCGTAGTCCACCCCGGCAAGACCTCGAGAATCAAGAACCTCCGGAATATGCATGGCATCAACAAATTTTGGCTGGTCCAGACCTTCTGGGATTTCCACCGGTTTGCTGGATCCCTTCTCCAGGCTCTCTCGTATTTCGCCCGCACCAAACCAACTGCATCCCGGGATGATAAGCGTTAGCAACAATAGTGTGATCGGCAGGTGCTTCATTTCGCAGTAACTCCTGCCTGACGCATCGCCCGTCGAACTTTGTCGTGATACGGGTCGGATAGTTCCGTCAGCGGCAATCTGATACCAGTTCCAATCTTCCCCATTTCCATCAGCGCCCATTTTACCGGAATGGGATTTGACTCAAGAAACAAGTCATCGTGTAGTGCAGTTAAAGGTTCATTGAGTGCGTTCGCTTCATCAGCATTTCCAGCAACTGCCGCTTTGCAAACTGCTGCCATCTGGGCGGGCGCCACATTCGCTGTGACACTGATGGTCCCTTTCGCGCCCGTCAACATCAGCTCACACGCACTTGCGTCATCGCCTGAATACACGATCATTTCAGGTCCACAAAGTTCTAGTATTTCCTGGGTTCTTGAAATATCCCCCGTGGCTTCCTTTATCGCCACAACCTGTTCTATTTCCGACAATCTTCTGACGGTTTCAGGCAACATGTCACAGGCGGTTCTGCCCGGCACATTGTATAGTACCTGAGGTATATCCACGGCTTCCGCAATTGCCTCATAGTGCCTGAATAAGCCTTCCTGGGTAGGCTTGTTATAATAGGGTGTAACCAGCAGGCACGCATCAGCACCAGAATCTCGGGCTGCTGCTGTCAGTTCAATCGCCTCACTGGTGGCATTTGCGCCAGTCCCCGCTATTATCGGAATTCGCCCGTTAGCGAAACGAACCACGCGATCGACGATTTCACAATGTTCCGGTACGGCTATCGTCGCCGATTCCCCGGTTGTCCCGACAGGGACTATCGCTGTAGTCCCACTTTCTATATGCCACTCAACCAATGCCTCTAGATCCTGCCAATGAACAGATCCATCCTCATGCATCGGCGTGACCAGTGCGACGATACTGCCAGAAATCATGGCGCCTCCAAACAAAAGTCGATCATATTAACGGTGGTCATAGCTGATAACAAGGCAGCTTTATTATTCATCAGGTACCCCATCGCCATCCACCCTGTTTGACGGCCAGGCCGTCATCGTGGCCTTGATGAGGGTGGCCAGGGGGATGGCGAAAAATACCCCCCACAATCCCCACCAACTACCAAAAACAAGTACAGCTAGAATGATGGCAATCGGGTGCAGGTTTACTGCTTCCGAAAACAATAGGGGAACCAGAACCAGACCATCAGTACCCTGGATAAGCGAATAGCCCAGCACAACATAGAAGAAAGAGGCGGACCAACCATATTGAAGGTAGGCAATGATCACTACCGGTATTGTCACCGCTATAAGTCCAAGGTAGGGAATAATCACCGAGAGACCGACCAGAAATGCCAGCAAGGCCGCATAGTTCAGCCCGAACAGGGCAAAGAAAATATAGCTCACGCCTCCCGCAATAAGAAACTCGATGAATTTGCCCCGAATATAATTTTCCATCTGCAGGTTCATTTCTGCACCGACCTGGTTCATCAGCGGCCTTTCCTTTGGCAGGAACGACAGGAACCAGCCTAGTAATTGGTCCTTGTCCTTCAGCAGAAAGAATACCAGGATTGGTACCAGCAACAGGTAAACCACGACCGTGACTACAATCGGTAGTTGAGAAAGTGAAAACGAGAGTATCCATTGTCCAATATCTCCCGCTTCACTGTTCAACATCTCTATCCAGGTATCCACCTGGTGTTGTGAGATGAGGGTTGGGTAGTTCTCCGGCAGTTTTTCCAACAATACCTGGCTCTCGTTGACCATACTGGGAAGTTCCGTAAACAACGCTCGCAACTGACGCCAGACTCTCGGGATGATGAGAAACAGGAAACCAATGAACCCACCGAGAAACATTAGAAAGGTCAGAGTAACAGCGATAGCATTTGGAATCTGATAGCGGGCGAGGGTTTTAATTAGTCCCTGCATAACGTACGCGAAAACAATTCCCGCAAACAAGGGTCCAAGGACTGCCCCCATGGTCACGATGATCACAATGGACAATGCCAGAATGGCGGCAAATAGCACTGCCTCTTCATCAGACAGGTGCTGGTCGATCCATCCTTTTAGTACTTTGTACATAAATCTACTTCTTGCATAACCAGTATGAATAGGTTCCTTCGTCTTCCTTGCTGCGCAGCAACTGGTGACCACTTTGCTCCGAGAACACCTGGAAATCCCTTACAGACCCTGAATCGGTGCAGATAACCTCCAATACCAGACCGCTATCCATGCCATTAAGTGCCTGCTTTGCCTTGAGCAATGGCAATGGACAAGTCAGACCCCTGGCATCAAGCTTCATGTCTGCACGCTGGTTCTGATCCACTGATTTCTCCAGTAACTTGCAGAATTATAGCAGCCTAATCGGCTTCCATGGATCGGGGAGCAAATCCTGCCTAGAACCAATCAGTCTCTTGTTTGAACATAGTGCCCAATGGAAGGTCTATATGGTACAGGTATTCAGCCTGGTTAGATTTGCGAAGGGTGCTCCATGCTGGTTTGATACCGGATCGCACCCCATAAAACCCTTACAGCGTGATAGAGTTATTCCAGCCTGTGCCGACCCATAAGTAGGATAGCTATACATATATGAACATGCTGAGTGCCCTGATTCTGCTCTCACTGCTGCCCTTGTCTCTGGCTGCAGGAGGCGCTGTCGCCGCGGATTCACAAAACCTGCCGGAATTGGGAGACGCCACTTCAGGTATTGTCTCACTCGCAAAAGAAAGGGAGATTGGCCAGGACTTCCTGCGTTCCCTGCGTGCTCAGGCCCCCACACTTGATGATCCAATCCTGCAGGATTACCTGGAGCACCTGATGTATCGCCTTGCCAGCTACAGTCAGTTGCAGGACCGGAGGCTCGATGTAGTGCTAATCGATAGCCCCGTTATCAACGCGTTCGCAGCACCGGGCGGTATCGTTGGTATCAATTATGGACTGTTCACCTATGGCCAAACGGAACATGAAATCTCAGCCATCCTTGCTCATGAACTCGCCCATTTGAGCCAGCGACATTTCGCACGGGGAGTCGAGGCGGGCAAAAAGACCGGCGTTATTAATCTTGCTGGATTGCTGGCCAGTGTCATATTGATGACGACGGTAGGTGGCGATGCCGGTATGGCTGCATTCGGTGCGACACAAGGTCTTGTCCAGAATAAATACCTCACTCACTCGCGTGCCAGGGAGTCAGAGGCGGATCGGGTTGGAATCGACACGCTGGTAGAGGCTGGAATGGATCCTCGCGCAATGGCCTACATGTTTGAGCGCCTGGAACGGGCAAATCGATATTCCAGCAGCAGGGTTCCTGAATTCCTGCGGACTCACCCGGTGACCAAATCACGGATATCCGATGCCTACAACCAGACCAGAAAATACGTCAAAGAAACTTGGCCACCCAATGTTACCTATCAATTGATGCGCACCCGCGTTACTGCACTTACTACCAAATCGCCAAGAGAGGCTATCTCACTTTTTGAAGCAGGGCTAAATGACCGTGATGAAGTGAAAAGAGATGCAAACCAGTACGGATTGGTACTGTCACTTATTGAGGATTCTCAGACAGATGAAGCGACCCGCCTACTTAGGCCTCTTCTGGATAAGTACGGTAGCAGCATCCTGTTTCAAATTGCGGAAGCTGATATTCACGCCAAGGCACAACGCTATGATCAGGCCCTTGAGTTACTCGAAAACGCCCTTGCAATTAATCCCGGAAACTACCCCCTGACTATGACCTATGCCGAGGTCCTGATCAGCGCGAACAGGCCGGTTGTTGCAGAAGAATTCCTGCTGAACCTGTCAGCTGAACGCAAGAATGATGAGTACCTGTGGTACCTCCTGGCAGAAGCCTACGGTCTTGCCAACGATATCCCCGGGGTGCACCAGGCGAGAGCTGAGTTCTTCGTGTTAAACGGGAATTTTGACCAGGCGATCAAGCAGCTTGGCTATGCGATTCCCCTCGTCCGCGGGAACTTCCAGCAGAACGCCAAGATTAAACAGCGAATAGAGGAAATCTGGGAGCTAAGAGCGAAACACTGAATCCCGGATTATCGAATCCCGGATTATCGAATCCCGGATTATCGAATCCCGGATCAACCGCCACCCTCTGCGAACTGCACCATCCTTTCCAGCGGCATTACTGCCCTTGCGGCAATAGCTGGATCGACTAATACCTCGTTGTCACCTGAAATAAGGGTAGCCTCCAGGTTATCGAGCGCATTCATTCCCATCCAGGGGCAATGAGCACAGCTGCGGCAGGTAGCACCTTCACCAGCAGTGGGCGCTTCAATAAAGGTCTTCCCCGGTTCCATTTGCCTCATCTTGTAGAAAATGCCTCTATCTGTCGCGACAATAAACTCTCGATTGGGTAATTCCCCTGCGGCATCTATCAATTGGCTGGTCGAACCTACCACGTCGGCAAGCTCAATAACCGTTTGCGGGGACTCCGGATGAACCAGGACCGCAGCATCCGGGTATACCTTCTTGATGTCTCGCACTCCCTGCGCCTTGAATTCCTCGTGGACGACACAGGAACCATCCCACATCACCATATCAGCGCCTGTTTCCTTCTCTATATAGGATCCCAGATAACGGTCTGGTGCCCAGAGAATCTTGTGGTCCTGATCCATCAGATGTTCAACCACGGCAAGCGCATTGCTGGAAGTAACAACCCAGTCGGACCTGGCCTTAACGGCAGCCGAGGTATTGGCATAAACCACTACGGTTCTGTCGGCGTGGCCATCGCAAAAGGCGGAAAACTCATCAACAGGACAACCCAGATCCAGGGAGCAGGTTGCCTCAAGAGTTGGCATTAGTACCCGCTTTTCAGGGTTCAGGATCTTTGCAGTCTCTCCCATGAACCTGACACCGGCAACGACGAGCACTTCGGCCGGGTGCTGGTTACCAAATCTTGCCATCTGCAGCGAATCCGACACACAACCACCGGTTTTTTCGGCCAGCGCCTGGATAGCATCATCGGTGTAGTAATGAGCCACGAGAACGGCATTTTTTTCCTTGAGCAGGGATTTGATCCGATCCTTGTACTCTTCTATCTCCTCAGTTGCCATCGTGTGGCTCTGATGCAGAGGGACGTCAAAGGCTATATTACTCACTGAAGCATTACCCACAAAAGCTACTAGGCTAGAATCCGGACCGTTCATTATACCCTAAGGGCAGGTGCTATAGACTTACTGCGAGCAAGGCTGTTAAGAGGTAAACTTCGCGGCTCCACTACTTCCAGCCAATTGATATGGACAGCATTGCCTTTCTCATTGCAGACACTGAGAGTATCGAGGATGGAAATTACCTGCGACTGGGCAACGAGCTTTTACAGCGGGGATTCGGCGTTGCTGTTTGCCTGATTGATTCTATATCAATGCACGATTCAAACATCAGGGTGAAAGGCTTCACCCTCAACCGGGCAATGAACGATGGCGACTCGATTCCAGCACTTGAGTCTTTTGATCTTTCAATATTTTCACATCTCTGGCTACTGTCTTTGGGATTTCGCCGGACCTTCCTTGACAAGATGCAACTTCTTTACTCAATCAGTGACAGGGTACACATCATCAATTCACTGGATACAATAACCCACCTTAATAGCAAATATTTCCTCGCCACCAGGCCTGGTCAATTCAAGTACCCAGCAACCTACGCCTCTACCGACCCTGAAGAGTTATATCAAATTATGCAGCAGGGGGGCATGTGGATAGCAAAGCCGCCTGCGGGAAGCCTGGGACGCGAAGTTTTCCTGATAAGTCATGAGGATGCCAATGCCCGCGTGATTCTGGAAACCCTGTGCGGCCCAGATAAAGATCAGTTCACGCTCCTGCAGGCATATATTCAAGGAGTTGAAAAAGGTGAGAAACGTGTTCTGCTCGCCGGAGGGAAACCAATTGGCCAATATCGCAGAATCGCAAAAAATGATCACCGTAATAACCTACATCAGGGCGCAAGTAGCGAAATGTGCGAATTGACCGCTCAAGAAACTCGCTACTGCATCGCACTCGGTGCTTTTCTCAAGGATTTTGGCGCTGAATTTGTCGGCCTGGACCTGGTCTACCCATGGATCATTGAATTTAACGTCATCAACCCCGGCGGACTGGTGACCATCGAAGAACTCGGTGGGCAGGATCTAACTGCAATGATTATCGACGAGATTGGCTTCACTCATTCTTGAGTTTTAGACACGAATCGGTATGATACCGCCCTTCCTTCTGTGGGCCGTTAGCTCAGTTGGTAGAGCAGCTGGCTTTTAACTAGTTGGTCCCGCGTTCGAGTCGCGGACGGCCCACCATTTTCAAGATGATCCATATGGCAACAGCTTTGTCTCGCCCGTGGCTTCAAATGAATTTTCGCACTGCCTGCACCGACGGTGTCTGCTGACCAGTGCAGTTCTTCCTTGCTCCCCATATACGCTACTGCCATTTCATCCGCTGGATCCAAGCTTGTTATAGTTATGGCTCTAGCCCGGATAATTCATGAAGGGACCGGAATTTAGGAGAAATCTGGCGAAGCATATTGGGCTAACTCCTGAAGACTCATAGCCGTAGCTATGGTTCAAAGGAGTTCGTTCAATAGGCAAAGCCAGATTTATACTAAAACCGGTCAGGTATAAACTGGATTCTTCAGAATACTCTCAATTTTCGATAACCTATTGAAACTGAACATGTTAACAACCTCAGTAGACCGCCTTTGTGAAATGTTCGGGCTAGTCACCACAACTATCTAATGATGAAGGTCTCTGAGGTGGACTCAAATTCGTGATGTTGATCATCTGGGGACTGGTAAACGCCAAGATGCCGAATACGATATTCCCCCAGGGTCTGGTTATATGGAATCTGCCATTTTATTGTGGCAATAAAACTCCCGGACCGGTCATCACGCCGCCAACGAACCCTGGTGGACCAATCACTTTCAGTAGCAGTGGTCACCCAGCCCTTATCGCGCTTGTGCTCTACTCTGAGAAATTCATGGTTGGTACCGAAGCTGGCATTAGGATTCGCCGACCAGAACTCTGATATAACCAGGTCACCTGGCACAAATTGATCATGGGTGAGGGGAAAGGCTTCACCATGGCTGACACTCTCCGGCATAGTATCCTCACCGCCTTCAAGCAATTTTTCTGTTGACCTGCCACGCCAGTCATCGTAGGCGATACTGCCTTCCACAGGATCCCCATTTTCAAGTACCTTTGCCAGGTAGGAGGAGATCTCCTGGTAAGCCGGTAACGTCCATTTGCCATGCAGTGTATGTCCGCCTTCATATTGCTGCGTTTGGTATTCTTCCGGCGTGGTGATATAGCCGGCATAACCGTTTGCGTAGCCAGCTATGACGATGTACCTGGCCCATCCCCCCAATTGAGACAGAACAGTTTTCCGCAATCGCCTGCCAGCCATTGTCGTTACCTCTGCAGGTAATGCCAAAATAGCCAGTTGCCCTATTCGGGCAACCGTGATTGCACGTATCTGTGATTGCAGTGGTACTGTACCTGTCCCGGTTTCAAACAGGATAGCCTTTGGCTCCTGGCACCGCTTCACTTCTGGCGTCCATTCTGGAGCACCTGTAAGGAAGCGAATCAGGAAGTCGAGTATAAAATTCTGGTTCACCATACCTTCTTCAAAAAGGAAATGGCCACCACCGTCTTCGGTGGACCCGGCGGCAAATGTATAGCCGTAAGCTGATGGACAAGTTGTCTGGGTTCCAGCCTGCGTAAAACTTTCATCTACCTTCATACTGGAAAGGTCAACATAGATCTGGCGATAATCAATATCGCCCTCCAACAGTTCACTGGCGTTTTCAAACAGTTCTTCAGCAACCGCAAGCTGCCGCGCTCCAATGATCCTGGTACTTTCAAAATCGTCGGTTCCAGGGCCAGTATTATCAAGATTCAGGTTGGCCGTGACATCACCGGCATTCGATTGCGCGAATGCAGCGACAAAATCTTCTTTAGAGTTGTAGCTGACATCTTTTCTGCGTTCAAATTCGAGCGAGGCATAACCCTTGTGGTCGCCTGAAATTAGCCTGTTGTTGTAGGTCATCGATGTTGGGTGGACCGCAAACCAGTTGATCATCCCGATGTCGCCCGAATCATCGACAAACTTCAGCAGCGTCATGTCTTTGTCCGTGTTGTCTGCAAAGGCAGCACGTTCCCTCTCCGGATTTTGCAGGTAGGCAACAACGGACCGGTTCACTCCTGCCGCTTCAACCTTTCCAGTATTAATCAAGATACGGCCGGGCTGCAAATCATCGTGGGCAAAAACAATCGCATCGACAATCCCCTCTATGATTTTGTTGTAATGCGCTGGGTAGAAAGCGCCCGATAGCGCGAACTCAGTTCGACTATGCCAATAGCCACCAGCACCTGCATGCGTATGTGTTGCGCTCAAAATCACATTATCCAGCGAGTAAAGCTCACCATACTTCGCCTGAAGTCGGTCTATCACCTCAAGAACCATATTGTGTTCAATACTGCCTATGTCAGCACTGACAAATACGAGGCGTCTGCCCTGCCTGGCTTTTTTGGAAGTTCGTTCACCGATAATAAAGGCGCGGGTACGCAATCGAAAATGAAGGCCTTCGGTCAACTGGTCTTCACGCCCAAACCCCCACATCTGAATACCGAAGGCTGGTCCCGTTATATCTGCCATTCCTCGACCAATGAGATAATTCTGCGATGAAAGTGCGCCTGCGCTTCCACTAAACAGGAGAAGTATCAAACTTAATCTCAGCCAAAAATTCATAATCCTTTGCTGTAGCCTTTCATTTGGAGCACTGCTGCTATAACGATTTGGGTAACTGGATATATTGTAACCCGCTGGCTCCATTTTGGGCGCACCCTGCAAATTCACTAACGCATCAGTGCCCCTATGATTACTATGGTCAACAAATCGCTTGATAAACATGAGATTACTATGGTTTAAAGGAGGGCCAAAAATAGAGTCTTCAAATTTCCCAGGTAACCAGGGGGTTCGAATGAACGCAGATAACATCAAGTGGGATATCGAGGCTGACGTTGTTGTCCTTGGGTCCGGCGGAGCCGCACTAACCTCGGCCATCACAGCTCATGACAGCGGTGCCAAAGAAGTCATCATCGTTGAAAAGTCCGGTATGGTTGGAGGTACGACGGCCATGTCTGGTGGCATGTTATGGATACCGAACAATCACCATCAGCAGGAAAACAAGGTCTCGGATTCCTGGGATAAAGCTGTGACCTACCTGGATTCACTGGCTCCTGACATGCTCGACCCGGATACGCTGGAGGCATTTCTTGAATCTGGCCCGGAAATGGTGCGCTACCTGGAGGAGCACACGCCAGTCCGGTTTCATTTGTATGAAAAGTTTCCTGATTATCATCCGGACACAAAGGGTGCCATGCAAAACGGGAGCCGTTCCCTAGATAATGATGTGTTTCCGTTTGAACAACTGGGCAACTGGGCGACGCGAGTTAATCCACCCAAGATTGGCGCACCTTCCCCTATCAGTATGAGAGAAGCCATGTATGGTGGTGCATGGGATCCTGAAACACTTGCTGAACGACGAAAATCTGACTGCCGCGGGCAGGGGCAGGCGCTCATCGGCGCCCTGTTGAAGGGGGTTCTGGATCGAAATATACCAATTCACTTTGAGCACCGTGCCCGCAAACTCTATAAAGATGGCTCCCGTGTGGTAGGCGTTGTGGCGGAACAGGCAGGGAGCGAGGTTCACATACGCGCGAGGAAAGGTGTGGTAATAGCTACCGGCGGATTTGAATGGAACAAGGAACTTGTGCAAACTTTCCTGCGCGGCCCCATGACTGGCCCCAACAGCGTTCCGGAAAATGAAGGTGACGGGCTGATAATGGCAATGGAGGTCGGCGCCAAGTTAGGGAATATGTCGAATGCCTGGTGGATGATGTCAAGGCTACAATCAGCGCCGCAGCACCGCGACGCGAAACCGGTATATCTGTTATGTCAGAATGAGCGGACCCTGCCGGGTTCGATCATGGTGAACCGGTCGGGCAAACGATTCGTGGATGAAGCGGTAAACTACAATGCCCTAGGCAGGGTACTCCATACCTTCGATGCCAAAGCGTTTGACTATCCCAATTTACCCTACTGGCTGATTTTCGATAGTCGCTTCAGAAGCAAGTACCCCATTTTCGGGCTTAAGCCTAAAACACCTGTTCCTCCCGAGTTCCATAGCGGCGAGACACTCACTGAGCTCGCCAAATCGATTGGCCTGGACAGTAAAACACTGGAGGCAACAGTGGCGCACTTCAACGCCGGAGTACTAAAAGGCCACGATGATGAATTCAACAGGGGTGATGATACTTACGGCAATTTCTGGGGCGATCAATCTTTTGAGCCCCCTCACTGCACGCTCGGAGTATTGAATGAGCCACCCTTCTTCGCGGTAGAGCTTGAGGCTGGCGCTATCGGTACAAACGGCGGGCCAAAAACCAACGGCAATGCACAGGTGCTGGACTGGGAGGGTAACATCATTGAGGGTCTTTACGCGGCAGGTAATGCCATGGCTTCGGTGATGACGAGGGTTTATGCGGGTGCAGGTGGCACACTAGGTCCTGGTTTGACGTTCGGATTTATCGCAGGACGTCATGCGGCTTCTGGAGGAAAAACAGCAGTTATGCGATCAAATCAGTAATGGGAATTTTGCGTCCCACTCCATAGCCCTGTGCAAAATCAACACCAATCTCGCGCAGAATTTCAAGAATTTCATCGTTTTCAACATATTCAGCGATAGTCTTCTTGCCCATGAAGTGGCCGATCTCATTGATCGATTTCACGACCGCATAGTCATTGGGGTTCGTCTTGATATCTTTTACGAAAACACCATCGATTTTCAGATAGTCCACCGGCAGATTTCTCAGGTAAGAATAGGAAGACAGACCCGTGCCAAAATCATCAAGTGAAAACTGGACACCAATCACCTTCATTTTCTCCATGAATTCGATCACCTCATCCAGGTTACCGATGGCTGCAGTTTCAGTAATTTCAAAACAGATTTTTGATGTAGGCAAGCGTGATTCATTGAACTGCTCGAGCACGAACTCCATAAAGTCATCTTCCGTCAGCGAGTTACCTGAGATATTGATTGAAAACGCACCCAGGTGTTCAAGTCGTAAGATGTTGGTGGCAATAAACTTAAACGCATTCTTGATTACCCAGCGGTCTATCGCCCCCATCCTGTTATAGGTTTCAGCCGCAACGATAAAGTCCTGTGGTGGCAGCGGTTTATCATCTTCATCCAATACGGTTAACAGGACCTCATAATGTGCATGCTCACCGGCAGACTCATCAATGGGTGAAATTATCTGACCATTAAGAACAAAACGGTTTTCTTCAAGGGATTTATCAATTTGTGAGACAAATTGCATGATCCCCTTGCGGTGTTCCATTTCAGAGTCATTAGTCTCGTAAATTTGAATTCTGTCTCTGCCCGCCTCCTTGGCCACATAGCAGGCGGAGTCTGCCCCACTAAGAATCTTCTTTACGCTATCTGTTTCGGAATCCACGTTGACCACACCACAGCTGGTCGTTAACGTAAACACTTCCTTTTCCCACTCAAAACGAAAAGCCTTAACGAGAGAACAAATTTCCTTGATGGCCGCCATGCCTTCATCCTTACCACAGTCCTCAAGTAACACACCGAACTCATCGCCACCCAGGCGGGAGAGAATCGTGTTATCTGACGTCTTGTCTTGGAGTTCCTGGCCCAAATCCACCAGGAGCTTATCGCCCGCATCATGTCCACCCGTGTTGTTGATGACTTTAAATTGATCGAGGTCCATAAAAGCCACAACGTGATGGGCATTGTCTCGCTTGGCTGAATCCAGAACTCTCGCCAGCTCACGTTCAAACTCTTTGCGGTTAACCAACCCGGTCAGTTCATCGTGGGTGGCCTGGTGTGTGATTTGATTATGCATATTCTGCAACATGCGATGGGATGCCCTGTCGGTCAGGGGAATATCTGATTCTTCAAGAATTTTTGCCTTTCCATCAAAGAGCATACTCGCCAGTTCTTCGACCGTTAATTCGTTTACCTTGACGCCGCGGCGGTTTACAAATACGAGCCTCGCATTGTTATCACTTACCTAGGCAACAATCGCTATTTCAGATTCCTGGCCTGACTGACCAAATTCAACCCATTCGCCCACATGAAGACCCAGTGCCCTGTCTAGCTGCCGCTGCCAGCTAGAATCATTTTCCCTTTCTTCACGAATCCGATTCCGATCATCATCCCGGTTAAGTACATCGGCAAATCCGAGCGTCTCGGCAGCGGACTGATCAGATATATCGACCATGGACAGAGCACTTCTGCTTTCTTCACTGGTCAGCATCTGCCGAAGGTTATTAACCAGAGGCACCCTTTGACCTGGTTCGAAGGAAATGGAATCAAGCCCGCTCTCGATTTGCTCCAGTAGTTCTTCGGGTGGAATATAGTCGGGCCTGCCAGTATCGGCACTCCCATCCAACTGCTGCATTAGCTGGTCAAAGACGCGAACATGTTGCTTCCAGTCAGCGCTGTCCTGTCCCTGGCGTAAATGAGTATTGACCAGAAGATTGCGCCAGCCCGGGAGCAGTTTCATGACAACTTCTGGAACAAGGTCCTCGCTAAACTGCTGATCTATCTCATCAATAACGGCGCGCTGTGCATTCACCAGAGTTTGCTGACCTTCACTTGCCTTTACGGCCCTCTGCACATTCCCAGTGAAGGCACGTGATTGTCGATCAATGATTGGTTGCAACTCATTCAGGGCAGAATCAAAAACTGCAGGATCAGAGTCGTAGTTTTCGTTGATCTGGCCGATTATCTGTTCAACTTTGCGCTGTACACCTGCAGATTCTGACCCGCCGAGCGCTGCCAGCTTGTTTACGACTTCCAGCGACCTGTGGGGGTTTTCATCGTTGAGAAAGTCATGCTGTTGTGAAGCCACTTTGCCTAGAGTCAATTCCAACTGACGAATCCAGTTCTTGGCACTCCCAGACAACATTGAATCTTCTTCGATCGTCTCCACCAGGTTATCTACAACATCCAACCGCTCCAGAGAAGATGGTGCAAGGCGCCTTTGCCTGCCACCTGCTAAAACGGTATCAAGAATTCTCTGTCGTATTGGAATCCGCTGACCCGAGCCCCCGGTCAAATCGTGCTTTAACGTCTGTAAAAGGTCCTGCACTTCCTCAGGTTCTACATAGTCCTGTTCTTCAAATTCATCATCCTCGTAGAGGTCGTTGTGAGGGTCAAGAAGGTCCCGAACAGTAGAATAAATATTGCTCATAGCCGATTCCGATTCCGGCTCAGCTTGTCTTGCTCGACCACGAGAACTTTGGGCACTCCGCCTTCCACGTGGCTCTTTTGATACGCGTTGCTTCCGCCGATACTGTAATTCTTCACGCAGCTCGTCCTGAAGATCCTGAAGTTCCTCCTCTTCTTCATCTTCGGCAGCTTTTTCCTCTTCCACCGTTTCTTCCTCTTCAACGGCTTCTGGCTTTTCTTCCTCTTCACTGCTTGCCTTTGGGACACTCGTTGTCGTTGAAATATAATCGTCATCCAGATCTGGGAAGAGCCCTGTGTCTTCAAGCAGTTTCGTCGCGGCCATATATAACTTGCGAAAAAGAGGAATGGCTTTTATTTCGTAGCCTGTGTAGACCTTCTGCCTAATTTCCTTGGGAAGGCTAATGGTCTGGATGGCATCGTCAAATGCGTGACATACAACGTCAACACCCAGCGGGTTAGCTTCAGAATGGCCCCATGAATCCACCATCATGCCCATACGGGTAAGCAGTTCCTGAATGTATTTTTCATATGACCGTCCGCTGCGTGCGATAATATTTGCTACCGCAAGCCAGTCTTCAAATTCTTCCGTATTGACCAGGGACAACTTCACTCTTTTGGCAGCCGACGCCTGCTTTCTTTCCTCATCCGCCTTTCTGCGTTCCTCCAAAAGCGTTTCCAGGTCCCTCGGATTGTCTATCTGGTCCAATACATCATTAGTAAACTGTTGGGTAACTGAATTCTTGGCCTTCTCAAGATTAGACATGGCTGCAAAATATTCACTTTGCTCCGCATTGGATTTGGCGTCCTTTGCCATCTCCAGCAACTCACCATCCAGGTACTTAAATATCGCGATTGTCATCTCAGGAAGAACTTTGGCGACGCCCTTGCGAATCGCGGCAACAATTTTTTTGGATTCAGCTGGAGGCAGTCCCCCAGTCAAGAACGGGGATTTTTTTGCTAAAGAGAGGTTCTTGGAAGAGGCCTTTACCGACCCCGACCCTTTAGCAGCAGTGTCTGTTTCGGGCACTTTCCCAGGCTTGGGTTGTGCCGGCCTTCCCGATGTCTGTGCGGTGTAATTTCCGAGCGCTTCAATGACGGTTGCATCCATCCCCTTTGGGAAGTTGAGCCCGACACTACCCTCCATAACGCGAACTATTTTTCCTTCGAGTCTGAAATGCTTATCTTTACCATCTATGGGGACTGTGAAATGGATACCAACCATCTCGCCAGGACTAATCCCGGGTATACCCCTGCGTGACCTGCCGCCTTCCTGTTCGACCAGCAGCATGCCACCAGCACAATAGTCACTGATCATACACAACCAGGATCGACCCACAGTGGGGTGAACCAAGGCATTAACATTGATGGGATATCTGGGACTTCTTCGCTTGTCCATTACACTCGTCAACGTACGGGTATCAAGTAATAATAACAGACTGCGAGGAAAGTGTAGCCCTCTTAGCCGACCCTTAAATCCTCAAGGGCATCTGCAATCACAGCCTTGTTACGGCCTGTGTGTTTCGCCTCGTAAAGTGCTTTGTCGGAACGTTCCAGACTTGCAGCAATATCTTCACCTTGACGATATTCAGTAATTCCGATGGAAGCTGTAATCCGGTATTGCGGTTCGTTGGGGCTAACGATCATATCTCTTAGACCCTCAGCCAGCCTTTCAGCAGCGAGATAGGCATCTCTTTGAGAAGTGCTGGCCAGGACCAGGAGGAATTCTTCACCGCCCATGCGTGCCACACAATCGACTTCTCTAAGAATGGAATCTGCGACCCCTGCAAAATTCCGCAAAACTGCATCTCCCGTACTGTGCCCGAATCGATCATTAACCCGCTTGAAGTAATCGAGATCCACAAAACACAAGGTGAAAAAATAGCCGCCACGATCAGCCAACGCCTTTTGCTGAATCAGCAGGTCCATAACATGCCTGCGATTGTAAGCCCCCGTTAGTTCATCCTTGACGGCAAGATCACGAATCCTCTCAAGCGCAGTACTGAGTTCCTTGTTCTTCTCCACCAGTACATTTTCGATCAATCCCAGTTCAAAACGATACAGGGCAGGGCCAAATACCAGTACCAGGCCAAAAGCTATCATGACCACAATTTCTGTCACCCAGGCAAGGCTGGTTACCTGGGACAAATAGAGTACAGACATCAGATATAGTGCAATGCCGTATACGGCAAATACGATTTGTTCTTTTCTGCTGAGTCTGTTCGCACCCATAACAACCAAAGCCAACCCGGTGAGCAGTACGGCTGCCCTCACCTCTACGACATAATGTGTGGTCATGATGACCACGCTCAATGCCCACAGCATCTGCGGCAAAGACATGTCCGGATCCTCAAGTGTGAGGTTCCATTCAAAATTGATCAGCAGGGCGAGGACGAGAAAACCGGCCGCAGAAAAGGATGCCAGACTGAGGAACTGGATTGTCTCTAGCCTCATATAGCCAATAGAGAGCACCGTCCAGCAAACGACCAGGTGTATGAAAATCCCAGCAGCTAATGTTGCAACTCTATAAATTCGGGATCGTTGTTGGGTCAGTGTATTTTCCAAAGCAGCTCAGACCCTCCTGTACCAGTCAGTACGGGCATTCTAACCAGATGGAGGGAGAGAGTTGTGACCTGATGTAAGGAGAATGTAATGGTTTTGTAGTTTTTGCTTTCTGGATGATTTCAAATGAGTATATACATTTATTTCAATGCGTTAGGACTGGATGAGGCTAACTTCTTACCCGTTTTACCGCATCAAGCCAGCCAGAATAAAGCATCGAACTCACCTCTGTTTTCATTTGCGGCTCAAAATGTCGCTCCCGTTGCCATTGTTCGGACAGTTCATCCAGGGATTCAAACAAACCGACCCTCAAACCAGCCAGATAGGCCACACCCAGAGCCGTGGTTTCTGTCACTCGTGGGCGGTCCACCGCTATTTGTGAAATATCCGCCAAACACTGGGTAAGCCAGTCATTGGCAACCATACCACCATCAACACGTATCAAATCTGGTTTAATCCCATCCCCTGCCATCGCAGTCAACAGATCCCGGGTCTGAAAACATACAGACTGTAAAGTGGCTGTGACGATATCTTTAACGCCACTATCCCGGGTCAAACCAAGGATTGCTCCACGGGCATTGGCATCCCAATAGGGTGCACCTAAACCTGTAAAGGCCGGCACCAGATATACACCATGTGCATCAGGATTCTCAGTGGCAATATTCTCGGTTTCAGCCGCGTCACTAATTAATCCTAATCCATCGCGCAACCACTGCACCGCAGCCCCTGCTATAAAGATGCTCCCCTCAAGACCATAGGTAACCTTGCCGTCTATCCGATATCCTACCGTCGTCAGCAACTTGTGCTCAGAGACAACGGCAGTCGCGCCCGTATTCATTATCACGAAACAGCCAGTGCCATAGGTACTCTTTATCATGCCTTCTGAAAAACAGCACTGACCAACCAGCGCCGCCTGTTGGTCACCCGCAATCCCGGTAATCGGAATAGCCGCTCCAAAAAGGGATTCATCAGTAAAGCCAAAATCAGCGCTGCAGTCCTCTACTTCGGGCAAAAGGCTTTTTGGAATGTCCAGCTTTTGCAGAATATCCTCATCCCACCGTTGATCATGGATGTTGAACAGTAGTGTTCTTGATGCGTTGGTTGCATCAGTCTTGTGGGATTTCCCCCTGGTCAGCCGCCAAAGAAGGAAGGAATCGATGGTACCGAACAGCAGTTCTCCGGACTCAGCCTGTTCTCTGGCACCATCAACATTGTCCAGCAGCCATTTTACTTTGGTACCTGAGAAATATGGATCCAATAGCAGGCCCGTTTTCCCTGTGACCATGCTTTCCAGCCCCTCAGACTTCAGCTCATCACAATAGTCAGCTGTGCGCCTGTCCTGCCATACGATGGCCCTGTAAATCGGCCTTCCAGTCTTCCTGTCCCAAATCACCGTCGTCTCGCGCTGGTTGGTAATGCCGATTGCAGCAATTTCCCTGGCTTGTATGCCACTGGAGGCAATAACTTCATTAACCACCTTTATGGTGCTACTCCAGATTTCTTCAGGATCATGTTCTACCCAACCATCGTGTGGGAAGTACTGGTTGAACTCTTCTTGTGCCACGCCGAGTATTTCACTGGAATCATTAAAAAGGATGGCACGAGAACTGGTTGTTCCCTGATCTATAGCCAGGATATAAGTAGGCATCCACATCGCTCCCAGTTGTTAAAAGAAAGTACGAATCTGACACGAATTATGTCTTAATACTATAAGAATTCAATTCCGCTTTATCAGGTCGATGACGTTTAAACTATTTCCTCCAGCCAAGAAGATAAAAACAACCTCAGCTGAACTCAGCCTGACAGGCAGGCGATACATCAGGCTCCTGAAGCCCTGCTCAGACACGCTAACAGATGCCATCCGTCGCTTTGCTGATGGAACAACAGTTAGCCTAAGCCTTACCCTTGGGAATCCAGATACGGACCAGGTGTTACTAACTATTGACCCGGGATCAGGACCTACTACTGTAGGCAGCTACGAGCTCAAGTCAGACTCAGATGGCATATTGCTCCGCGCAAGAAATGAACCGGGGATCTACTACGGACTCACCACACTGAATCAGATTCTCGAGCAGGCGGGCACATCCGCGTCCCATTTTCTAGTGCAGGACGAACCTGACTTTGCAACTCGTGGAGTAATGCTGGACATCAGTCGTTGCAAAGTGCCATCCATGAAAACCCTGTATCGACTGATAGACCAGTTGGCGCAGATGAAAATAAATCAGTTACAGCTCTATACGGAGCATACTTTTGAATTTGTTCAGCACCCGTTGATCTGGGCTGACGCCTCACCAATGACTGCCGAGGAAATGGTGGAATTAAAGGCATACTGCCAGGAACGTTTCATAGAACTGGTTCCCAATCTGAATTCCTTTGGTCACTTTGAGCGTTGGTTACGCTACCCTGAATACCACCACCTGGCAGAATGCCCCAACGGGTTCACTCATCCTCTTTCGAACCAACACAAAAAATTTGGCAGCACACTCAAACCCAGTCGGCAAAGTCTTGCTTTTCTGCGGGAATTATATGATGAATACTTGCCTTTGTTTGACAGCCCCTATTTTAATGTCGGCGGGGATGAACCATGGGAACTGGGTCAGGGCTGGAGCAGGAAGAAGTGCGGCAAACTGGGGACCACAGGTGTCTACATCAGCTTCATGGCCAAAATTCAAAAGCTGGTGGAAAGCAGTGGAAAACGGATGATGTTCTGGGGCGATATTGCTCTGAAAGAGCCGGAGATGCTGCAACACCTGTCCAGGGACCTGATCGCCCTCAACTGGGGATATGAGAGTAATCATCCGTTCAAGACGGAATGTGAACAATTGGCCGCACAGAATATTCCGTTTTATGTCTGCCCGGGCACTTCAAGCTGGAATTCAATCATCGGCAGAATCTCGAATGCTCGTACAAACCTCAGCAATGCAGCTCGCAATGGCCTCAGATATGGTGCGAAGGGATATTTGATCACCGACTGGGGAGATCAAGGACACCATCAGTATCTGCCCTTTAGCTATCCTGGATTTCTGATTGGCGCGTGTCAGAGCTGGAATTCCAGGGGTAGCAGCAGGCTGGACCTCGAAGAGGGGCTCAACTTAACCTTCCTAAAGGGCGGGACAAGTTGTGCCGCAGGCCTTCTGGTTGAACTGGGCAAAGTCTCAGACGCAGCACAGTCCAGGCTTCGCAATGCTACCGTCTTCAATCAGCTGTTATTCTGGGACATGACCGAGGAGCCAGAAAGTGCACAATCTATTTCCGATAAACAGCTTAAACAATGTGAGCTATTGCTTGCCGATATCCGCTCGCGGGCGAAACTGATGAGCCCTGATGCTGATGGAAATCCGTTCAGTGGTGAGTTGTTGAACGCGATCGATATGGCAAGCCATGGCATCCATCGCCTGCAGATCTTCCGTGGCAAAAAAATCTCCCGCAATCGACTCCGCAAAGATCTGACCAGGATAATTCATCGCCACGAAGATCTGTGGCTTATGCGGAACAGGACCGGCGGCCTTGAGGAAAGTACAGCCTATTTACAGAGAAGCCTGCACGCTATTGGGTAAAGAACCAGTAATTGACTATGCCCGGATAATTCATGAAGGGATCGGAATTTAGGAGAAATCTGGCAAAGCATATTGGGCTAACGCCCGCAGAATCATAGCCGTAGCTATGGTTCAAGGGAGTTTGTTCAATAGGCAAAGTCAGATTTTTACTAAAACCGATCAGGTACAAACTGTACCCCTGGAAAAACGTGAAGATCATCCATAACTCGTTGAAACTGCTCATGTTAACAACAATCCTAAGCCGCCTTCATGAAATGTCCGGGCTAGGCCCAGTCACTCAATATCGAACTCAGTTGTTCCATGAATGCCACAGGCTGGTCAAGGAACAGGTGATGTTGGGCATCAGCAAGCTTATAGACTTCCAATGCAGGCTGTAGCTCTTTCATGTATGCCGCACTTTTCGAACTGAAGGATGCACTGTTCTCGCCATAGATTAGTGCAATCCTGCAAGTCACGGACTCTAAATCCTGAACTGTATCTCCTGTCAAGGCAAAACGGTTATTCAGTTCATCATCAAACTTCCAGATAAACCCCTCGTCAATATGCTCGATTGAGTTTCGCGCGATATGTTGCACCAGATACTCATTGGCACAGGTTTGAGGTGGTTGCAGACGAAAGCGTGATCTCGCCACATCCCTGTTTGGATATATTTTCGGCTTCGACCAGCGTTCCGCATCTGGAGGGCTCTCATCATCCGGGTGTTTTACGCCTGAATCAACCAGAACAAGACCTTTGAACCTGGTGGGATTTTGTGCCACCGCCCGCAGCGCCATAATGCCGCCAAAACTATGGGCTATCAGGATCGAATTGTCAGGCATCTGATTTTTGTCCGCGACTGCAACGATTTCCCGGGCATAAGTATCTGCAGAATATTCTTCACGGTGATCACTATCACCCATACCTGACAGATCGAGAGCCATGGTTTGGTAGTCATCCCTGTATGCCGGTGCGATGAAATCCCACCAATGAGCATGAGCGTTGTGCCCATGGACAAATAACAGTCCCGGGTTCCCCTGTTCACTCCACTTGAGGAAGTTTATATCGCTGTCTTCAACTTCGACAAAACCCGACTCGGGTATTGTCTCAACAGCTTCCCAAAACCAATCCGGTGTATCTGACATAGAGCCCTCAGCGGTTCTTATTAACAATCCTCAGCGGTTCTTATTAACAATCCTCAGCGGTTCTTATTAACAATCCTCAACGGTTCTTGTAAACAGCCCTCCCCAACTGGGGCAGCCTAATCAATGCTCGCGTATTTCTTCAGGTGATAATCGACATTACCAAACAGGGTTTCAATTACGGTGAGCCTTTTGAAATAGTGACCCACATTCAGCTCATCCGTCATACCCATACCACCATGCAATTGAACCGCGTTCTGGCCAACAAATTTACCACCCTTCCCGATCTGCACCTTGAGCGCTGATACTGCTTTCTGTGCAGCTGCACCATATCCCTCATCCAATCGCATAGCAGCCATATAGAGCAGGGACTTGCTCTGTTCATGTTCAATAAACATATCGACCATTCGATGCTGTAAAACCTGAAACTTGCCAATCGGTTGACCAAATTGCTCTCGGACTTTGCAATATTCAACGGTAGTCTTGTACAGGACTTCCATGGCACCAACAGCCTCGGCACCTACCGCCAGAATCGCAAAGTCAATGCATTTTTGCAGCAGAGAAAATCCACCGCCGAGCTCACCAATGAGGGCACCCTTATCCACGGATACATTCTCGAAAGTAATTTCAGAGGCACGCAGCCCGTCGATCGTAGGGTAGTCTCTTCGCGATACGCCCTTTGCATCGCCAGCAACCAAAAACAGCGAGATACCATCTTCATCTTTTTGCTCGCCACCAGTTCTTGCAGGTACCACGAGAAGGTCTGCACTGGGTCCACCAATAACCACGCCTTTGAACCCATTGATCAGGAAACCTGCTTCATCGTCCGTAGCGGTTGTTGTGACATCAGCCAGGTTGAAACGCGCCTGGGGTTCAACAAAAGCGAGTGCCCCCAGTTTCGTCCCTGCAATAATCTCGGCCAGCACACCTTCTTTCATCTCCTGTGAGCCTCCGTCCGCAAGAACGCGACCAGCAAGGATGACGGTGGGAAGGAAGGGCTCAACCACCAGTCCTTTCCCGAATTCCTCCAGCATAATCATGGTTTCGATCGGCGTACCACCAAAACCCCCGTCTTCCTCTGAAAATGGCAGCCCCAACCACCCCAGTTCGGCGAACATCGACCAATTCTCTCGACTGAAGCCTTCTTCGGTCTGAATCAGTTTTTGTCGCTCCTCAAAAGTATAACTATTGCTTATGAAGCGCTGGACACTGTCCTGCAACATGTTCTGCTCTTCAGAAAATGAAAAATCCATAGATTCGGCCCACGTGGAGAGCGGTCGATAATATTGATTGTGCGCGCCATTTTCAACAACCCAGCATCGTCACCCCATAAAATCAGGCCTCCTCACCAGCTGGGGACCGATAACTGACAGCTCAGGGCCGAAGCCGGCTTTCGGCAATGAAGATGTAGATGGCAAATATAGAACCTCAAGGCTCACTTCCGGAACCTAGTTCATACTATTTCCGGGTCTTTCCAACAGGGTAAATGAGCTTTATGGTCGACTCTGATATTTCAAGCTCCGCTCCTGCTCACAATCCCAGCGCCCACCTCCAGGAAATGAGCGCGGCCCTGGACGCGGGAGATATCAAGCAGGCCACGCGCCTGAAAAATAGTTTCACGAAGCAACCACTTAGCACCTATGCGAAGAAACTCCAGGCAGAATTCCATTTACTGGATGAAAAGCTTCGCAAGCTGGAAGACAGGCAATATTCAGTAACAAATTCCAAACGGCAGGAACTATGCGAAAAGATGGAGTCCCTGCAGCTGCACAACGACATCCATCCAGAAGAAAAGGCCAAAGCCATCAAAGAACTTCGGGACTGCTGGCGACAGCTTGGCCCCTCCAATTCGGGTGAAGGCCAAAGGCTTTGGCAGCGATTCAAACAGGCAGGTGATGTGGCCTTTTCAGTCTGTAGCGAACATTTTGACAACAAGCGGGAAAGCGGTGATCAAAACCTGAGAGAAAGAATCAAGATCTGTGACAGCCTCACGCTATTCTATGCTGAAACACCATGGCAGGACGTCAACTGGAAGGCCGTAGAAAGGATCATTAAGAAGGCAAAATCGGAATGGAAGCGATTCAATGATGTACCCCACCAACACTACCAGGAAATCCAGGACAGATTTCAGGGTTCTCTGCTACCTATCCAGTCCAAACTGGCTGAAGAAAGAGAACGAAATCATCAACTGAAACGGAACCTCATTGGCGAGATCTGGCATTTGCTGGACAGCAACAATACTACCGTATCGCTGACTCAATCAACCAAAAGAATTCAAAGCGCCTGGAAAGAAATAGGCATAACTGATCGCGGAACCGATCAGAAACTCTGGAGGGAGTTTAGAAGTGTATGTGATCAGGTCTTCAGATTGAGGGATGACGAGAAGGCCAGCAGGAAAGCGCTCGAGGCCGAACAAGCCAGGAAGGCTGAGTTGGCCCAGGAGGCGAGAGCACAAAAATCTGCTCAGAAAATTGAGAATTCAGAATGTATTCTGGATGAACTTAGGAGGAAGGCCGCGCTTTGCAATCTGTTGGAAAATGGCGGGGACATAAACGACATCAAGAATCAATGGGATGGTTCGGTTGATCTGCCACAGAAACTTGCCGAGATCATCAATAGCCGTTTTCAGCGTGCCCAATCCGGTGATATACAGTATGCGGCATCTTCTCTGGCTGAAGATATTTGTGTAAGAATGGAGATGCTGGCCAACATTAGCTCACCTGAGTCCTCCAGGGGCATCCGCATGAAACTGCAGGTTGAGCGCCTCGACCAGCAACTTTCCAAAGGCATCAAGGATGATCGCTCCGCGGGAGAGCAACTTTCAGAGCTGCTAGAGCGATGGTATTGCATGGGGCCTGTCCAACAGGGCCAGGGCGAGCTGGAAAAGCGTTTTATGAAAGCAGAGTTGGCCATCAAGAACGCCAGCCAACCTTAGTCAAGTATGGTTTTCCGTCCTGGAGCAGCTGGCAATCAGGGCAGCTTAATAGTGACCCTGGCCCCACCAAGAATAGATTCATCCACCTCGATTTCACCGCTGTAGCGATCAACAATCTCACTGACCACGGCGAGGCCAATCCCCTGCCCTGCCATTTTAGTATCGAGTCTCTCACCCCTGAGCAGGACAGTATCGCGATCAGCCATGGCAATCCCCTCGCCATCATCTTCAACAACGATAAGGAGATCAGCCGTAGTTTCGCCTGGGTTTCCCACTGCCATTTTGACCCGGCCATTTCCGTACTTGCATGCATTATCCAGTACGTTCCCCAACAGTTCCATCAGGTCCCGTTCATCGCCAAAAAAATTACAATCCATGATGGTCGATTCAATTTCGACGGATTTCTCTTCATAAACCCGGGTAATCGCTGCCACCAGTTTGTCCGCTACCGGTTTTACTTCGATTGACTTTCGAATCAGTGAAGCACTCTTGGTTACCGCGCGCTGCAGTTGATAAGAAACGATCTCATTCATCCGGGGGATCTGCTCATCGATGGTCTCCCTGATGTTTTCGGCAGGTGCTCCCTGCAAAATTGCCAGGGGAGTTTTCAGACTGTGGGCAAGATCAGCTAGAGTGGTCCTGTATTTTTCGCGCTGTTGCCGCTCACTCGATAGTAGTAAATTAAGGTTGCGGGTAACACCATCAATCTCCACCGGGTACTCACCCCGGAGGTAATCCTCTTTGCCATCTTCTATCGCTTTTAGATCGTCCGCAAGATTGTGCAAGGGCTTCAAGCCCCAGCTCATGATGGCAGCCTGAACTACAACCAGAATGACCACAACCGCCAGCAGCCATCCCCAGAGGCTATTTCGAAACCCTGCAATTTCCTTGTCAAAAGGCTGCATATTTTCAAGGACAATGAAGATGTAGGGTGTGCTCTGCTCGCCCTTACCCTGCCACAGGATTTTATAGCTTAAGAAGAACAGCCAATCCTCACCATTTCCCTGGACCCTGCCAAATTTCTGTACACCTGGTTTCAGGTCAAGATGCAGACTGTTCGTGTCGGCAGGCTTGATTTGCAAATCAAGTGCGGATGGGCTCTGCCACAATTCCTGCCCTTCCACTCCGATCACGAGTCCGTATAGACCGCTTCCCAGGCTGTTAAACTGTGGCTCCTGAAGTTGGTCTGGCAAATAAATCTCACCATCACTTTCATCACTGACCGCGAGCAAGCCATATATTTGAATCAGCAGTTTTTCCTGTACTGCTTGCTCGGCACTCTTCTGGAACGCCCTATCCAGCACGAATCCCATCAACCCAAGAAACACCATAAGCACCAGTGTTGCCGAGATCAGGAGTCTTGCGCGTAGAGAATAGGGTTTATTCAAGCATCTACCGGCTTAAAGCGATAACCCTGGCCACGAACCGTCTCTATTGGCTTCAGCAGGTTATCAGGATCAATTTTTTTCCTTAGGCGGCCAACAAATACTTCAATAACATTGCTGTCTCTATCAAAATCCTGGTCATATAAGTGGTCAGTCAGTTCGCTTTTTGATATCACTTCACCTGGCCGCATCAGCAGGTATTGAAGTAAGTTGAATTCATAGGCGGTTAGATCCACTTTTATGCCATCTACAGCAACCTGTTTGCCTTTCGTATCAAGGCGCAGGGGACCGTGCTCAATTACAGTCTTTAACTTACCTGAGGCCCTGCGAATTAGTGCTTCAAGGCGTGCCAGGAATTCCTGCACATGAAATGGCTTAACGAGATAGTCATCTGCACCCACCGACAGGCCATCCACCTTGTCTTTCCAATCCCCCCTCGCTGTTAATATCAGTATTGGACAGTCCTTTCCTTCCGCTCTAAGCCTTTCAATAACTTCTATCCCTGAAATTTTCGGCAGGCCAAGGTCGATGACCGCTATGTCATAGTGATACTTCTGCCCCATGTGCAGACCGCGCTGTCCATCCTCACAGGCATCCACAGTAAACAGGTTCTTTTCCAGCAATTCCACGAGTTGCTCACGAAGTTTGGGTTCATCTTCAACTAGTAGTAAGTGCTGGGTCATCCGTCGCAATCCTATTCAAAAACATCACCAGAAGTTCCATCAACAAAGACGTACTTGACTACACCACTGGCGGAAAGTGTCTTAACCTTGTAGACGGCGGGGCCTCGGCCCTTTATTAGGTTTATGGAGAGAATCTTGCTGTTCTGGTACTTTTGTTTAACCCTGGACGCGGCCTGTTTGCTACTGATTCTGGCACCATCCTGCTGAGGTAGAAGGTTTTGCGGGCCTCTCTGGGCTAACAAATAACCAGCTGGATCATAGGATGCCGCGGTTGCAGCCATTGGAATGAGCAGCATTGCTAGGACAACGAAAAGTCGCATCTAAAACTCCTGAGTCACTCTATATTATGGGTGAGATTGCTATTCGAACTCTGATGGTATCACCCGGATCTACTTTTGTGCGAGTTGAATAGGTGTGGTTGCTATACCGATATCTCACGTTATAACCAATGATCCTTTCTTCAACATGAGTATCTTCCACAATGCGACACCTCTCCTCAATCCCATATGTAACTGGCGGGGATTCCTGGTATTTTTGCGCCGCATAAGCGTTCCCTATAACTGCCCCCAGGGCAGCGCCCACCACAGTGCCAACCTGCCTGTTTCTCTTGCGATGACCAACAGCATTGCCAAAGGCTCCACCGATTACACCGCCCACCAGGGTGCTGACACCTCGATGCCTATTATCCCTGAATTCGTTCCGGTCGAAGTCATGATCGTTATAGGTAACCTCTTCCTCCCAGCACTCCCGTCTCGGCGTACTCACACGTAGAGTCTCAAAGATGGGTTCTGCATCTATCACCGTAGCAAAATCATATTCCACATCAACGGCAAACACTTCACTGCTAAAAAACAATACCAACATGAAACTGATGAGTAATTTCGACTTCATCGTCATCACCTTTCTAATCTGAGTGCTGACAAGCGTAGCCGATCAAGGCTGAATGCAACCTGAACTGGCCTAAAAACCGGTGCTAGCGGTATTCCAGGATCTTGTGTTCCTCATTGAGGAAGATCGTGATGTCAGATCTTTTCGGCAGGTCACCCAGCATCGCCCTGGTTATCCTTTCGAAATACATAATAAATTCCCGGATAGCCCCCTCATCCATCACCTCTGCACCCGGGGGAAGGTCCTGTTCCTGCTGCAGGCGCCACTTCAATACCGAGTCCATATCAGGGACGGCAAGAAAAATACGCATGTCACAGTCAAAGGCCTGTCGGTATTCACCTGATGCTAATTCTCCATTGACCTTTCGCCGCCAGCTGGCACCAGGATCCTTGACCGCCTCCAGTTCGTTAACCGGTATTTCCAGCAAGCTTTCAGGCTGCGGCAATGCACCCAGACACCAGCCCTCCAGCACCAGCACGTCAAGAGATTCCAATGTCTGCCACCGCGCATCCCGGTCATCTTCGGCCTTGTTAAATACCGGGTGCTTAGTGGTTCTCCGATCTCGAACACTTTCTAAGACACGGTTTAGCAGTGCCACATCATGTGTACCGGGGACACCCCGAACAGCAAACAGCGGATGACTATCGGCTGCTAATTTCTGTCGCGTTTCCCGGGTCTTATAGAAATCATCCAATGACAGGGCACCGGCTTTTAGTCCATCTACTTCCTGTAAAACCCCGACCAGTAAGTTTGCCAGTGTAGATTTACCACTACCCTGGGCGCCTGACACCTCAACGATGAAGGGAGCCTTTTGTATTCTTTCAGTGATTTTCGCCGCAATTGCCTGAATCGCGTCGTAGTAGCCCGGGTCTTGAACTCGCATTGAAAGCGCGAGTTCATCGAAGTCCTTTCTATCCATTTCCCAGCTCTCGACGAAATGGCGGCAGTGCATCAAGCAACCTTGCGCCATATCGCTGTGTGATCAGCCGCTTATCAAGAATCGTAATTCGCCCGACATCGGTCTCTGTCCGCAACAGCCTCCCACAGGCCTGCGCCATCTTTAGTGCGGCATCAGGGATCATAATTTCCTGGAATGAATTTCCACCTTCTGACTCAATCCACTCACTTAAGGTTGCACCAACTGGGTCATCCGGTACGGCAAACGGTATTTTTGCCAATACGACATGTCCGCAATATTTGCCCGGCAGGTCGATACCTTCAGAGAAGCTTGCCAAACCAAAAATGCAGCTGACCTCCCCATTGTCGATTCGTTTCTTGTGCTGGTTCACAATCTCTGATTTTGACAGGGTTCCCTGACTCAACACGAATTCAGCAAATGCCGGATCGATTTCATCAATGACCGCCAGCATTTGTCGCCAGGAAGTAAACAACACCAATGACCCTAATTCATCTTTCAGAATATCTGGAAGTAGCCTGCAAACCAGCTCAGTGTGCTGGTCGGCCTCTCTTGGATCAACAGACATGGCAGGCACATTTAACACTGCCTGCTCATGAAACCTGAAGGGGCTGGGTAAGGTTGAAAACTGGTTTTCGGACGCTATTCCAGCCTTATCCCGAAAGAGAGAAAAGTCTCCCGCCATCGACAATGTTGCGGAGGTTACCACTGCAGCAAAGACTCTTGACCAGAGCAATTCGTTCAACGAATCACTAACAGAAATAGGACAGGCATTGAGCTGAATTTCCACACCGCTATCACTACTGGCTTCACGGAATGTAACCCAACGGGCATAGGGAGGTCCTCCAGGCATATCCTTTTGCATGTAGTTGGCCCATAGAGCCATGGCGGATTCGTGCCGGGCTGCCATAGCCGAGACAATGGGCAGCCAGTATTCATGACGCTCATTATCAAATTCATCCGCATCTCCGAGACCTTCCTCAAGCGAAGATACCAGCCCGCCAGTTAGGCTGGTGAGTCTCGTGAACTGGCGCAGCAGGTCACCACTCATGTATGCGATCTCATCAGTCACAAGACCCATGGGAAACCGATATTGCCAACCGGTATCGCTATGCTTTGCGTCCTCCTGAACCGGATCCAGCAAAGCAGACATCTGATCAATTCCCGCAATGGCATCATTGACCACTTCTTCAAACTGTCCAAGTCCACCCGGTAGAATACCTACGTCCTGCAATTCCCCTGTCATCTGGAGCAGGGTTGCCGGGATTTGTGACAGCCAGCCTTGCGCGGATTTCAAGGCGATGAAATTAGAAAAATGATTCCCCGCCTTTTCCGGCAAGTGATGACCTTCGTCAAAGATGTAGATGGCTTCCTCAGGCTCCGGCAGAACTGCACCACCACCCATCATAATGTCTGACAGGACGAGGTCGTGATTGGTCACAACGCAATCTACTTTATGGATTCGTTCCCTGGCACGGTAAAAGAAGCAATTGTCGTAGTGCGAACATCGTCTGCCGGTGCATTGCACATGATCGGTACTAACCCTGAACCAAGCAGCATTGTCAATTTCAGCCTGCCAGCCATCACGATCTCCATCCCATTGCCCTCGACCAAGGCTTTCCATCATGTCCTGATACAGGACGCGATGGGATTCATCGGGCTCAAATCTTTCATCATCGTATAGTGCCAGTGTCTGGTTAAGCGAACCCATTTCCTGCAAGGCAAGATCCAGTCGGGAAAGACACAAATATCGTCTTCTGCCTTTTGCGAGAACAAATGAGAAGTCCAGGGCGGCATGCTTCCTGATATCCGGCAGGTCGAGATTCACGAGCTGTTCCTGCAGGGCAATGGTCGCCGTTGAAATAACCAGTCGTTTCCCCAGGGCTTTTGCAATAGGTAGTGCAGCAATGGCGTAGGCTATGGTCTTTCCGGTACCAGTACCCGCCTCGATAACGCAGATATTCGGACCATCCGATCCCTTTTCTTCTTCGCCTGGCTCTACATTGCCAAGCGAGCGTGCCATCTCAGCAATCATCAGGCGCTGGCAGCGTCGTCCATTGAAACCTTTTTCAGAGAGCAAGCGCGTATAAGCAGCCTGTATCTCTTCCTTGAGTTCATCAGTCAACATCGGCTACTTTGGATACGTGGCCTGGAAATGTTTGATGAGGAGATGTTGCTATCATGAAGAAGCCCATCATAACATTTTGTCTGCTACTGGTTCGCTTACCAGTAATGGACAACCCCATCGCGTGGCATGAGACAGCCAATCCCAGTTAGTCAATAGAACGGCTGGCCCATCGAGGCATCATTACAAACTACTTACAACCCCATGACGGATAGCATCGAGTTCTGATTCGATGTTTGGCTTAACCGCGAACGAATTGCTGACGTAATTCTTCTATCTGATCTCTGAGTTTTGCCGCCTCTTCAAATGCCAGGTTCTTGGCCTCAGCAAACATTTGCTTTTCAAGGCTGAGTATCTCTTTTTCCAGCGCTTCCTGGCTGAGTTGACTACCGCGATAACGGCCTTTCTTTTCAGCAACACGAGCAGTTCCCCGCCTCCCCTTCGCCGGGACTCCACGGGCGCCTTCCATAATATCCGTGACTTCCCGTTTGATTCCAACGGGAACAATATTGTTCACCCGATTATGTTCCAGCTGTTTTTCGCGCCGCCGATCCGTCTCATCAATTGCACGCCGCATGGAATCAGTAACCTTATCGCCATACATGATGGCCTTGCCATGCAGATTTCTCGCGGCACGACCCACGGTCTGAATAAGTGAACGGTCAGAACGCAGGAAGCCTTCCTTGTCAGCATCGAGAATGGCAACGAGCGACACCTCCGGCATATCCAGACCCTCACGGAGGAGATTAATACCTACCAGCACGTCGAATTCACCAAGTCGGAGATCACGGATAATCTCAACCCGCTCAACAGTTTCAATATCAGAATGTAGATAGCGGACCCTGATACTATTTTCATCCAGGTACTCAGTCAGATCTTCGGCCATTCTCTTCGTCAGGGTCGTTATCAGTACTCGCTCATTTTTTTTAACGCGTGTGCGAATCTCAGACAAGACATCATCGACCTGTGTCAGGGCTGGCCTAACTTCCAGTTCCGGATCCACCAGCCCCGTGGGCCGCACGACCTGTTCCACTATCTGCCCGGACTTTTCCCTTTCATAGTTGCCAGGCGTAGCTGACACATAGATGGTCTGTGGCGCCATACTCTCCCACTCGTCAAATCTAAGCGGTCTGTTATCCAATGCCGATGGTAAGCGGAAGCCAAAGTCAACTAGTGTTTCCTTTCTTGAGCGATCACCCTTGTACATGGCGCCCAACTGCGGGACACCCACGTGAGACTCGTCCATAACGAGTAGCGCATCATCTGGCAGATAATCATAAAGTGTAGGTGGCGCCTCACCGGATGCACGACCAGACAGATACCGGGAATAATTTTCAATACCGCTGCAGTAACCCAGTTCCTTGATCATCTCCAGGTCAAACCGGGTTCTTTGTTCAAGGCGCTGTGCTTCCACCAGCTTATTGTTGTCCTTGAGATACTTGAGCCGGATGACAAGCTCATCCCGAATCTCATCAAGCGCCCTTTCGATCGTCTCGCGCGGCGTTACATAATGGGATTTCGGGAATATAGTGGCTCTCGGCATGCGCTGAATAATTTCACCCGTCAGGGGATCAAAGTAGGCCAAGTCTTCAATCACTTCATCGAACAATTCAATGCGGATTGCATTTCGGTCCGATTCAGCAGGAAAAACATCAATGACATCGCCCCTGACCCGATAGGTCGCCCGATGTAATTCAGTTTCATTTCGGGTGTATTGTAATTCAGCCAGTCGACGCAGTATCCAGCGCTGGTCGACCCGGTCCCCGCGATCCAGGTGCATGACCATTTTCAGGTAAGCCCCGGGGTCCCCCAGACCATATATGGAAGATACTGACGCCACTACAATCGCATCCTGCCTTTCCAGCAACGCTTTGGTAGCAGACAGTCGCATCTGCTCGATGTGCTCATTAATCGCGGCATCTTTTTCAATATAGGTATCGGAAGACGGTACATAGGCTTCCGGCTGATAGTAGTCATAGTAAGAGACAAAATATTCAACGGAGTTGAGTGGGAAAAATTCCTTGAACTCACCGTATAGCTGTGCCGCGAGTGTTTTATTGGGTGCCATGACCAGGGTTGGACGCTGGGTCTGCTCAACCACCTTAGCGATGGTGAAGGTCTTGCCGGAACCCGTAACACCCAGCAATATCTGCGATGCCAGCCCGGACTCGATACCGTCTATCAACTCGCTAATCGCCTGGGGCTGATCACCGGCGGGCTCAAAGTCTGATGTAACCGAGAATAAGCCTGATTTCATGGGTTCGTCCAGATCGAGCGATTATATTGAGTTCGAGGGTCTAGCGGTGGTTAACGCCACGCAGTTTATGGTTCACAAGTCATCTGGATCATTCGAAACGCTTGACCGACCCCAACATGACATTCAAGACTATAACCTAGTCGCAGGGATTTTTCTTTTTGCCCGGACCCTCCTGTTGCCAGCCTTATGTCAGTATTCTTTCCCCTGGGGTCGCTTAGATAGAAAATGGAACTGACCTGTTTTGCCCAACCCTGGCGATCCGCTTTTGCAAGTAGCGTGGCTAATGATTGTTGACCGGATTTTCCCTGCACTATACAATTCGCCCCCTTCTGACGTTCCCCGATAGCTCAGTTGGTAGAGCAAATGACTGTTAATCATTGGGTCCCTGG
>PBRP01000009.1 GCA_002726655.1 Gammaproteobacteria bacterium
CGTTGGAAAACGTGGTCCAGGTCGTTCGCGAAGCGGGAGGGGAACCGCAGAACCTCATCAGTCTTACTATATTTGTAACATCTAAAGAAGCATACCTCGATTGCCTGAAGTCTTTGGGAACCGGATATCGAAAGATCATGGGGAGGCACTTCCCGGCGATGACTCTGGTCGAGATCGCAGGCCTTATTGAGGAGGGGGCACAGGTGGAGGTTCAGGGATTGGCCGTGATCTAGGGAGCGGAACCGTGACCAGGTATCGACCGAAGCCCTCCCCGTTTTTTCGGGACCGTGATTTCTTTTTCCGTTAGAATAATTCCACAGGAGGTGAGTCATATTTCCCAATTCCTGAAGCCCTGTCCAACGTGATTCTCGCTGGATTCTTGGCCCTTCATTTGCAGGTTTTTACCCGGGTATGGATTCCATGATCAAAGTTCCGAAAGAAGATGGTGCCTGGTGGATGGCCTTGACCTGTTGGATTTGCGGTTGGGGAGCGTCTCTCGCAATTACATGGGAACCCCTCGTTGTCGGATCGGCGTTTGTTTCCCTGATGTTCATGGCGCAGACGCTTCGGTCCTGTCGGCGGCTATGGAGGATTGAACCGGGGAGGGCGGGACGGCTCCTTGCAATGGCTTGCATGGGAGTTCTTCTTCCGATTGCTACTTTCTCGCTTCTGATTGTCCGGACGAATGATCTTCCCTGGACCCTCGCGGCAACCGTTCCTTCCATTCTTTACGGGATTGTCCTGGTCCTGGGAAAAGAGCGCCGTCCCTGGGCGAGGTTGTTGGGGGTTGTATCTCTCACCTCAATTTCCGCGGTTACCTACGCCTGTGCGGTCGGGCGTTTCGACACGATCTCGACGATTCTCTGGAGTGCACTCGGGCTTTATTTCCTCCTGGGTTCGATCCTTGTCATGGCGAGGTTCCGGAGGTCCCGGGGGGCGCTCCTCTTTGTGCGGGTATCGTCCCTTGCCGTGGTCGCCGGGACGATCGTCTGCTCGTTCCACGGTTTGCTTCACTGGGTAATCGGCGGAGGATTTCTCCTGTTGGGTGCAAGGTCATTCCTGGTTGACACCGAGACCCGTCCGGCCGACCCGAAGAAACTCGGGAACAGGGAGCTTGCATACGCGTCCATTTCGGCGGCCCTTGTTCTTGCTGGAATCTGGATGATCCGATGATGATCCGCTTTGAAATTCCTGGAACCGGCGAACCGGTCCTGCTCAACGCCAAGGAGAGTGGAGTCGTCGTCCTTACGGGCAACCGCGACGTCATGGCGTTCTCCCGGACGGGAAGGCTGCGATATGCGACTTCAGACTCAATGCTATTGAAAAGGGGACTGGATAATCGCATTCTGAGGTTTGACGAAAATCCGGGCTTTCTCTCCTCNGAATCCNCNCTCGAATNTATTGACCGGGCATACCGGAACGTGGAGACCCTCTACAATTCGGCTCCGCCTGCCGCGAGGAAAGGCCTGCTTCCCGCCATCGACTGCACTCCTGAGAGGCTTGCGCGTGAAGGAGATCTGTTCCGGTCCATCTACGGGCGGATCTCCGTGCTCCCTCCCGACCAGTACCAGGCCATTTACTTGCAGGCCACAATAGGTTGTTCCCATAACCGCTGTTCTTTCTGCTCTCTTTATCAGGACATCCCTTTTCACATTTCGACGGTGGATGAATTTGAGGGTCATGTTCGGAGTGTGAAGGATCTTCTGGGAATCGACGCTGGCGGATATTCTTCCATTTTCCTTGGTGACGCGAACGCCCTGTCCGTTCCCCTTTCCAAGCTACTAGCCATGATGGAAATCGCGCGTGAACTTTTTCCGGGAAAGGATTTCCACGCCTTTACCGATGCGCGTTTGCACAGGACGAAATCCGTCAGGGATCTTCGTCAACTTGCCTCTTCCGGCCTGAGGCGCGTCACCTTCGGTCTTGAGACGGGAAGCCCTTCCTTGTACAACTCCCTTCGAAAACCGGGAACCCTTGCTGANGCCGCNGCGACNATACACCGGGTCAAGGACGCGGCCCTGTCCCTGGGAATCACGCTTCTCGTCGGAGNCGGCGGTATCGGAGAGACCGTCGATTTCCTGGAAAGTATGCCGTTGTCGAAAGAGGACATCGTTTACCTGTCACCACTTGAGAGCCAGGCGGAACCCGGGGACTCCGTGCAGGAATTCCGGGAATCGCTGAGTACCCTAGGAGTGAAGGTTGCCAAGTATGGCATGAACCGATTCGTATATTGATCCGATTGAGGAAACCAAAGCCATGGATGATTTCAAGCCGTATGCAGGGGAACTCGAATTTCACGACGTGCTCTATTCCAAGGATGACGGGGTCGCGACGGTCACGCTGAACCGTCCCAAATCCTTCAACTGCTATTCAACGCGTACATTGAAGGAGTTGATTCTCGCCTTCCAGGATGCTTCGTGGGACGACACGATTTCCGTCATCGTCTTCACGGGTCAGGGGACGAAGGCATTCTGCACCGGCGGGGACGTGAAGGAGTACGACGAGGTTTACACGAAGAAGCCNCGTGAGTACTGGAAGTACATGGGACTCTTCCGGGGATACCTCGAATCGATCATGCATGCGGGGAAACCGGTGATCGCCCGCCTCAACGGAATGGCTGTTGGGGGAGGGAATGAATCACAATTGGCGTGCGACCTGACGGTAATGGCCGAACATACATGGCTCGGACAGGTTGGGACTTCGGTCGGGTCGGTCGCTTGTGGAGGCGCGACGCAGTGGCTTCCCCTGGTTGTCGGCGACAAGCGGGCAAGGGAAATGCTTTTCATGAATCCGAAGATTTCCTCCCGGAAGGCGCTGGACTGGGGCCTGGTCAACGCGGTTGAGCCGAGCGTCACGAAGGAGGGTGATTTTATCGAGAATCCCTCTTCCGATCAGGTCAAGAAGGCTCAGAAGGGCCTGGATGGGTACGCCATCGACCTTTCCAAGGTTGATGCACGAATTGCTGAATATGTTACCAATTTGAAGAACAAGTTCCCGGAGTGTCTCCGGTATACGAAGACGAATACGAATACGTTGAANGACCTGGTCTGGAACATTACGGTCCCGCATGCGCAGGATTGGCTTTCGACCCATTTCGGCGGCGTGGAGCCGTACGAGGGAATGCGTGCTTTTGTTGAAAAGCGGCCGTCCGATTTTGAGAAGATTCGAAAATCAGAATTCCTCTGGGGTCCTGCCGAAAAGGAATGTGGATGCGGTGCGAAGGGGTTGCCGTCGGAATTCGAGCACTGCGGGAAATGCGGGAAGGCCCTGTGAGCCTCGTAACCGTTTCGGAACGGAATGGAAACGCGGTTCTCGAATTGAACCATCCTCCGCTCAACATCATCTCGATGGCGTTGATGGAGGATTTAAGGGAAGCCCTCTCTGAGGTGCAAGCGTCCGGATGTAGAGGCGTGTTGATTCAAGGTGCGGGAAACTGTTTCTCCGCGGGCGCCGACGTGGGAGAACATCTTCCGGAAAAAGTGGGAGAGATGCTCCCGTTATTCAGCCGGACGGTGATCGACCTGATGTCCCTTGAGATTCCGGCGGTCGCCTTCGTGCATGGCACGACCCTGGGAGGGGGATTCGAACTTGCGCTTGCGTGTGATTGTATGGTTGCTTCCGAGGATGCCACGCTCGGGGTTCCGGAGATTACTCTAGGAGTCTTTCCTCCGATCGCTGCCGCGTTGCTTCCGCGCGAGGTTGGATCCAAGAGGGCGATGGAAATGATCCTGGCCGGAGGTAAAATATCCGCCGCGACCGCTCTTGACTGGGGACTGGTAAACCGGGTCGGATCGATAGAAGTTGCTGAAAAATTCCTGCAACGGATCTCTCGGTATCCCCGGCCGGCTCTTGTTGCCGCCAAGAAATCGACACGGGAGAATTTTATTGACCGGCTACGGGAAGCGGACCGGATATACCTGGAAGAAATGATGGCTCATCCGGAACCGGTGGAGGGTTTGAAGGCGTTTCTCGAAAGACGGGACCCGGCTTGGAAGGAGACTCCATAATGAAAGCCGCGATTTTTCGGTCATCGGGCGAACCGCTAACAATAGAAGAAACTCCGAAACCGGAACCGGGTCCCGGTGAAATGGTGTTGCGGGTGGTCGCTTGCGGAGTATGCCATACCGATCTTCACTACACCGACCACAATGTTCCCACATTCAAGAAACCTCCGATCGTGCTGGGCCACGAGATTTCCGGGATTGTTGACGAGACGGGACCCGGAGTGGATGGATGGAAGAAGGGGGACCGTGTTCTTCTCCCCGCTGTGGTCACTTGCGGGGAATGCGAATTGTGCCGGGCGGGACGTGAGAATATTTGCCTGAACATGATCATGTGGGGCAACCATGCCGATGGAGGGTATGCGGAATATGTCAAGGCTCCTGCAAAGGATGCGGTTCGAATCCCCGGTTCGCTCGACCTGGAGGCTTCTTGCATCATTGCCGATGCGCTGTCGACTCCGTACCACGCCGTTGCTAACCGGGCACGTGTGAAGAAAGGGGAACTCGTGGCCGTTTTCGGTTGCGGTGGTGTCGGCATCAATGCCGTGCAGTTTGCGTCTGCGGCCGGGGCCCGGGTCTTCGCGGTCGACAAGGATGAGGAAAAGTTGGAATTGGCTCGATCTTTTGGGGCGAGCGAGGTCGTCGTCGGGAGCGAAGACCTTCCAAAGCGGTTGAAAAAACTGACATCGGGCGGGGTCGATGTCGCGATCGAATGCATCGGTAATCCCGATACGGTCCGACAGGGACTTGCTTCGATCCGGAGGGGGGGCCGGGTTTGTGTTGTTGGATTTTGTGACCGTCCCGCCGAAGTAAACGTGGGCCGGATCATGTTCTTTGAGCAGCAACTCATCGGTTCTCTCGGATGTCGTCCGGCGGATTACGATGTCATCGTGAAAATGGTCGAGGCTGGAACGATAAAGCTCTCTCCACTCGTGACCGGCCGGTTTCCTCTCGACGGGGTCAACGATGCGCTCGATCAACTGCGGGCGGGGAAAGGGTTCCGAAATATCGTGATGCCATGAAGAGGGTGTTGATTCTGGGCGGAGGCGTCGGCGGTACCCGTGTCGCGAACGGATTGCGAAAGCGACGCAAAGGTCTGGATATCACCGTGGTCGATTCACACGGAGATCATCTTTACCAACCCTCCCTTCTCTATCTGCCCTTCGGCGTCGAGTATGAATTCTCACGGGAAGAAAGGGGGTTCCTCCACCCGGATATCAAGTTGATGGTGGAACGTGTCTGCGGGATCGACCCTGTTGGCCGCCGCGTTGAGTTCGAGAGCGGGTCGAGCCTGTCGTACGACGTCCTCGTAATCGCGACGGGATCGCGACTCGACCATGGCTCGATTCCCGGGCTTCGGGAGGCGGGACATCATTTCCATTGCCGCAGGTCGGCGGAACGGTTGCGGGATACCCTGGCGGGATTCCGGGGAGGGTCGATCGTCATCGGGATCTCCCGCCTGCCATGCAAGTGTCCATACTCGCCCGCCGAGTTCGCGCTGCTGCTTCACGAATGGCTGGAGAAGAGGAACCTGCGCGCGGAAACGACGATTTCGTTCAGCCTACCTGGAACGCTTTCGGAAATTCTCGGGCCGGTCGGGGAGCCGGTTGCCGGGATGTTCCGGGAAAGGGGTATTCAAATTCTCGATACGGTCGAACCGAAGTGGGTTGATCCCTCCGGGAAGGTTCTCCACGGCACGGGAGGCCAGGAGATTCCCTTCACTCTCCTGGTCATGGTTCCTCCCCATATCGGCGCCCCGTTCCTGGAGAAGAGCGGGCTTGCAGGGGAGGGCAACTGGGTGCATACGGATTCGCGCACCCTGCAAGTCAAGGGTGTTGAAGGTATATTCGCCCTGGGGGATGCGACCGATCTTCCCCTGCCGAAGCTTGGCGCCATCGCCCATTTCCAGTCGGGGGTTGTCGTCGAAAACGTGCTGGCGGCGCTACAATCTCTGCCCCCGGCTGCGGAGTATGACGGAACTTTGAGGCACTTTTTTGAAACCGGAGGGCTCCACGCGATCGATATTGAATCTTCATATGACCGGGAGCCCAAAGTTTCCAAACCGAGCATCGTGGCGAACCAGCAAAAGGTGTTGCTGCACCGGCACTATTTCAAACTCGTCCCAAGGGCGATGATATGAACCCGGGGAAAATCAACATGGTCGTTGTTTTCCTGCTCGGATCGGTTTTTGCCGGATACTCTGTTTGGGTCCATCTCCAGGCGGGGGACCACCCCGCTTCCGGAAGCATGAACGAAATCCAGGCCCGGGGAGCCCAGGTCTGGCGAAGAAGCAACTGTCAGGCGTGCCACCAGGTGTACGGATCCGGGGGATACCTCGGGCCGGACCTTACAAACGTGGCTTCCCGGTGTGATACGCGTCGTATCGAATCGGTTTTGATGGAAGGATCGCCGCCCATGCCCCGGTTCGAATTGAGCGGGAGTGACAGGGCGGCACTGGTTGAATTTTTCAGGTATGTCGATGCAACTGGTACCTGGCCAAGACAAGGGTGGCCCCCGCCGGACTTTACCCAATCCGGGAATTGACCGGTTCGTCGCTGTCGGCTACTTCACGGCTGCGGTGGTGGGACTTGGAGTTGTCCTCCTGGCGGGCGCGATGGCTTCGCGTTTCTACGTCAGTATGGGAGATGCCGCGCAATTCCCGCCGCTGAGGACATTGCACTCCTCCTTCGCCGCCGGTTGGATCCTCCTGGCGGCCCACGGGTTCATCCTGGCCTGTCTCCCCGCGGTGACCGGGGTCCCGTTGTGGAGCCGACGTCTCGCGTTTCTGCAACTCGGCCTGTTTATCCTCGCCGGAATTGGAATCGTTTTCTCCACGATACTCGATCTTTCCACGGGACGGGAATACCTCAATTTTTCCCCCGTGGTCTCTCCCGTGATTCTCCTGGCGGCGATCCTGATGGCGGTCAACCTTTTCGCTTCCTTTCGTCGCACCCGGAAGGTACTCCCGGTGTACGCTTGGATGTGGGGAACTGGAATCCTGCTCTTTCTCTGGACCTTCCTTGAGGCTCATCTCTGGTTGTTCCCGTCCTACAGCCGGTTCCTCATACGGGATATGACGGTGCAGTGGAAATCCTACGGTGCGCTGGTGGGATCCTGGAATCTCATGATCTATGGACTCACCTTCTTCTGTATGGACCGGCTTTCTGGAGGAACTTCCGCTCGTACGCACCGACTGTGGAGGGCCGTGTTCTGGCTCGCGTTCGGCAACGCGCTCTTCGGGTGGGCCCATCACACGTACCAGCTTCCCCAGGCGCAGGTGATCCGCTGGATCGCGTTTGTCCTGAGCATGACGGAGATTCTCTTCCTGGTAAAGGCTATCTACGACTTCTCCGCGAAAGGGGACGGCACTGTCCCTCGCTTGCTGTTCCGTTCCGGTGGATTCTGGATCGTGACGAACCTGGTCCTCTCCCTTGTCATCTCCGTTCCCCGGCTCAACGGGATCACTCACGGAACACAGATCACCGTCGCCCACGCGATGGGGACGATGATCGGAATCAACCTGTTGCTCCTGGCCGGCGTCGGGGCGACGATCGCGGGATCGCATTTGAAGGAGCGTCTCGTCCTGATCGGGATGAAGGTATTCCATGTTTCTCTCTCCGTTTTCCTGCTTGCGCTGGTCTGGATGGGGTTGAACCGCGGGGCGCTGCAACTGGAAGGGCGCTGGTCGTGGCTGCTGGACTTCGAGTCGGGTCGGGATGCCCGTTTACTCTTTGTCGGTGCGGGGATCTTCCTGATCGGCGCGATCCTGATGATCATCCTGCCTGTGCTGAGGGGGCTCATCCAGGGGGCAAGGAGCGGAAAAGAGGATGATATTTCGATTTCCGGGAATTCCCCCCCACGCATCGGACTGTCCGGGGCCGTTGCCCTGAGCCTGGTCCTTTTTGGAGGCGGGGGACTTGGACTCTGGTACGGAGGACAGGAAAGGGTTGAGACGTCCCTCAGGGTCGGTGAGGAGGGTAGGGGAAAGTTTCTTTACGAGCGGAACTGTCTTTCCTGCCACGGGCTTGACGCGGATGGAACGGATAAGGCTCCCTCCCTGATTGAAAAGAAATACCCGAACCAGTATCTTTGGTTGAGGGTGAGCGGGGGCGGCCTGAAAATGCCTCCGATTCCCGGCCTGGAGGAATCGGATGTCCGGGAGATTTCCAGGTACTTGGAATCTATCGACCGGTGACGCGACCGTTCCAAGGAGGAGAGAATGGATCATCCCTTTGCCGAATTACTCGGGCTTCTCGTGGATGAGCAGGAAGACGGGCGGAGCCGCTGTTCGCTTGTCGTGACGAACGAGATGTACAATCCGCACCGCGTGGTTCATGGGGCGGTCCTCTACGCCCTGGCCGACACGGGAATGGGCGCCGCGGTTTATCCCGGCCTGGCTGCGGGGGAGGCCTGCGCGACCATTGAGATCAAGATCAACTATTACAAGCCCGTCCGGTCGGGAACCATCACCTGTACGACCGAAACCCTCCACCGGGGCCGACGCGTGGTCAACCTCGAGTCGAGCCTCTCCTGCGAAGGCCGGCTCGTCGCGAAGGCGAACGGGAGTTTCTCCGTCTTCCCGGACAACAGGGAAATGAGGGCCTGACCCGTCAGGTGATGATCCCCCTCCGGCGGTATTCTTCCGTCGTCTTCTCCGAAACACCCGCTTCCCGAAGGATCGCCCCTGTGTGCTCTCCGTAACGGGGGGCGATGTCGTACTCGGTACGATCCCCCGGCCGGTCGACCGCGTGCGGGGCGAGGCGGATCGCCTTGCCGGTCGGCATGCTCATCCTCGGCAGCCGGGACGCGAGCGCTTCCAATTGGGCGACCTGGGAAATGGTGTTGATCTGGGCATGGGGAACCTTCGCGCCGGCCAGTTCTTTCAGAAGTTCCAACGTCGGGTATTTTTGGGTTACCATCTTCATGTCCCCATGGATCGACTCCCGTTCCCGGTGCCGTCCCGCGTTGGTGCGGCGGATTTCCCGGTCGAGTCCCCGGAATTTCTCCAGTTCGACAAGCCGTTTCCACTGCACGTCGTTCCCGATGGCGACGAAGATGAACCCGTCGCTCGTCGGGTAGGCGTTGACCGGAATGAACTTCCTGTGTTCATTTCCGCAACGGGTCACTTCCGAGGGGGCGCAGTCGAAGTCCAGCAGTGGCAGCGTCGTGATCAGCCAGGAAGCTGCGGCCTGAAGCATGGAGACGTGAATCTCCTGGCCCGTTCCCGTTTCCGCCTTCTCCGCAAGAGCGAGCAGGACGTTCGCATACACTTCGTCGCCCGCTTTCAGGTCGATCAGGGGAATCCCCGAAAGGGTGGGGGGGCCCTCCGCATCTCCCGTCACCTCCATGTACCCGGCCATCGCCTGAATGGCCGGATCGTACCCGGGCGTGTCCGGGTAACCGGGTCCCATCGCGGAGATGCCCGCCCAGATAAGGTCCGGTCTGACCTTCTTGAGCGTGTCATAATCGATTCCCAATGATTGGTATCGGGAGGGAAGCGTGTTGCAGCAGAAGATTTCGACATCCAGTTCCCGGATGATTTGCCCGAGCAGTTCCCGCCCCTCCGCCTCCTTCAGGTTCAGCGCGATCGCCTCTTTCCCGACGTTCGGCGCGACGAAGTAACTTCTCCGGTCCTCTTCGGCAACGATGTCGCCGATGTACCGGTTCGGGTCGCCCGGCAACGCGGACCCGTGGGGCGTCGCTTCGATGCGGATGACGCGCCAACCGAGTTGGACGAAGCGAAGCGTGGCATAACTCAGGGAGAGAGCCTGTTCCATGGAGATGACGGTTCGCGGTTTCATTCCCGCTCCTCCTTCAGGCGGCGGAGCACCCGTTCCGGGGTGAGCGGCAGTTCCGTGAAGCGTACGCCGGTCGCGTTGTGAATCGCGTTCACGATCGCCGCCGAGATGCAGATCGCGGGGGCCTCCCCGATCCCCTTTGCTCCCGCCGGGCCTTCCGGGTCTATCGTTTCTATGAAAGTCGAGTCGATCTCCGGCGTTTCCGGCGCGGTCACAAGCTTGTAGTCGCGGAAAGAGGGGTTTTTCACCACTCCCTCCTCGACGACAAGGTGTTCGGTCGTGGCGTATCCGATCCCCATCACCACTCCGCCCTCGACCTGGCCCTCGATCCCGAGTTGGTTGATGACCCTGCCGACGTCGTGCGCGGCGGTGACCTTGAGGATCCGGACGATGCCCGTCTCCGTATCGACTTCCAGTTCGACCACCTGGGTGCCGAAAGCGTAACTGGCCGAGACGTTCCCCTTGAACTCCCGGTCCTGCATGACGCTTGGCGGCTCGTAGTATTCGGTCGTCATGACAATATCGCTTCTCTGCGTAAAGTGCAGGGACCGGATCAGTTTCCCGAGTTCCACGATCGGTTTCCCGGTTGCGGCATCCACGACGTGGCCGTCCCGGAGGTCGAGCCCGTCCGCGGACAGGTCCGCTTTCTTCGCGGCGGCGGCGAGTAACTTGTCCTTCGCCTTTTTCGCGGCGCGCAGGGCCGAGTTCCCCGCGATGAAGGTGGTCCGGCTGGCGTGGACCCCCACGTCCCACGGGGTGATCTCGGAGTCGTTGTTGACCACGTTGATGGCCGAGATCGGGATTCCCAGTTCCTCGGCGACGAACTGCGCGATCACGGTTTCGGATCCCTGCCCGATGTCGGTGGAGCCGGTCATGACCGTGGCGTGGCCGAAATCGTCCAGTTTCAGGATCGTTCCGCATCCGTCCGTCCGGTAGATCTTGGCTCCGCCCCCGACATGGAGCAGGGAAGCGATACCGATCCCCCTCCTGACGGGTCCCGCCTGTTTGGATCGGTAGGCCCGACGCTTCTCCAGGAAACCGCTTTTTGCCGAAGCGGTTTCCAGGCATTCCCGGAGGCCGCACGTGTCGAAGTTCATTCCCTGGAGGGTCGTCTCCCCCGGTTCCTGCGCGTTGTGCAGCCGGAATGCGAGCGGGTCCATCCCGACCGCCTCGGCGAGCCGGTCCATGTGGGATTCCACGGCGAAGGTCGCCTGGAGATTTCCGTATCCCCGGAAGGATCCGCTGTAGGGATTGTTCGTGTAGACGACCGTCGTATGGTAGCGGCAGTGGGGCACGCGGTAGAGTGACGAGATCGTCTGCATGATGACGAAGGGCGTGGTCGCGCCCCAGGAGGTGTACCCCCCGTTGTCATGGAGGGTCCGAACGTCCCGGAAGGTGAGCGTTCCGTCCTTCTTCACGCCGCTGGCCAGGGTGAGTTCCACCGGCTGGCGCGTCGGGGAGGCGACGAATTCCTCCTCCCGGGTGAAGACGATCCGGACCGGCCTTTTCGCGGCGCGCGCCAGGAAGACGCAGATCGGCTCGAAAGGGTAGATGTCGAGCTTGCTTCCGAAACCGCCGCCGATGACCGGCTGGATGACGCGGATCTTCCCCGGGGGCACGCCGATGACGGGCGAAATGTCCTTCTTGAAGAGGAAGGGGATCTGTGTCAGGGAATGCAGGGTCAGGTTCCCGGAGGAATCGAAATCGGCGATGACGCCGCTGACGCCCATGCAGCAGTGGGTCACGAAATGAAGAGTGAACGTGTCCTCGATGACGATGTCCGATTCCTCTTTTCCCGCGTCGACGTCCCCGTGGGCGTAGTCGAAACGGAAGGGGATGTTGTCGGGGTGTTTCCCGTGGATGACGGGGGCTCCCTCCTTCAGGGCGTCCGCGGGGGAGAAGATGGCGGGAAGATCCTCGTATTCCACACGGATCAGGCGGAGGGCCTCTTCGGCGATCTCTTCGCTTTCCGCGGCGACCGCGGCGATTTCGTCCCGGATACAGCGAACCTTGTCCCCCTTCAGGGGCGTGTTGTCCTTCCCGTGCCCGAGAGGCACGCCGGGGGTGTCCTTCGCGGTGATCACGGCGTGAACACCCGGGAGGGCCTTCGCCTCATCCGTGTCGATCCGGACGATCCGGGCGTGGACCCGGTCGGAGCGCAGGATCTTTCCGTGAAGCATCCCGGGAAGCTCGATATCCTGGAGATACCTCGTCTCTCCGGTCGTCTTCTTGGGCGCGTCGAGCTTGGGGACGCGCTTCCCGATCAGGCCTGTCATGAGTCCCTCTTTTCCAGGGACGATGAAATCGCATCGACGATTTTCTTGTAGCCGGTACAGCGGCAAAGGTTGCCCTCGATCCCCCTGCGGATTTCCTCCCTGTTCATTCCCGGGCACGTGTTCCGGAGATGGGTCGCCTGCGCGATCATCCCGGGGGTGCAGAATCCGCACTGGACGGCGCCCTCCTCGACGAAGGCCTTCTGCAATTCGCTGAGGCCCTTCTCCGCCCTCAGGCCTTCGATCGTGGTCACCTCCCGGCCGTCGCAGTCTACGGCGAACATCAGGCAGGCGTTGACGGAGATGCCGTCGACAAGGATCGTGCAGGCGCCGCACTCGCCTTCCCCGCAACCGTGCTTGGTGCCGGTCAGGCGGAGTTTCTCCCGCAACAGTTCAAGGGTGCTGTTGTGGGCGGCGACGGAGAGGGTCGCCGGTTTTCCGTTGAGGCGGAAACTGATTTCATGTTTCAAAGACATCGTGGTGGAGCCTTTCCGTCAGGGTTCGAATCAATTCCTTCCTGTACCAGGCGGAAGCGCGGACGTCGGAGATCGGCGAGACCTCCGATTCCGCTATCCGGGCGATTTCCCCGGCGGTCCCGCCTTTTTCGATCGCGGCCTCGGTGCGCGTTCCGCGGATCGGCGTGGGGGCGACCGCGCCGAACGCCGCCCGGACATTTTTCCACCCGGCGTCGTCCCGTGTCGCGGCGACGCCAACGGAGACGATGGAGATGTCCATCGCGGGACGGGTTCCGAATTTTCGGAATCCCGCGGCGAAGCCGACCGGGGGGATGGGGAAATATATGGCGGTAAGCAATTCGTTCCTCTCCCGGCGGGTCTTGCCCGGCCCGGTAAAGAAGTTGCATAACGGAAGCATCCGTCGGCCGGCCGTGGAGGCGAGTTCCACCTCCGCGTCGAGCAGGAGGAGCGGAACGATCATGTCTCCCGCGGGCGACGCGTTGCAGATGTTCCCGCCGACGGTCGCCTTGTTCCGGACCTGGTCACCGGCGAAGGAATCCGCCGCTTCCGTGAGAACCCCGGCCTTTTCTTTCAGGAGGGCGGAAGTCCGGATCCCGCTGATCGTCGCGAGCGCCCCCAGGCGGACGCGGTCCCCGTCCGTCGAGATTCCCCCCAACCCGGCGATCCTGGAGATGTTGACCAGGAGCGGCGTGAAGGGTCTCTTCCCCGATCGGGTCTGCACCATCAGGTCGGTCCCCCCGGCGAAGAGGGTGGCATCCTTCCCGGCGATCGCTTCGACCGCCTCTTCGACGGTTCCGGGTACGCAGTAGCGTTCGATTTTTCTTTCCATCGTCAAAACCGGATCGGCTCCTTGTACCTGCCGAAGACGTCCACGAGGGATCCCGTGATTTCGCCCACGGTGGCGTACGATTTCACGGCTTCCAGTATGGCGGGCATGACGTTGCGCCCCTTCCCGGCATCCAACGAGATCGACCGGGTCGCTTTCTTCACGGCGGCGGAGTCCCGCTCCCTGCGCACCTTTTCAAGCCGGGCGATCTGGGTGCGGCAGTCTTCCTCCCGGAAGGGGTGGAACTCGATCTTCGGTTCCTCCTCCTCCACGCGGTGGCAGTTTACGCCCACCTTGCGGACCTTCCCGTTCTCCATCTCCCGGAACCGCCCGTACGCCTGGAGGGAGACGGCGTTCTGGATATGCCCCCCGGCGATCGCCTCGACGATGCCGCCCTGTTCATCGACATCCTTCATGACGGCGCGGATCTCCTCCTCCATCCGGTCGGTCATCGATTCGATGAAGTGGGATCCCCCGAGGGGATCGACCGTGTCGCACAGTCCCATCTCCTCGATCAGGATCTGCATCGTTCGAAGGGAGATACGGGCGGCCTTCTCGGTGGGAATCGTGTACGCCTCGTCGTAGGAGCAGAGCGCCATGGTCTGCGTGCCGGAGAGGGCGCTGATCAGGGCGTAGTAGGCGCCGCGCACGATGTTGTTCTCAGGCTGTTCGATGGTAAGGCCGCCCCCGCCGCCCCCGGCGATCATGCGCATCCACATCGACTTCGGGTTGTCGGCGCCGTACTCGTCCCGGACGATCTTCGCCCAGAGTCGTCGTCCCGCGCGGAACTTGGAGACCTGTTCGAAGAGGTTCCCGTGCACGTTGAAGTTGAAGGAGAGCCGGGACGCGAAGTCGTCGATCGAAAGGCCTCGTTGGAGCACGCGGTCGACGTAGGCCTTCGCGATGCAGAAGGCGTAGGCCATTTCCTGGACCGGGTTGGCGCCCGATTCCCGGATGTGATACCCGCAGACGCTGACCGGGCTGTAGAGGGGAACCTGCTGCGCGCAGAACTCGATCGTATCGGTGACGAGCCGGATCGAGGGTTCGACCGGGTAAATCCAGGTGCCCCGGCCGATGAATTCCTTGAGGATGTCGTTCTGCGCCGTTCCCCGGAGCCGCTTCAGGTCGAAACCCCTCTTTTCGGCCAGGGCGAAGTACATCGCCATGAGCGCCGGCGCGGCGCCGTTGATCGTCAGGGAGACGGTGATCTTTTCGAGGTCGATCCCGTCGAAGGCTATTTCGAAGTCCTTCAGAGTGTCGACCGACATTCCGACGCGGCCCACCTCGCCCCGGGCCATTTCGTCGTCGGAATCGAGACCGACCTGCGTGGGCAGGTCGAAGGCGACGTTCAGTCCCGTCTGGCCGTTTTCGAGGAGGTAGTGAAATCTCTTGTTCGTCTCTTCCGGCGTTCCGAAGCCGGCGTACTGCCTCATCGTCCAGGGGCGCTTGCGGTACATGAGCTTGTGAATCCCGCGGGTGAAGGGGAATTCGCCCGGAAGTTCCCCGCCCTCCGGGGCGTAGACCGGGTCGATCTCGATGCCCGACTCGTTCCTGACCGGTTCGATTTCACTCATGACTTTTTTCGTCGAATAAACTCCGCGATTGATTCAAGGGAACTTCCGGTCGGGAAGATCCCATCCACTCCGAGTTTTCTCAATTCACCTTCGTCCCGTTTCGGAATGTTACCCCCGAGAAGCCAGGTCCGGTCGGCGATTCCGAATTCAACCCGAATCCCGGCGAAGTCCGTGCAGAAAGGGATGTGTGACCCGGCAAGCATCGACATTCCGATAACGTCCACGTCCTCGTCGCGGGAGGTCGTGGCAATCTCCCTGGCGGACTTCCGCAGGCCGGTGTAGATTACCTCGAACCCTGCGTTCATGAGGCTTCTCGCCACGATCCGGGCGCCCACGTCGTGGCCGTCGAGTCCCGGCTTGGATATCAGGACGCGGAGCGGTTTCCCGCTCATGGTTCATTCCCGAGAATGATGACGGAGGCGACCGCGCCAGGTCCGCCGATGGTGTGTGTCAGCCCGGTTTTCGCGCCGGGGATCTGCCGTTTTCCCACCGTTCCCCGCAGATGTCCGGCCACCTCGCAGACCATCCGGACTCCCGTGGCTCCGACCGGGTGGCCGCAGGAGAGGAGTCCCCCGCTGACGTTGACCGGGATTTCACCGTTGCGCCGGGTTGCGCCAGAGCGGAGAAGAACCTTCCCTTTCCCCGGGGGGCAGAACCCGAGATCCTCGTAGGAGAGCAGTTCGACGATCGAGAAGCAGTCATGCACCTCGGCAAGATCGATCTGCTTTACCGGGTCGGTGATTCCGGCTTCCCGGTACGCTTTCTTCGCGGCCACCTTCGTGGCCCGGAAGGAAAGGAAATCGTACGAGGAGTCGAAGTAGGGGAGGTCCCATCCCGTGGAGACGGAGAGTTCGATCGCCTTGAGCCAGACCGGCGTCCCCGAAAACCTTCCGGCATCTTCGGCCCGGACCATGACGACCGCCGCGGCGCCGTCGGTCGTGGGACAGGAATCGAGCACGTGAAGGGGATCGGCCACCATTACCGATTCGAGAACCTCCTGCCTGGTGATTTCCTTCCGGTAGTGTGCGCCGGGATTCAGGAAGGCGTTGGAATGGTTCTTGACGGAGATGTCGGCGAGATCGTCCGGGGTGACCCCGTTCTTGATGAAGTGCCTGCGCGCATACATCGCGAAGGTGCCGGGGGCGGTGAATCCCTTCTGGTAAAAGGGGTGGCCCATCTCGACCATCATCTTGACGATGCTCTCCTGCGGAGGACGGTCGCGCAATTTCTCCACGCCGACGGCGAGCGCAACGTCGCTCTCGCCGGCAAGGAGGGAGTTGACCGCGCCGCGAATGGCGTCGGCGCCCGTCGCGCAATAGTTGGAGACCCGCGTGACGGGGATGTCGAAGAGGCCGAGCGGTTCGGCCAGGTCCATGCCGGAGCGTCCCTTGTAGACGCCGGCGTCGGGGAAGGCCGTTCCAAGCCAGGCGGCGTCGATCCGGTTCCGGTCGATGCCGGCGTCCTTGATTGCCGTGACCGAGGCTTCGCTGAGGAGATCTTCGTACGACTTGTCGAAGTGGTTTCCGAATTTCGTCAACCCCGTTCCGACGATGCAGACCCGGTTTTTCAATCGTTTCTCAGACATGGCGTGCCTTCCAGAAATAGTTCGGCCGCCGTCCCGCGTTGTGCAGGCGGCGGAAGACAAGTTCTACCCGGTCATTCACCCTCAGGGGGGCCTGGTTGTCGGCCACCTGGAGGGTGAGCCTTCCACCTCCGTCCAGGTCCACTATGGCCATTCCCAGTGGGGGCTCCGGAGTCGGGAAGTAGTGTTCGAGGGTGAAGGAGAAGATCCTGCCGATTCTCTTCAACGGGAACAGTTCCCGTTTTGAGGACCATCCGCAGATCGGACAGTTGGGGAGGGGAAGCGTGATGATCGTTTTGCAGGTCAGGCATCTTTGGGCCTCGAGGCTCCTCCAGAGTCGGCGGTTGCGCATCTCCATGATTTCGGAGCCGAAGCCGTTCTCGTCGAAAGCCGGAATCTTCTTCCGGTCGGCGGGGATGTCGTATCCCCGGGAGGACTCCGCCTCGAATCCGGATTTCCCCGGGGAGAATCCGAGCCGAAAAACGATATTTTCATCGGGGAAGATCAGGTCCCCCTTGGAGGAACGGTCCACCCTGCGGGCAAGCGCGGGGAAATCATCGTCGATTTCTTCCCGGACCGGGTAGCCGATGGATTCCTCGCACTTGCCGAGAAGAAGCGCCGCCCCGGTCGTTCCCGCTTGAACGACGAGAACATTTCTGCAGGTATTGTCGTCGATCAACTCCCCGGCGAGGTGAAGAGCGGCCTTTCCCTCCTCTTCCTGCCGGTAGAGGGAGTCCGGACTCATTCCGAGAGTGTCGCCGATCAGGGAAGGGGCCCTCTTTTCTGCCAGGGGGGATTTTTCAACGGCGAAGATCAGCGCTTCGGGCGGGGGAGCGTCGCCTTTCGCCTTGAGCGCCGCCTGGACCGCGAGGGTAATGCTGTCTTCGTCATACCCGGGAACGGGACAATCGTCGATTCTTCTGCGGGGAATGGCGAATCCAAGACTGAGAATGTCGCATGAAATCATGAGGTCTTCATCTCCTTCGCGATGAGCAGTTTCAGGATTTCGGTCGTCCCTCCTCCGAGGAGGGTGAAGCGGATGTCGCGCAGGTATCGCTGGACGGGATATTCCATCGCGTAACCGTAGGAGGCGAAGATGCGCGCGGCCTTGTCGCAGATGGCGGCGGCGCTTTCCGTGGCGAAAACCTTTGCCATCGCCGCTTCCTTGCGGTGAGGCCTGTCGTTGTCCTTGAGCCAGGCCGCGTAGTGGACCAGGTGTGTCGAGGCTTCCAGGTCGGTGGCCATTTCCGCGAGTTTCAACTGGATGGCCTGGAAACGGTTGATCGGGCGGCCGAACTGGCTTCGTTCGGAGGCATACCTGACCGCGTCGTCAATCGCGGCGCGCGCCGTGCCGAGGGCGAGTGCGCCGGTCATGATCCGGATCGCCGAAAGGATCCCGCGCAGTTGTTCCTCTCCCTCTCCTTCTTTCCCGAGCCTTGCGTCCTTTGGAACGAAGCAGTCGTCGAGGGAGACTTCCGATGTTGTGGAGGCCCAGACTCCCATCTTCTCGATCGTTTTTCCGACGGTAAGACCCCCGGTCCCTTTCTCGACGAGAAAGATTGTCAGCGCCTTGTCTTCCCCGGTGCGTGCGAAAACGGTAAAGAAGTCCGCCACGGGCGCGGAGGTGATCCACATCTTCTGCCCCTGGATCCGGTAGCCGTTTTCAACCTTCGTGGCGGTTGTTGCAATCGATCCCAGGTCGCTTCCCGCGTCCGGCTCGGTGATGCAGATCGTTCCGATCTTCCTTCCTTCAAGGGCCGGCAGGAGCAGGTCCTTCCTGATTCTTTCGTTACCGAGGGAAAAGAGGAAGTGGGTTCCCATCAGCGATTGCATCGCGGCGCAGGCGGCCAGGGAGAGGGATCCGCGGGCTATTTCGGTGATGGCGAGGCAGTAGGAGAGGAAGTCCAGTCCGAGACCTCCGGCCGTTTCCGGGTAGCGCAGGCGGAAGAAATCGAGCCCGGCGAGTTCTTCGAAGAGTTCCCGCGGAAAGGCCTTCGCCTCGTCGATGGCGGAGGCTTGCGGACGAATCCGCTCGTCGGAGAACCTCGCGAAGGTATCGCGCAGCATGCGCTGTTCTTCGGTGATTTCGAAATTCACTCTTCCACCCCGTAATCGTTCCTGGCGGAATCATCCGAGATGATGCCGTCGCGGACTTCGCGTTTCACGAGGTCGCGCGGCCGTTCCTTCGGATCGCCGTATCCGCCCCCGCCCCCGGCGTGTTGGAGGTAAAGGGTCCCCTTGGGGACACCGGTGAGGAGGTCGAGGCTTCGGGGCGTTTTTTCCTCCCCGTCCGGAAAGCGCAGTTGGATCGAGTTGAGCGTTCCGTTCCCGCCGCCCTGCAGACCGAAGGCGGGTTCGACGTCCCCGTCTCCGAAGATGACCAACTGGGTGTCATCCGATCCGATTTCGAAGAGGGTTTCGACCCCCAATCCTCCACGCCACCGGCCCGCGCCCGCCGAGTCGCAGAGGTATTCGTGCCGGATGAGCGTGTGGGGCGTCTGTTGCTCGAACATCTCGTAGTCCTGGTCGAGCAGTCCCCCCGAGGCGTCGATCATCCCGATGTGATCGTATCCGTCGACCCCTTTGAGGGCGCCGGATCCTCCCTTGAGTCCCATGAAACAGATGTCGACGTACTTGTCGTTCTTTCTCGGGTCGATGCCGGTGGTGAGGGAGCAGAGAAGGTGGTTCCATCCGGCGGTGACCCGGTCGGGAATGATTTTCTCGAAAGCGCGGGAGATCGCGTCGGCGTTGGGGGGGCAGAGATGATTCCCGTAGGTCGTCGCGGCTGGGTAGGACGCGTTGAGGATCGTTCCTTCGGGAATGACGATCTCGATCGGCCGGACCATTCCCTCGTTGTGCGGGATGTCGGGGTTGACCATTTGAAGGAAGGTGAGGAGGGTGGCGGAGGCGCTCGACGTGTAGGTTCCGTTGACGAAGCCGTTGGTCTGAGGATCGGTCCCGGTGTAGTCGAAGCGGATCCGGTTTTCCTTCACGCTGATTGCGACCCGGATGCGGTATTCCTTGTCCCGGTTCTTTCCGTCGTAGTAGACGGTCGATTCCCCGTGGAAGGTTCCGTCGGGGATCTCCGCGATTTCCGCTTCCATCATTTTCGCCGTGGCGTCGAAGAGGGCGGCCTTGTGCGATTCGAAAGATTCGACGCCGTATTTTTCGAGGAGTTGGAGGAACCTTCTTTCCCCGACGACGCAGGCACCGATCTCCGCACGCATGTCCTCGGCGACGATGTCGAAGCGGATGTTCGCAAAGATGAGATCCCAGACGTCCTTGCGCAGTTTTCCCCGCTCGATCACCTTGACGGGAGGAATCCGCAGGGCTTCCTGCCACACCTCGGTCGCGTTGGGATTGTACCCTCCGGCAACGGCGCCGCCGATGTCCGCCTGATGTCCCTTCGCGGCGGACCAGGCGACGAGTTTGTCTTGTAAGAAGATCGGCTTGTAGACCGCCACGTCGTTGTTCTGGTTTCCCATGCTGAAAACGTCGTTGTGGAAGATGACGTCGCCGGGATGAAGGTCGTCGCCGAAGTAATCGAGGATATACCGGCATACCGGGGCGAGGGAGAAGGAGAGGATCGGGAGATTCTCGGTCTGCTCCAGCATGTTCCCTTCCGCATCGTACAGGCCGGTGACGAAGTCCTTCGCCTCGCAGAGGATCGGCGAACGGGTCGTCTTCTCCAGCGAGATGCTCATCTCGTCGGTGATCGACTTGAAGGAGCGGGCGAATACCGACAGAAGGACGGGGTCGATCGGGCTCATGATTTCGTTTCCCTCCTCCGGACCACGAAGGATCCGTAACGGTCGCAGGTGGAGTCCCACCCGTCGTCGAGGAAGAGGGTCGTGTTGACCTGTTCGACGATGGCGGGGCCGGAAATCCGGTTTCCGTTCCGGGTCCGGTCGCCGTCGTAGACCGGGACGGTCCGGAACGAACCCGAGCCGGGCAGATGGGCGGATCTTTCTCCCTTGATCGCCGCGGAGGCGTCCTCCCCTGCCGGATCCTCCTCAGCGAAGGCGGGTTTTTCCGTCGTCCCGACGGCGCGAAGGCGGATGTTGATCAGTTCGACAGGGGTGCCCTCCTTTTCGAGGGAGTATCCGTACATGCGGTCGTGTTCCTTGTGGAAGGCGGCGACGATTCGGGAGAGGTCGCCGTTGCGGGCGTCGTCGAGGGAGACCGGAAAGGAGACCTCGTGATATTGTTTCACGTACCGGCAGTCGAAGTTGAGGTGGAAGCGCCGGTTCTCTTCGGGAATCCGGTCTTTTTCCAGCAGATCGGTTCCTTCGCGGACGACCCGGTCGACCGTTTCCCGGAGTCGGTCCCGGTCGATTGCGTCGAGGGGGGAGACGAAGGAACGGACGAAGTCGTGTTGCAGGTCGCTCATGAGCATCCCGGCGGCGCAGAAGATGGAGGATTCACGGGGAACGAGGAAGAGGGGGATTTCGAGTTCCTCGGCGATCATGCAACTGTGCAGGGGCCCGGCACCACCGGCGACGACCATCGGGAATTCGCGCGGGTCGTATCCGCGCTTGATCGTGATTTCCCGTACGCCCTGCGCCATGTTGGTATTGACGACGCGGTACATCCCGGCGGCCGCATCGGCAGGGGAGAGTCCGAGCGGATCGGCGATTTTCGTCCGGATCGCCTCTTCCGCCGCGTCCCGATCGAGGTGGAGTTTTCCACCCGCGAAGAATTCCGGGTCGAGGTATCCCAGGACGAGATCCGCATCGGTGCTTGTGGGGAGGGTTCCTCCTTTTCCATAGCAGGCCGGTCCGGGATCGGCCCCGGCGCTCTGCGGCCCCATCCGGAGGAGTCCCCCTTCATCGATCCACCCGATGCTTCCTCCTCCTGCCCCGATCGTGTGGATGCCGAGCATGGGAAGAGCGAGGCGGTAACGGTTGATCTCGCCATCGGTGACGACCAGGGGAGTGCCGTTGCGGACGAGCGCGGCGTCGAAACTGGTGCCGCCCATGTCCACCGTGATACAGCTGTCGCGGTCGTGGATCCGGGCGTATTCGAGACCCGCACCCGGGCCTGCGGCGGGACCGGATAGAAGGGTGAGGGCGGCGTGGTCGCGGGCGGTTTCCGGAGAGACGACTCCGCCGTTGGATTGCATGATCAGGAGCAGGCCTCCGAAGCCGATTTCGCCCAGTCTCCTGGTGAGATTGTCGAGGTAGGATCCGAGTTTCGGTCCGACGTAGGAATTCAGGACGGTCGTGCTCACCCGGTCGTAAAAGCGGATGGAGGGGAGGAGATCGGAGGACCGCGTGACGTAGGCGTCGGGCATCTCGCTCCGGACGATCTCTTCCGCTCTCTTCTCGTGTTGGGCATTGGCGAAGGAATTCATGAAGCAGATCGCCACCGCGGTGACGGATTCCTCCCGGAAGAGACGGATCGCCTCGGAGATGTCCGAAGTGTTCAGCGGGTCGATTTCTTCTCCCCGATAATCGAGTCTTCCCGCGATGGGCGCCCGGAGGTGGCGGGCCACCAGGGGGGGGACGTTCGTGAATCGATTGTTGTACCGTTCCTCCCGGATGCCACGGCGCATTTCGAGCGCGTCCCGCACTCCGCGGGTGGTGAGGAGTCCGGTCTTGGCACCATTCATCGTGAGGGCGGCGTTCGTGGTGACGGTCGTCCCGTGGACGATGGTCTCGATGGCGGCGGCGAGTTCGGTGAGGGAGAGGGAACGGTTCCGGGCAATCTCTTCCAGGCCGGCGATCACTCCGAGGGAGGGATCTTCCGGGGTGGAAAGCACCTTGTAGATCCCGGGGTCTTCCCCCTTCCGGGTGACGAGGAAATCGGTGAAGGTTCCCCCGACGTCGATACCGATCTTCAGGGTCATCGTTCTTGCTCCACGGGATTCAGTCTCTTTCCCAGCGCCACTCCGCCCGCCCAGGCCCGGAGATTCGGTTCGCCCTGGCCGGGATTCCCGTTTTCCCGGAACCATGTTTCAAAGTCCCCGGCGCTTCCAGGGATGATTCCCGTTCCGAAGAGGCACCCGGTCATGACCAGGTTGAGGGACTTCGAAGATCCCGCATCCCGTGCCATGGTCGTGGCGTCAAATTGAAACAGAGAGGGGGTCACCTCCCGGATGGTATCCCCGAGGGCAGCCAGGTCCGGGTAGGTTCCCGGGCCCTGTTTTTGAACGTACTGCTGGGAAAGAACGAAGGGGATGACAGGGGTTGTATTCATGAAAACGGCTGTCCGGGCGCTGGCGCAGTCGAGGGCGCGGACGGTCTCGACCGGTTCGAATCCAAGAAGGATATCCGCATCTCCCCGGCCGATCACGGGGCTGTCACCCGCGTCGACGAGTACGGAGGATTGCACGGAGCCTCCACGCTGGGACATGCCATGGATCTGGCTGGTAACCACCTTCCGTCCCCGCCCGACAAAGAACCCCGTCAGCAGGCGGGTTGTAAAAAGGATTCCCTGTCCTCCCGTTCCCGAAATCATGATTTTCAGGCTCATGCCTTCGCCTTCCGGTGAATCGCGTTTCGATTGCAGACCTGGGCACAGAGATCGCATCCATCGCAGAGGTCCGGGTCGATCAGGTACTTGTCCTCTTCGATCGTGATGGCGGGGCATCCCAGGACGCGTACGCAAAGAGTGCACCCATCGCACAACTCCTGGTCGATGTCGTAGGAACCCCGTCCTTTCCTTGGGCGCAACTTCTCCTCGTAAATGACGCAGGGAGAATTGAATATGATGACGTTCACACCGGTTCCCGCCCGGGCCTTCTTCAGGGCTTCCACGGAGGCCTCCGAGTCGAAGGGATCTACGGAAACCACGTTTTTCGCGCCAAGACCCCTGACGGCCTTTTCAATGGAGGGGGCTTCCGGTCCCCGATCCGAAACGGCGCTGGGCTGAAAGCCCGTCATCGCGGTGACGTGGTTGTCGAGAATGCAGAGGGTGATATTATCATCGTACTGGAGCGCGTTGGTAAGCGCCGGGAGTCCGCTGTGAAAGAAGGTGGAATCCCCGATGAAGGCGACCACCCGTTCGCCGGTGGTGCGGGAAATCGCGGATGCCTTGCTGATGCTGGAGCCCATGCAGAGGAGGACGTCGCAGCAGTCCAGGGGGGGGCCGTACCCCAGCGTGTAACAGCCGATGTCGTTGACGTAGACGGTTTTCTGTCCGAAGACCCTGCGGACGTGGTAGAAACTCGTCCGGTGGGGGCAACCCGGGCAGAGGACCGGGGGGCGGGGCGGTAATTCCGGGATCGATATGCTCTTCTTGGGGCTTTCCCCGAGGTCGAGAGCTTTTCTCAGGACGCTCTCCACCAGGTCGGGGCTGTATTCGAATTCGAGGGGAAAGTGACCGCTCTTTTTCCCGAGGATGGGGATCATTCTCCCGTTTCGGAACGCGGAGATGATGAGCTTTTCCTCGATGATCGGCGTAAGTTCTTCCACGACGAGGGCCGATTCCACGGAACCGAGGAAGTCCGCGAGAATCATTTCCGGGATCGGGTATGCGCCGATTTTCAGCAAGGAGATGCGCTCTTGCACTCCAAGTTCCTCGATGACCCGGGAAGCGTAGGCGTGGGCCACGCCGCCCGCGACGATTCCCGTTTTCCCGGTTCCGGTCCGGGGGAAGAAGTCCGATCCCAGGAGAAGGTCCTCCGCCAGTGAGATTCGGCCGGTCAGTTCTTTTCTCATGCGGCGGGCATTGGGCGGGGTGGGGACATATCTGGGAGGATCCTTTTCGAACCGGATGTTGTTGCGGGTTTTCGGAAGAGGCCTGGGCTGGACCATTCCGCCGGAGTGGCAAATGCGGGTCGTCGGGCGGAGGAGGACCGGAAGACGGGTCTCTTCGGAGAAGGGGAAGGCGAAGCGGGTCATTTCAAGGGTGTCCGAAGGTGTGGCCGGATCGAACACGGGGTAATGGAGGAAGCCGTTGAAATGGCGCTGGTCCTGCTCGTTCGGGCTGGTGATCATGGAAGGGTCTCCTGCGGAGACAATGACCATGCCGCCTTTCACTCCCACGTAAGGGATTGTGGCCGCGGGATCGCCGGCGAAATTGAGTCCCAGGTGTTTCATGCTGCAGAGGGATCTCGCGCCGGTGAGGCTCGCGGCGAAGGCGGTCTCAACGGAGATCTTTTCGTTGATGGAGTACTCGAAATGAATCCCGGCCGTGTCGGCGATGGCTGAGAACGTGTCTCCCACTTCCGACGCGGGAGTCCCGGGATAACCGGAAACGAACTGCACACCCGCCTCGAGCGCCCCCCGGACGATGGCGAGGTTCCCGGTCAGGCAGGCGGTATCCTCCCGCAAAACGGGATGTCTATGGTTTTCGATCACAGGAATAGTTTCCTCTTTTCGGACCGTCAGGTTCTGGCGTTTGGGCTTTGTTTCGGTTCGTAGACGCAGTACGGTTCTTCATCCATGATATCTCCAGATTCGTAATAGGCGCGGGCGCGGCATCCCATGCAGACCTTGCTGAAATCGCAGGTGCCGCATTTTCCCCCGAGCATGGAATCGTTTCTCAGCCGGGAAAAGACGGGAGAATCCATCCATACGGATTCGAATGACTCCGTCCGAATGTTCCCGCTTTCGACGGGGAGGTATCCGCAGGGGAACACCTTTCCGTCATGGGAGATGAAACAGACCCCGGTTCCGGCGAGGCACCCCTTGGTGACCGCATCCATCCCGTGGGTCTTGACGGAGATCGTTTCCCCGTTTCTCTGCGCTTCCTGCCGCATGATCCGGTAGTAGTGGGGCGCGCAGGTCGCCTTCACGGACAGCCTGGTTTTCCTCGATTTCCGGTAAAACCAGCGTAGGATTTTTTCGTATTCGTTTCCCGAGAGCATGTTGGAATCGGCGATCTGCACGCCGCATCCCACCGGGACCAACATGAACAGATGAAGAGCGTCGACGTTGAGTTCCAGGGCAAGATCGAAAAGCTTGTCCCTCTGGTCCACGTTGTGCCTCGTGATCGTGCAGTTGATCTGCATGCTCATTCCCCGGTCCCGGAGTTTCCGGAGACCGGAAAGAGCCCTCTGGAGAGACCCGGGTTGCTTCCGGAACTCGTCGTGCGTGGTTTCGTCGGCGCCGTCAATCGAAATGGCCACACGCCGGGTTCCGGCCGCGACGATCCTGTCCGCGGTGGCGTCGTCGACGAGGGTCCCATTGGTGGCCAGGGCGACGAACAGTCCGGATCGGGTCGCGTAATCGATCAGTTCAGAAATGTCCGGCCGGAAGAGGGGTTCCCCTCCAGACATTACAAGGATGGTGGGAGATCCCTTTTTTCGGTAACGACGGGAAAAGTCCGCCAATCCGTCGATGAAAGAGCGGGCTTCCCCGGTGGAAAGGTCGGATTTCATCAGGGTCCGGGCGACATCGATCCTGCGGCAATGGATGCATGCGAGGTTGCATCCTGCGGTGGTTTCCCAGAAGACGAGTCTCGGAAAATATACGCTTTCCATACACTCCGAACCGCGCAAATTGGTTGCCAACAGGATTGTGAAAAAATGATGATTTTCAGCCTGCTGGAGCGTGTAGAATCGCTCTTAGTTGGGTAATTTCGCGTCACAAGAAGGTCGGCGAACTTGTCCGGAAAACTCCCCACGCATATACTCATCGAAATGAAAACTGCCGTGCTGTTGATGGCCCACGGAAGTCCGGAATCACCGGACGAGATGGAGGAATACCTCAACCTCGTCATGACGAAGAGCCGACCGACGCCGGAATTCATCCGGGAGATGCAGGCTCGCTATGCGACTTTTGGGGGGAAGTCTCCGCTTCTGGAGATCACGAAAAAACAGGCTGAGGCCCTGGAAGAGCGACTCGGAATCCCGGTCCGTGTCGGCATGCGCCATTGGAGGCCGTTTATTCGGGATGTTGTTGACGGAATCGGGTGCGACCGGATTATCGGGATCGCAATGGCCCCCCACTTTTCGCCGGTCAGCGTGGGAGCCTATCACAGGGCGCTCGGTGAAGCGACCGATCTCGGACTTGAACTCGTATCCCAATGGCACTCGGAACCGAAACTTCTCGACGCATGGGCGGGGCGGATCGACACTTCCGACAACATCCTCTTCTCGGCGCACGCGGTGCCGACCCGCGTTTCCGAGCCGTACACGACCCAGATCAGGGAAACGATTGACGGGATCCTTGCTCGTCTCGGGAAGAGACCCGAATGGGGGTTCGCCTGGCAGAGCCGACCCAACGCTCCCGGTACCTGGACCGAACCGGACGTCGCCGAGTTCCTTCTCTCCAAGGGATGGAACTCTGTCCAAGTCGCGCCGATCGGATTCGTATCGGACCATGCGGAGGTTCTCTTTGACCTTGACCATCAATTGCGCGTCATTGCGGAAGAGAACGGCGTCCGGTTTTGCAGGACGGAAATGCTCAACGACGATCCGTTTCTCA
>PBRP01000045.1 GCA_002726655.1 Gammaproteobacteria bacterium
ATGTATGAGCTTAAGAATCTTGAGAATTAACACGGCGGGTTTTCCCATTGAGTGGTTGAGCTGGCAGGAGGCGGTTTGCCTGCATGCCAGGGAACTGGTGAGCTGGACATATGGCGAAGAGGTGATGGAAGTTCACGGTGGGCATTCGAGACTAACTGGTGAACAGACCCTGATGACGCTCAATAGCATCCTGGCATGCAGGGGTAAGGTTTTCAATAAGACCAGAACGGAACCGCCGCTGAATAACAGGGCTCTGTTTCGAAGAGACCAGTACGTGTGTCTATATTGTGGGAATCACTGCAAGGAATGTCAGTTAAGCAGGGATCACGTTCATCCGCTTTCCCGTGGTGGAACCGACAGCTGGACGAATGTGGTTACCGCCTGTAAGCGCTGCAATACCCGCAAAGGTAACCTGCTGATAGAAGAAAGCAATTTGGAGTTGCTAGCCTTACCCTATAGACCGAACCATGCTGAATACCTTGCACTTACTCATAGCGGTCGAATTCTGGGTGATCAGATGGCTTTCCTGCGCAAGCAGTTTTCGTCCAACAGTCGTTTGCTGGTCGGTAATGCTGAATTGTCATAAAGAACGCAATGTTCAACATTGTTTGCTAGAAGGTCGAGGGTCTGTGCTGCACCCCCATGTTTGCGGGAAGTGTTAAACTTGCGTGACTGTTATTCACCAGACCTGCTTTTTCTAGAATAGTGTCAGAACAAGAAGATCAATTTGTTCCTGCAGTCCCCTCAATCAATCGTTGCCCCAATTGCGATGCAGAATTGCACGGGCAGTTTTGTTATTCCTGTGGCCAGAATCAGAAAGGTATCGATCGATTCTTTCTCAGTATCATCAATGAGTCATTTGAGAACATTTTCGGTTCTGATTCCCGGAGTGCAAGGACACTTTTATATTTAGTTTTCAGGCCAGGCCACCTGTCCGTTGAGTACTTTTCAGGTCGTCGTGCCAGGTATATCCCGCCTTTAAGGCTGTATCTGATCACCAGCTTGATCTTTTTCTTCGTCCTGTCCATACAGACCAGTTTTAATAGTGATGTCAATCTGGTCAAGGGTAGTGACGAGGCTGGTCACGAGCGCAAGTCCCTGCAAGCAGATATAGATGGCTTGAATTTTTTGTTTCTGAGCGAGGAAGAAAATCAGAAGCTGACTAGTACCATCAACGAGCAGCTGGAAAAGGCAAAGGTGCGAATTGAAGATAACCCGGGAGAATTTATCAGTGAATTCCTGGATCTGGTACCACAGGTCATGTTTTTCCTTCTGCCTCTATTCACTGTGGTCCTAATGCTCTTCTATTTCAGTTCGGGCAGGTACTACACGGAGCATCTGATCCTTGCTGTTCATAACCACTGCTTTCTATTTATTGTCTTGTTGCTTAGCAACCTGCTTGACTCATTTGGCAATACTTCTTTGAATGTTGTGGTAGCGCCCATCAGTGCAGTGGTCAGTATCTGGATCCCGATTTACATTTATCTATCACTGCGGGTGTTTTACCAGCAGGGGTATTTCATAACGGCCGTGAAATACTGCTTTCTGGCAACGTTTTATTTTGTTCTCTTTGGGATTGGCGCTTTGCTTGTTATGGTCTGGGGTGTCATGACACTGTGAACTCAAATGATTGGGATAAGGTCTGGTCAGAGCTCGGTATTGGCAGAGGGCTGGTTGAGGCCTGCACTTTACCGTTGCAGGAGAGTGCAGTTGACCTTGTTTCAGCGGGGGCAGATGCATCGGGTCGAGAACAGCTTGTCACTCCAATGACCCTGCAGTGCTGGCAAGAAATGGAGACTGCTGCGCGAAGCGATGGTATTGGTCTGCTCATAGTGTCCGCATACCGGTCGGTTGAATATCAGTGCCAGCTTATTCAAAACAAGCTTGATAAGGGGCAGCGGATTGATGACATCGTCAAGGTGAATGCGATTCCAGGGTTTAGTGAACATCACAGCGGTTGCGCGATTGATATCACGACGGACAAATGTGAACCCCTCACGGAAGCGTTTGATCAAACACCGGCATTCATATGGCTGGAACAGAATGCAGCACGGTTTCGATTTGCCATGACTTATCCTAGAAATAACTCATACAACATCATCTATGAACCGTGGCACTGGGCTTGTCTGGAGGATTAGTCTGGATCTGACACTAATTCGACGAATTTCAGTAGTTAGGGTTGGATAGTCTGGTANCTGATCTGACGTGGCTAGCGCCAGGGACGGACGCGGGACCCGGCCATGGATGGCCGATGCCACAGAAGATTAGGTGCCGGACTATCCAATCCGGTGTACAACTAAGGACTATTGTAAAAGTCAGCAATGGTTNAGTTTGGTGGACTGGTTCAAATTTGCTAATTCACTACAACTTACAGCGGGGCAATGAGAGAATCCTATTGTCAGGTCAAGGCTAGGTAGTAGGTAGTACATCAAAGGACTCAGGAATCTTGTCAGTATAGTCTCTCGTTTCGATGTCACTTACACTCGCCAGCATCGGACCTGACCAACAGGCTTCTAGCATAGCGTCGACATCGTCGTCGCTGCCAGAGAAGACAGCTTCCACTGATCCGTCACGGCGATTTCGAACCCAACCCAGCAGCGATCTTTTTCTCGCTTGTGCCTGGGTCCAGTAGCGGTACGAGACCCCTTGCACACGGCCATGAATCGTCGCGTGAATCGTTAACAAGCTTCTATTCGCACCGGAATAGATTTGTGCCACGGCGTTCCGGCAAACTTGTCCCTGTCCTCAAATGAAGTGAGTTCATTCGGGGCAACGCCAGTGAGTTCCCACTCCCCGTCCTTGCTGGTGGAACCCAGTCCATAACCATTTGGCAAGGATACATGCCCACGCATCATTCTGTCCGAGACCTCAACCAGGACGTTTGCATCACCGGTTTGGGTGGTGATAGTTGCTCTTGAGCCGCTTCCGAGGTTGAGTCTTGCCGCATCCTCCGGGTGTATCAGCAGGGCGCCCTCGGCATCCTTGCGTCGCCAGTCCGGGTCTCGAATTATGGTATTGGCGGTGAAGGCGCGGCGTTCTCCGGCTGCCATAAGGAAAGGATATTCACTGCTGGTCTCATCGCTTGCCCCGGCTTGTAGTACGTCAATTTCTGCCAGTAATTCCGGGTTGGACAAATTTACTTTTCCATCACTACCCAGTCGTGACCAGGTATCAGCCCATTCTTCGCTTAGTATTATGGCACCGGAGGGGCTGTTGATAATTACATCAAACAGGGCATTACCAAGCCCCTGACCCTGGTCGCTAATACCTGCTTTTTCAACCGCGGCCTGTTTTCTTACCGCCAGTTGCTGTGCGAGGGGCCACAGCCCTGCCGCGGTTTCCATGCCTGCTGGCAGGTGCTGGCCTAGAGTGCGGTAGAGAAGGGTGGGAGCGATATCCATCAGGGATGGATCTTCTGCAAGTGCTTTGAATACCTGTTCCTGAAAACAGGCCATTCCCTCATCAAGTGCTGCATTCAAATTGCTGATGAGATCTTCAGGGATCGTCACCATCTTTGTAAGCAGGCGGCTGTGGATTTCAGCTTCTGTGAGTAATCCTTCCGGTGCTTCAAAAAGAGGATGACGCACGTGAAAGTAGTTGTTGGGAAATTCAAAGTTGAAGAATGCAGCTTCAGCTTTTTCATACTGATTCGCCACTGGTAAAACGTAATCCGCTTCGCGGGCGGTTTCAGTCATCGCAACATCAATGACGACCGAAAACTCAAGTCTGTCCATTGCCTCACGGAATTTTTCACTATCCGCGACAGAGTGAACCGGGTTAGCGGAATCAACGATCATGGCGCGAAAGCGACTTGGGTGATCGGTAAGGATTTCTTCGGCGACTGAGTTACAGGGAATCAAACCCGAAATTATTGGCGCACCAGTAACGGGACTTTTGCCCTGGCGCTGACCCTCACCGAGCGTACCCATACCCAACGGGATATAGTTGGTGCCGGGTCTGCCAAAATTGCCTGTCGTTACCCAGATTAGCCGCTGCAGATATGAGACCAGGGTGGAATGGCGGTTCATCTGAACGCCAAGGTCTTCGACAACGGCCACACGGTCTGAATCGACTATCAGTTGGGCTACTTCCTGGATCTGCTCCGGTGAAATACCACTGATTTCCGCAAACTCAGGAGTATCAATACTTTCAAGTATCGCAAAGAGGTCTTCATAGCCCTTCACCCGATCCTGTATAAATTGCCGGTCATACATCTCCTGCTGTACCAGGGTTGCAGCTATTGCCGCCAGTAACCAGGCATCCCGAGCGGGTCTTACGGCGAGATGAATGTCCGCAAGATCTGCGGTTTCGCTTCGCTTGGGGTCAATCACTATCATCTTGCGGCCGGAATCCTTGGCTATTTCTCTCAAAGTAGCCCTGGCTCTTTGGATTCCGTGGGAGTGCCAGGGATTCTTGCCAATGAAAATAGCGAGGTCACAGTTATCCATATCCGGATGTGCCCAGCCGCCGAACATTTGATTGCAAACCCAGAACTCTCCTGTCTTTTCCTGGGCCAGGGCGTTGGTTCGGTATTCGATACCCAGTGTTGCATTCGTTGAACGGGAATAGAGTCCGGGGGTGTGGTTCCCCTGGCCGCCACCGCCATAGTAGAAAATCTTGTCACCGCCGAATTCGTCCCTTATGCCGGTAAGCTTGTCCGCAATTTCCGAAAGGGCTGTATCCCAGTCGATGGCATCATAGCCGCCCGTATCATTTCGACGCATCGGCGTTAGCAGGCGATCTTTAGCGTTCAGGTAGTAGTTGAGCCTTGAAGCCTTATTACACAAATATCCTTTTGAGAAAGGGTGATTCTCATCACCCTTGATGCGGGTAAACTCTTGTCCGTTCTCGCTGCCCAGTTGAACCTTGATGCCGCAATTATTTCCACACAGGACGCAGCAGGATACTTTCCAGTCAGACACAGGGTTCTCCCTATTGTGGGTGATGATCGGTGATTGTGCACCGCATCATCAGTGGCAATCAATAGAGGAGGCTAAATTTCGGTGCTAGGGTGCCTGGTGGCTTAGCTCAGCTCTAGTCCAGCAAGAGAACCTTCCTCACGCCATTCCTTAAGTATTTTGAAGAATGCCTCAGATCCGGCACCATAATTTGAGTCCTGCAGTGCGCGTTCCTGTGGCTTACCTTCATTGTTGTAATACCCCGGCGTGCAATCAGCAAGAAACTTCTGGCTGTCCCTGGCCAGCTTGATGATGGTGTTAACCCAGTCCGTTTCGGCTTCTTCGCTTGCCTCTACGATTCGCTGGTTGCCATCCAGGCAATGCTTGATGATGTAGGCGATATGTTTGCTCTGTTCATTCAGCGCATGTGGGTAATTTGGCGTAAAGCCAGACTGTATATGCCCCAACATAAAGCTGTTAGGGAAACCGTGGCTCTGCATGCCGTGGAGTGTCCTTGCACCCTCCGACCATCTCTGGGTGAGGCTGGTGCCTTTTCTCCCATATATTTCATAACCGGATCTTCGTGAATACCCGGTACCGACCTCAAAGCCCGTTGCAAATATGATGCAGTCGAGCTCATATTCGATGCCATTGGCGACCACACCTTTCTCGGTGATGCGGTCGATGCCCTGTCCATCGGTATCAATCAGTTCCACATTGGGACGGTTAAAGGCTGGAAGATAATCATCATGGAAGCAAGGTCGTTTGCAGAATTGCCTGTAGTAGGGTTTGAGGTGTTCTGCTGTCTCCTCGTCTGTAATCGTATCATCAACACGTTTCCTGATCTGCTCCATCTTTTGAAAATCGGCAAGTTCCATTTTTTCGCCCATTGCACCCGGCGAGAGGTCTGGTTCATTCTCATTCTTTACGATGAAAAGCAGATTGCGGATGATCTCGGTCCAGCCATCCTTGACGAGGTCTTCTTCTGCAATGCCACCCGTTACCAATATGTTGAAATTATCCATACGTTTCTGGTGCCAGCCTGGTTCCAGGCTGGCGACCCAATCCGGATCAGTTGGGTGATCATTCCGCTCGTCAATAGAAGAAGGGGTTCGCTGGAAAATGCATAGCTGTTTCGCCCCCTCAGCCAGGTGCGGGACACATTGCACCGCAGTCGCTCCGGTTCCAATCACTCCGACACGTTTGTCTTTCAGTCCTGTCAATCCGCCATCTGCGGTACCGCCGGTATAGTCATAGTCCCAACGGCTGGTATGAAAGGTGTGCCCCTTGTAGCTGTCGATGCCTGGAATCCCGGGTAGTTTGGGTCGATTGAGCGGACCGTTGGACATAACGATAAAGCGGGCCTTCATCTCATCACCACGGTTGGTTTTGATAACCCACCGGGCGATTGATTCATCCCAGCGCACTTCTGTGGCCTCCGTCTGAAAGCAGACGTCATCATAGAGGTCGTAGTGTCTGGCCAGCTGTTGGCTGTAATCTAGGATGTCCTTACCATCGATATACTTTTTAACCGGCATGTAGCCGATTTCTTCCAGTAGGGGCAGGTAGACATACGACTCTATATCACAGGCTGCGCCCGGGTACCGGTTCCAATACCAGGTTCCGCCAAAGTCACCGGCTTTTTCGATCATTCGGATATTGTCTATACCATTCTCTCGCAGCCGCGCAGCCGAAAGCAGTCCGCCAAAACCGCCACCAATAATGGCAATATCAATTTCATCGTTAAGCGGTTCACGCTCGATTATTGTTTCGAGGTAGGGATCATCCACGTAGTGGGCGAAATCTCCTTTGACCTCAATATACTGGTTGTTGCCGTCCTCCCGGATACGTTTGATTTTCTCCAGGCTGTACTTCTGGCGCAGCGCATCCGGGTCAAACGCCAACCCCGCCGCTTCTGTTGGCTCGGTTGATTGGTCAGTCATAATGTGGCGTGCCTTTTTTCAGGGTAAATTTTCTGCCGCTAATTCTTCTTCAGATTGTCATAGTACGGCATCTCGATCTCACCATCCCTCTCGGTTGCCTTGGTGATCTTCTCGCCAGTAGTATCACCCATTTGGGCCTCAAGGTCAGTGATAATATTGATACAGGCGGGCAGGCCGGAGGCGAGGGCACGTTCAACGGCGGGGCCGACATCCTCAGCTTTTTCGATGTATTCAGCGTGTGCGCCAAATCCCTGTGCCACCTGCTCATAACGCGCATCTGCCAGGGTGGTGACCACCAGGCGGTTGTCTCCGTACATGGACTGCTGGCCGTGTACACACATGCCCCAGGCCTTGTTGTTCAGGACAATGGTAACAACAGGCAGATTGTGCCTGACCATGGTGTCAAATTCCTGGATATTGAAACCGACTGAACCATCACCTGTGATGACCACAACCCTTTTATCCGGGTTGGCGACCTGTGCACCGATGGCGAAGGGCATGCCGATGCCAAGGCAGCCGAGGTAGCCATGCGTCATAAATTGGCCCGGGTTCTTGGCGTAGGCAGCCATATCTGCCCAGATAGAAGCTTCACCACCATCTGCACAAATAATCGTATCCTCATCCAGGACGCTGACGATTTGTTTTACCGCTTCATAGGGGTGTAATAGATTTGTCTTCTGTATCGCCGGGTCAAAGGCATTTGTATGCCACTGGCTTAAGCCATGAACAGCGGTCGACCAGCCGGACCAGTCAGGCCATTGGGTTTCTTTAGTTTTGTCGAGCATCGCGATCAGAAACTCACGACAGTCTGCCACCACCGGTATGTGAGCGGGTCTTAGCCTGCCTATTTCAGGGCCACTGGTGTCAACCTGGATAATCGTGCAGTCATCAGCCGGGATCCTGCCGGGTCCCAGCATGCCTGGTTCCGTAAACATGCCAAACCTGGCGCCCAACATTATTGCTACATCGGGCGTACCCACACCTGCCGCCTCTGCCACCTTGATATTGGTATGGGCATTACCACATAGCGGGTGATCTGTAGGGATCATCCCCCTGCCTTTACTATTTGAATAGACGGGGATACCACTGCGCTCTGCAAACTCTCGTAGTTCTTTCGCTGCTTTTGAGTAAAGCATGCCGCCACCACAGATGATGGCAGGTCTTTCTGCCTTGAGAAGCGCGGCTATTGCCTCCTCAGTTCTGTTTGCACTGGGTGCTGGCGCTGAAAGGGGAAGGATTGAGTCGGGAATCGGGGCCTGGGCCGGGTCGATCTTGTTGAATAGTACATCGATTGGGATTTCCACCAGTACCGGACCCGGTTGTCCGTCAACGGCTTCCCTTAAGGCGTGGCTGATGAGATGGGGAATGAGTTCGGTGCGGGTAATCTGCATGGCCCACTTGGTTACAGGCTTTGCCATCGCAACCTGGTCAAGTCCACCCTGCAGGGGCCAGCGTTCTGCATCTCTTAATGGTGAGGCACCAATAATAAACAGTACCGGTGTTCGATCCAGGTAGCACTGGGTAATTGCGGTCAAAATATTGGTGTAGCCAGGGCCCGCTGTGGCTATAGCGACGCTGACCCGACCGGTTTGCCTGGCATAGGCATCAGCAGCATGCCCGGCGGAAGCTTCATGGCGTGTATCGATTAGTCGTATGTCGTGATCCAGACATGCCTGGAATATGGGGTCGAGGTGCCCGCCATGCAGTACAAACATGTCCTTTACCTCTGCATTCTTGAGGGTCCTTACGCAGAGTTCACCACCGTCAATTGTCTTTGCCATCTTAATTCCTGTTCATCGAGAAAATTTACCCTCAATCCTAGCAAGGGAGCGGCTGGAAAAATCTGACTTGAATCAATATGAAGTTGGATCACCTGGGTTTGGGTACAGGGTCAGCTCAGCAAATATATTTCATCTCAGGCAATGCAAAGACGATAAAGAAGGATAGAATCCCGCCCATGAAAACTGCAATAACTGAAAAATCCGATTTGTACCTGTTTGCCGGTACGGCACTATTCAACCTTGGCTTCAGACCTTTCTTCCTGGGCGCGGCTATCTACGCGATCATCGCCATGTTTATCTGGTGGCTGCAATACTCGGGTTTTGTCCAGGCTGGCCATCTGACGCCCGCCTGGCATGCTCACGAGATGCTATTTGGCTATACCTTTGCCGTGATTGCAGGATTCCTGCTGACGTCCGTGCGTAACTGGACCGGCATTGACACGGTATCCGGTGGCCGCCTGTGTATTCTTTTCTCTTTATGGGCTATGGCAAGGCTGGGTAATATATTTGGCAGCTATGAGTTTGCAGCGCTGCTGGATCTTGTCTGCATGGCAATGTGTGCCTGGTATATCGTAACTCCTATCATTCAGGTCAAACAGCGTCGACAGATTGCAGTCGTTGGGATTGTCTGTGTGTTGCTGGTGGCTAATGGCCTGTATTATTCAGGGCAACTTGGCTTGGTGGGCAACGGAATCTTTCTAGGAAATTATCTGGGTCTTTATCTGGTGCTGGGGCTTGTACTGATGATGAGCGGCAGGGTAGTGCCGTTCTTTACCGAGCGGGGGGTGGCGGAAACCGTCGAGCTTCCAACCTACCTGTGGCTTGAGGCAATCAATTTTATTACCTACGCAGTATTTGCACTGGCCATTCTTGTGGGACCGGAGGTTGGCCTTGCCGGTGAAGTGGTCCATGGGCTTGCCGGATGTCTTTTCATACTGAACCTGCTCCGGCTTGGGAGTTGGTATACGAAGGGAATCTGGCGGAAACCCCTGTTGTGGAGCCTGTTCTTTTCCTACGGATTTATTACATTGGGCTTTGGCTTGTATGCGTTGGTGTATTTTGGCTGGTTCAGTATCTTTCTTCCGATTCACGCGCTTGTCGTTGGCGGGGTATCACTTCTCACCTTGAGCATGATAGCGCGGGTATCGCTCGGTCACACCGGGCGCAGTATTCATGAGCCTTCCCGGTGGGTAGTATCTGCATTTGGTATCCTGGCTATCGCGGCAATCACTCGCGTTATTTTGCCGATCCTGCTGCCTCAATACTATTTCGTTTTAGTACAGGTCAGTCAGGTTCTGTGGATGATTTCGTATGCGCTCTTTTTGGTGGTTTATGTCCCGGTACTGGTTATGCCTCGAGTTGACAGTCAACCAGGTTAGACTGGCAAACCAAAAACCTGCATACCTGCTAATTTATTGGCGCGGAAATCGCCGTTGCCTGTCCTGAATGAGTGGATACTTCTATGTGCCCTGGGCTGTGCCAGTGAATGATCTGGTCTGCGTACTGGAGTAATTCCGGGTTGTGAGTGACATAGATGCATGTGATGCTCAGTGATTTCAGTGTGGCCATAATTTTATGCTCGTTTATAGCATCTATGTGAGCGGTACCCTCATCGAGAAAAAGAATCCGCGGTTCCGTATACAAGGCCCTTGCGAGCAGCAGACGCTGCTGCTGTCCCTGGGAAAGTGCGGTGCCCATATCTCCGATGAGACTTTCATATTCCATTGTCATTTTTAGAACATCTTCATGTATCTCAGCGAGCCTTGCTGCCTGAAGTAACCTGTTTTCGCTCACAGACAGGTCGTAAAATGTGATGTTGTCCCTGAGGGACCCCGAGAAAAGGCTGTCCTCTTGCGTTACCGCAGAAATTGCGCCGCGGTAGTCACCTAGTTTGGTTGTTGTAACGGGTTGGCCATCTGCCAGCAGGCGACCTTTCGTTGCCTTCGATAAACCCATCAAAACACTGAGCAGGGTCGACTTGCCAGCGCCCGAGGGACCATACAGCACGACGAAACTGCCCGCTGGGATATGCAGGGAGAGGTTATCGAAAACTGGCATCTGACTGCCCGTATGGGTGAATGAAACATTCTTGAGTTCAATGTCTCCACTGATGGGAATAGCGAAGTGGCTGTTGTGCCCTGGCTCGATCTCAGTCTCGGTATTGGTGATATCGGATATACGTTCGAGGTGCAGACTCACCATCCGATACTGCATTACCTGGTTGATTATCGAAGTCACTGCTGTTGAAAAGTTGGTGCGATAGGATATGAAGGCATAGAGCATGCCGATGGAAAGCAGGCTGCTCATGGCTTCTTTTGCGCCGAGATAGACTAGCAGCAGGTATTCAATGCCCGTTAAAGTGTTATTGACTGCTTCATATCCAACGGTGAGTCGTCCTGTCCGTGCTTCATTCGTTAATCTTTCCGCGAACTGATGACGCCAGGTTGCTTCTCGCTGTGATTCTCTTCCCGTAAGCTTGATGCTTTGTATGGATCTAATCGTTTCCATAAAAATGCTGTCTAACTTTGCAGCTGCGGTGATGACTTCGTGGCTGCTGTTCCTTAAGGGGTGAAATTGAATGGCCCTGAATAAGCCATAGAGGGTAACGGATGTAACGACGACAAGGGTCAGGAGGGGAGAGTAGGTATACATCATTATCAGTGTCGTTAGTGCGAGCAGGCCGTCTATTGCAATCGAGATGCTGCCGTCTGCGATGAAGTCCTGAATTGGTTTGATCGATTCAAACCGGGAGATCACATCGCCAAGGTGTCGCTTTTTGAAATAGTCCATGGGTAGACGGATCAGATGGTGCATCACACTATTGCCGAGGTTATAACTCAATTGATTCGTTAGATAGATGCTTGAGTATCCGCGTATTGTTTTTGTGGAAACAGCGATTAGTGTCAATGCTGCAAACCCAGACATCAATACAAGCAGTAGGTCCTCATCGTGTTTTAACAGTGCCTCGTCAACTACAAGCTGCAAATAGAACGGCATTGCCAGGGCAAACAGCTGGATCAGGAGTGATAACACCAGAATTTGTGCCAGGGAAGACAGTAAGCCATTGGCGCCGCGCCAGAAGTTCCAGATTTCCAGCCTAGTGTGCGCAGAGCCGGTAACGAATGAACTCCGTGGGGTCAACTCAAGTGCGATGCCGGTAAATCTGTGACCTGCCTGCTCGCGGGAATACTTCCTGATACCTGCTGCTGGATCATGGATGACAAGAGATTGCCGTGTCACCACCTTTAGCACCACGAAGTGGTTGAAATTCCAGTGCAGGATCGCGGGCAGTGACAGGTCCGACAGTTCCTCCATGTCAATACGAACTGCCCGGGAAGTAAGTTGCAGTGAATCCGCCAGGTCCATGATCGTCTGTAGGCTGGTGCCTCTGGCAGAAGAACCGAAACTTTTGCGCAGCGACTGTAGATCACAAGTATATCCATGATATGAGGTGATCATCGCGATGCAGGCAATGCCACACTCCGCTGCTTCTGCCTGAAGTATGCTTGGAAGTTTCTTTCTGCCCGAGAGGTTTAGCATAGGCAGTGGTCAGGTCCGGCCCCGTAGTGCATAGAGTGGGTCCAATATCCAATCAAGGATTGAGCGTTTTGCCTGAACGATATCAGCGGTTAGCAGCATGTCTGTCTGCAGGGGGCGCTCTTCTCCATAGGCGGTGATGGTGCCCTTGTCTAGTGCAACCTTGGCGACGAACACCGGTTCTTGAATCTGCAGGGGTCCGGCAAGCTCCCCGGGGCTGATGGCTGCATCGGAGATTGAAATAATCGTGCCGGACTGTGTGCCGAACCGCTGATAGGGGAAACCATCGTACATGAGGCGCACCCCTTGCCCATCGTATGCCATCCCGGCTGCCCGACTGGGTATCAGAAGCCAGGCAAAAAGCCGGGAGTCCTGAGGCAGTATTGAAAGGATTGGGCGTTGGTCACCTATAGCTTCACCGATATTCACATTGACCGCGGCAATTACACCGGCAACTGGTGCCGTTACCAGGTAGTTTGACCGGGCACGAATTTCAGTCATCTTCTGCCTGAGACTGGATATTTCTTTTTCCAGTGATGTGAGCTTTTCTTGCGAAGCCATGGGAAGGGTTTCGATCCGGTGGTGGGTATTCATTATTTCGGCTTCAAATTTCGTTATCTGACGGGCGACTTGAGCAAGTTCCTGCTGTTCACGAAGGTTTGCCGTTTTTGATTGGAACAGCTGGCTATCGGATACATATCCCTTTCTTTTCAGGTCTTGAATCGCCTTCAGGTGTTGTGCGGTGACTTTGGTTCGGGAGATTTGCAGCGCCTGGGTTCGATGAAGGTGCGAGCGCTCATCCCGGAGATAGGCTAACCTGGCTAATTGCCACTTGTGATCCAGGTTGGTTATTTGCTGTTCACGCACCATGCTTTGTGTGAGGTGCGCTGCCTGGCTGGCCAGTTCCGTTAGGATTTCGTCGCTTACTTCCTCGCCGCTGGCCAGGGAGTAGGGCGCCCGCACCATCAGCAGTGGTTGATCCTTCGCGACCAGTTGTCCTTCCTGTACAAACAGGTTTTCGGCAACGCCTTTTGCAGAAGGGTAAATCTTGGAAATACCGCCATCAGGTTTCAGGTAGCCAGTGACGGTTTCTCTTCTGGCATATTCTCCGAAGTAAAGGAATGTGATCGTAATCGATGTAACCGCCATGAGAATCAGACTCAGGAAGCGGGTCGTCAAAGGCTGAGTAATCATCGTGTGGCCGAGAGCCCTTTGACCCGCGTGATCGACTGCTTCTTTTCTAAAGAGTTCTTTTCCCTGAACCATTGCTTATTGTCTTTGAAAACTGTTGTGGTCAAATTAGCTTGAGCAGGTGAGTACAGAAATGGCTAATAGCTGAAACAGTTGTAGGAATAAGAAGCCAGTAGTAAGCGCAGCAGGGCGAAAGGTCTGCATAATGGCAAGAAGTCCAAATGAGGTGGAACCTCCTCACAAGATTGAATATACTGCGCGACCCGTCCTTACCCGGGATGGGTGAAGACGATCCTGTTAGAATGCTGCATATACCGCCCATAGCTCAGCTGGATAGAGCACCAGGCTTCGAACCTGGGTGTCGGGAGTTCGAATCTCTCTGGGCGGGCCAAATAAAGGCCCCAA
>PBRP01000046.1 GCA_002726655.1 Gammaproteobacteria bacterium
CTGGGGCACATCGATATCCAGACCTTCAGAGATGATGCCAATGTCGGCAAAATCGTTCTTTGCTTCGACATACTTGTGCGAAGTATCTAGCAACGCCTTTGAGGGGATGCAGCCCACATTAAGGCAGGTTCCGCCAAGGGCTGGCTTATTGTCACCGTCCAACCACTTATCAATACACGCGGTGTTAAGGCCAAGTTGCGCGGCTCGTATTGCCGCATGGTATCCAGCGGGTCCAGCGCCTATTACAATGACATCAAATTTGGTTGCCATAATTCTTCCTTATGAATCTCATATTTTGTAAGCCGAAAAAATGGCTTTCTCCCTCACCGGAATGGTGACGGGACCTGCTTTAAATATCCAGCAAGATTCTTGCTGGTTCCTCCAAAAAGTCCTTGATCGTTACCAGGAATCGAACCGCTTCCTGCCCATCAATCAATCGGTGGTCATAGGATAAGGCCAGGTACATCATGGGTCTGATTTGAATTTCTCCATCTACCGCCATGGGTCTATCCTGGATTTTGTGCATCCCCAGAATACCTGTCTGGGGCGGATTCAAAATCGGCGTTGATAAGAGTGACCCGAATACCCCGCCATTAGATATGGTAAAGGTGCCTCCGGTCATATCCTCAATTGAGAGCTTCCCATCCCTGGCCTTAATACCGTAACTGCGAACCTGCTCCTCGATTTCAGCCAGCGTTAAACTATCCGCCTCACGGAGAACCGGAACCACGAGACCTCTAGGTGAGCCAACGGCTACCCCTATGTCCTGAAAACCGTGATATACGATGTCATTCCCATCAATTGAAGCATTGACAGCGGGAAACCGTTTCAAAGCCTCAACACTGGCGCGGACAAAAAAGGACATAAAGCCAAGACGCGTGCCATTATGCGCTTTTTCAAAGTCCTCCTTATACCTGCTCCTGAGATCAATGATCGCCTGCATATCTACCTCATTGAAGGTCGTTAACATGGCAGCAGTCTGTTGCGCGTCAACCAGCCTTTTCGCGATACTTGCGCGCAACCGGGTCATGGGTACTCGGCGTTCCACCCTCTCGCCCGTGACGGACCCAGGCTCCATAGAAGCACCCTCAGCACCGCCCACGCGTGGTTGTACAGGCGCCTGCTTTTCAGCGGCGGCAACAGCCTTGATGATATCTTCCTTGGTGACCCTTCCACCTTTTCCAGTGCCCGCTATCCTCGTAACGTCAATTTTGTTTTCTTCTGCAATCTTCCTAGCGGCAGGGCTGGCTAACTGCGCAGTAGCAGATTTTTCGGTATCTTCCTGTGGCTCAGGTTCGACTTCAGGAACAGAAATCTCCCCCGGTTCAAACTCCGCCAGAACCTCTTCAGCAAGAACCGTCTCACCCTCTGCCTTGAGAATTTTGACCAGCTTGCCATCGGCAGGCGCTACAACCTCCAGGACCACCTTGTCTGTTTCAATATCAACCAGAACCTGGTCACGTCTGACAGCCTCACCAACTTCGGCATGCCAGGCAGCGATCTCGCCATCAGCGATAGATTCAGGGAAGTCAGGGGTTTTTATTTCAGTCATTTCTGTATCCTTAATCTCTCTAATATTGACATGCTCGAATGCCTAGTCAGCATTTTTCCCAAAAATTGCGTCGTACACCAGTTCATCCTGCTGCTGGATATGAAGTGACATGTATCCCGCGGCGGCGGCCGCCGATGGTTCACGCCCTGCATACAGCAGGTACAGACCCGGAGACGCCTCATGCAGTACCTTGCGTAGATGATGCTGACTGCTGTACCAGGCGCCCTGGTTCATGGGTTCTTCCTGGCACCAGACTACCGTATCAACATTCGGGTGCTGCGAAATGATATTGTGCAGATCCTTCTCCGGAAAAGGATAAAGCTGCTCAATCCTGACAATGGCAATATGATTTAACGCTTCCTCACGCAGCTTTTTAAGCAGGTCGTAATATACCTTGCCACTGCAAAATACGATTCGTGTAACCCCGGCCTTATCACGAGTTACATCATCCAGCAAAACAGTATTGAATTTTCCATCCGTCAAATCTTCCAGGGTGGAAGTTGCCTCCTTGTAGCGAAGCAAGCTCTTAGGGGTCATAACAACCAAAGGAGTTCGAAAATGCCTGATCATCTGTCGACGTAGCAGGTGGAAAATTTGTGCAGGAGTCGTTGGTACGCAAACCTGAATATTGTGCTCGGCACATAATTGCAGATATCGCTCTAGCCGTGCAGAGGAATGTTCAGGACCCGCCCCCTCATAGCCGTGAGGCAGCAACATGATCAACCCTGACAATCGGGCCCACTTATGCTCACCACTGGTAATGAACTGGTCAATGACAACCTGTGCACCATTTGCAAAATCTCCGAATTGCGCTTCCCACACGACCATCGTATTCGGACTGGTCTGCGAATACCCGTATTCAAATGCCAGAACTGCTTCTTCTGATAGAAGCGAGTCAAACAGCTCAAACTGTTTTTCTCTTTCGCCAATAGTCTCGAGGGGAACAAAAGTTCCGCCTTCCTTTTGGTCGTGATGAACAGCATGACGGTGAGAGAAGGTTCCTCTGCCAACGTCCTGACCCGTAATCCTGACCTTGAACCCTTCTGATAGCAGGCTCCCATAGGCCAGAATCTCTGCACACCCCCAGTTTATCGGCAAGGCACCAGCAGCCATTTTCCTGCGGTCCTCCAGGATTTTTGCGACCTGTCTCTGCAAAACAAACCCTTCGGGTATTTTGCCGAGGTTACCGGCCATGGACTGAAGGGACTTAATGTCAAAAGTTGTATCTACCTTATCGTCCCAGTCATGACCAAGATAAGGCTCCCAATCCACAAATAGAGAGGCATCCGGTTCCTTCAGGTAGTCCCAGGCAACAGCATGCCCTTCATCCAGCAGGCCACGATAGGCTTCTATTCGTGACTGATAGTCCGTTTCATCAATCGATCCGTCAGCAATGACTTTCCGGGAGTACAGGGTCATCGTCGTGGGGTGCTTGTGGATTTGCTGGTACATGATGGGCTGCGTAATAGAAGGTTCATCCCCTTCATTGTGCCCGCGTCGGCGATAACAGACGATGTCGATAACGACATCCTTTTTGAACTCCATTCTATAGTCGAGGGCCATTTGTGAAACAAAGACAACTGCTTCCGGATCATCCCCGTTAACGTGAAATACGGGAGCCTGCACCATCTTGGCAATCTCGGTGCAGTAGTGGGTTGAACGCGCATCTTTCGGCTCGCTGACCGTATAACCAATCTGATTGTTAATGATTACGTGTATGGTGCCGCCTGCGTAAAACCCCCGGGTTTGAGACATCTGGAAGGTTTCCATGACAACACCCTGCCCGGCAAAGGCCGCATCACCATGGACATTAATCGCGAGCACCTCATCCCCGGCGGCATCCTCGCGGCGGTCCATTCGCGCGCGAACGGAGCCCACTATTACCGGTGCCCCTATTTCCAGATGGGACGGGTTAAATCCGAGGGCCAGGTGCATCTCTCCACCGGGCGTCATCAGATTTGAAGAAAAACCCTGGTGGTATTTTACGTCTCCTGAACCGGAACCGGGTTCATATCGCCCTTCAAACTCGTCGAAAAGGTCAGCAGGATCCTTGCCAAACAAATTAACGAGGACATTGAGTCGACCCCGGTGAGCCATTCCGATCACCGTCTCAACCACACCGGCTGATCCAGCCCGGTGGATTAACTCAGCCAGGCAGGGGATGAAAGCCTCACCCCCTTCAAGACCAAATCGTTTCGTTCCCGGATACTTGGTGCCGAGGTACTTCTCCAGCCCTTCAGCTGCGATCAAACGGTCGAGTATGCGGCGCTTGGTGCCATTGCCGAAAGCGGGTCTCGACCTCGCGCCTTCCATTCTCTGTTGTACCCACATCTGCTCAGCTTCATCACTGATATGCATATATTCAGCGCCGATAGAACCACAATAGGTTTTTTCAAGAACTTCAACGATTTCCCCAAGGGATGCCTCAGCATCTCCAAAAAACAGGTTGCCTGTCTGGAACCGGGTATCCAGGTCCGCTGCGGACAGGCGGTGGTAGTCAAGCTCAAGCACGGGTACAGGGCTTTGAGTTTCAAGGTCCAGCGGGTCTAGCGTGGCCTTACGATGTCCCCTGCGCCGATAACTATTGATCAGCTCACTGACCGCAAACTGCTTGCGCTCATATTCAGAGGAAATGCTGCTGGCCGATATGGGTGCGACCCGCGACTGGTTCTTGGAAAGCAGGAGAAAATGATCACGAACGGTCGCGTGAGAAATGTCTGGAGTCAGGGTCCCTTCTACCAGCGGCAGGGTCTCAAAGTAGCTTCTCCACTGGTCAGGGATATCAGCCGGATCTTTAAGGTAGGCCTCGTAGAGTTCTTCCACGTAGGAAGCATTGCCGCCAGAAATGTGGCTGCTTCGCCACATTTTCTCCATGCTGCTGTCTTCCACCATGACCTCTCCGGGAATGATTTTCTGAGTCTCTCATAGTGAATACTACAGAGTTCACTCCTACTCTGCTAAGAGGTCAGACAGCCCTCGTTAACAGCATATTTCGAATCTGGCCAATGGCCCTGGTGGGATTCAGATTTTTAGGACACACGCTTACACAATTCATGATGCCGCGGCAGCGAAAAATACTAAAGGGATCTTCAAGTTTTGAAAGGCGCTCATCGGTCGCTGTATCCCTGCTGTCGGCGAGAAAGCGATAGGCCTGCAAGAGCCCTGCAGGTCCGATGAACTTATCCGGATTCCACCAGAAAGTGGGACATGAAGTTGAACAGCAGGCGCACAGGATGCATTCGTAAAGGCCGTCAAGCTTTTCCCTGTCCTCAGGTGACTGCAGGCGTTCCTTACTAGGTGGCTGCTCATCATTGATGAGGAAGGGGTCTACTTTCTCATACTGGTTGTAGAATTGTTTCATATCGACCACAAGATCGCGGATAACAGGTAATCCCGGGAGTGGACGAAGAGTCAGCTTATCTGATTTCACAACCTCAGATATTGGGGTCATGCAGGCAAGGCCATTCTTTCCATTCATGTTCATACCGTCAGAACCACATACCCCTTCGCGACAGGAACGGCGGTAGGAGACCGTAGGGTCGCTTTCTTTCATCAATTCCAGCACATCCAGCACCATTAGGTCCTTGCCGCCTGGAATTTCAAGATCGAAGTCCTGCATATAAGGTTCACTATCCTTATCAGGATTATATCGATACAGACTCACCAGCATTGATTACCTCCGAATTCCTAATAAGTCCTGGCCATGGGTTCAAAAGTGGGGACCGTCTTGGGTTCCATGTTGACCTTGCGTTTCGATAACTGTTTAGTGGAAGGCTGATAGATGGAATGTACCAGCCAGTTCTCATCATCACGATCCTGGTAGTCGTCTCTCGCGTGGGCTCCCCTGCTCTCTTTGCGGCCTTCTGCACAAATGGCCGTAGCCTCTGCAACCTCCAGCAGGTTGTCCAGTTCGAGGGCTTCCAGTCGAGCTGTGTTAAAAGCCCCACTCTTGTCACCCAAACTTGCAGTGGCTATGCGCTGCCTCAATTCTGCAAGCTCCTCAATACCTTTTTGCATGGGCTCTTCTTTCCTGAATACACCAAAATTCAGCTGCATGCAGGACTGTAGTTCTTTCTTCAATTTGGGGACACTCTCACCGCCCGCATCCGATTCATCCCACCGGCGAAGTCTCGCCAGTGCGGTATCCAGGTCCGACTCAGAAGCCTCGAGAGAATCTACACCTTCGGCAAGTGCCTGAATGATATGCAGTCCTGCAGCTCGCCCGAAGACCACCAGGTCCAGTAAAGAGTTACCTCCAAGACGGTTCGCCCCATGAACCGAGACGCATGCTGATTCACCTGCAGCATAGAGCCCATCCACAATCTGATCATCGCCATTAGCATCCGGGCTGATTACCTGACCATGAATATTGGCTGGCAAACCGCCCATCATATAGTGACAGGTCGGCTCCACAGGAATCGGCTCTTTTACTGGATCAACATGGGCAAATGTTTTTGACAGTTCCACAATACCGGGCAAACGGGAGTGCAGTATTTCTTCACCCAGGTGATCGAGCTTGAGATAGACATAGTCACCATTTTCACCCGCACCACGACCATCTAGAATCTCGAGAATCATACTACGGGCAACAACGTCTCTGCCGGCCAGATCCTTCGCATTGGGCGCATAACGTTCCATGAAACGTTCACCGTCCTTATTAATCAGATAACCACCCTCACCGCGACACCCTTCTGTTACCAGTACACCAGCACCAGCAATACCAGTCGGGTGGAACTGCCACATCTCAATGTCCTGGACTGCCAACCCTGCACGCAGACTCATGCCGGGTCCATCACCGGTATTCATCAGTGCATTAGTCGTGGACTGGTAAATTCTGCCTGCCCCGCCTGTTGCCAGGACAGTTGCCCGCGCCCTGATGTAGTGAACCTCGCCGGTATCCATGCAGATAGCCATCACACCCACAACCGCTCCATTTGCGTTCTTAACCAGGTCAACCGCAAACCATTCGCTGAAGAATACCGATCCCGCCTTCAGGTTGCCCTGATAAAGCGTATGCAGCAGTGCATGGCCGGTCCTGTCTGCTGCAGCGCAGGTTCTGGCCGCCTGACCGCCCTTGCCAAAATCCTTGGATTGCCCCCCGAACGGACGCTGATAGATTCTGCCTGATTCCGTTCTCGAGAAGGGTAACCCCATATGTTCGAGTTCATAGACCGCCTCGGGTCCGACACTGCACATATACTCGATTGCGTCCTGGTCACCTATATAATCTGACCCCTTGACCGTGTCATACATGTGCCAGAGCCAGTTATCCTCGGGATCATCGCTGCCAATGGCGCAGGTTATTCCACCCTGGGCCGAAACCGTATGGGAACGCGTAGGAAATACCTTGGAAATAACTGCTGTATTACGGCCGGATTCTGCAAGCTGAAGTGCTGCCCGCATGCCCGCACCACCGCCGCCAACGATGATGGCATCAAAATCCAGAACTGGTGTTTTACTCACGCATTCCCCCATAGGATATTGAAACCCCAAACAAGATAAACGACCAGGATCAGTACGCAGATCATTTGATAAATAAATCTAACCCTGTCTGCACCCTCCCCCATGGTGTGGACACGCAGATAATCGGTTCCCGTCGTCCACATGCCGATCCACGCATGTGCACAGGTCGCCATCAGGGTTATCAGGGTAAATATCTGCATTCCTGTATGGGAAAACAGATCCTTCCATTGCTGATAGGTTACCTCCGGTGTGAGCACCAGATATCCTACAAGCACAATTGCATAGGCTGCACAAATTACCGCAGTGGCCCTTTGCACCAACCAATCGGATACACCATTACGACCGAAATTTGTTATCTGCGTAGACATAAGATTCCCTTCAAAGACGCTAGATGATCAGGTAGCCGGAAAGCAAAATCAAAATTATGGAAACGAAAATGACGAGCTTGGCTCCCCGCCGCCCACCTTCAAGTGTTTCACCAATACCCAGGTCCATCAGTAGGTGTTTGGTACCAGCTACCAGGTGATAGGCCAATGCAGATACCAGCCCCCAGGTAATAAACTTGCCAATGGGTGATGCCAACATCGCTTGCAAATCTGCAAACCCCGACTCAGAGGCAAGCGATATCTCGAGCCCATACAGGGCAAAACCAACGCCGATGAATAACACAACACCACTGATTCGGTGCATGATCGATGTAAGGGATGGAAGCGGCCACCCGAACACCAGGAGGTCTAAAATACCGACGTTAATAGGTCGAGGATCTTTCTTCACAAAATATTCTCTGAGGGTGAAAAGCTGATATGAGTGGTTAACCCAGAGGCCGCGCCACAAGTGGGATGATAGAGAGTTTATCCACAAAAAACAAACACCTGTCCAAGCTGAAGCCTCCAGTAGCAAGACTTTACAAGTTGAACGTCATTTGCTTTCATATAGGCCTCACCCTGTAGTTTTTTAGCAACATTTTTGCCCGTTTTAGGGCGTCCTCGCATACAGCGGAGCTTCTAGATGAGACAGAAAGTTGAAATTACCATTGACGGCAAGATCGTGGAACTGCCGGTACTAGAAGCCGCTGCTGGCCGAAACGTGGTAGATGTTCGAGGACTGATTGCCGAGGGAATCTACACCTTTGACCCAGGCTTCCTATCCACCGCGAGCTGTGAGTCACGAATCACATACATCGATGGTGAAGCGGGAGTACTCACCTACCGGGGCTACCCTATTGAACAGCTGGCTGAAGAATCCAGTTTCCTCGAAGTTTGCTACCTTCTCCTGGAAGGCGAGTTGCCTAGCGAGACCCAACTATCGAGTTTTGTTCAAGACATCAGTGCGCGCATGCCCATTGATGATCAGTTTAAGCATATCTTTGACGGCTTCACCGAGAAGGCACACCCCATGTCAATGCTGTGCGCTGCCATAGCAGGATTGGCATCCCTTTATCACGACGACCTTGATATCAAAAATGCAGCACATCGCCGCGAGTCCGCAATGCAATTAATTGCAAAAACGCCAACCCTCGCCGCAATGACCTACCGCAAAAGTATTGGCGCAAAGTTCATAGAACCCGATCCCGAGCTTGGCTATGCTGAGAATTTTCTCAACATGTGCTTCGGCGAACCCGGTAAGCCCTCCAGTGTCAGCTCAACACTTTCTGATGCTATGGACAGGATATTCATTCTCCATGCAGACCATGAACAGAATGCTTCAACCTCAACCGTTCGCCTGGCTGGTTCAACAGAAGCAGATCCCTATGCAGCCGTGGCAGCAGGCATTGCTGCCCTGTGGGGACCTTCTCACGGAGGGGCGAATGAGGCTGTGCTGGACGTGCTAAATGAAATTGGAGATGAATCCAGGGTTCAGGAATATGTGGACAAGGCGAAGGACAAAAACGATCCATTCAAGCTGATGGGGTTTGGTCACCGGGTCTACAAGAACTTTGACCCACGGGCCAAGGTTATGCAGGCGAGCTGCCATGCCGTATTGCATGAACAGGGTGCCGACAATGACCCGTTACTCAAAATGGCAATGCAACTGGAGAAAATTGCCCGGGAAGAAGAATACTTCATTGACAGGAAGCTATATCCCAATATTGATTTCTACTCAGGCATAACATTTAAAGCAATGGGTATTCCCACGAACATGTTTACTGCTTTGTTTGTTCTGGGCCGCATGCCGGGCTGGATCGCACACTGGGACGAGATGCTTTCCGCCCCGTTTAAAATTGGCAGACCCAGGCAACTTTATCTCGGCCCTACAAAGCGAGATTATGTTGCCATCGATCGTCGCTAAGCCTGTACAGCGTCGAGCCAACCGGCAAAAACACCATTTAATTCCTGCAACTGAGAGGATTACCATTGAATATTTCCGCAACTATTGAAACGAGCAAAGGCCCCATAAACATCAACCTGTTCCCTGAAAAAGCACCGGTCACAGTTGCAAGTTTTATCAATCTTGCGAACAAGAAGTACTATGATGGCCTGAATTTCCACCGTGTCATCGGCCAATTCATGATTCAGGGAGGATGCCCTACCGGAACAGGTACGGGCGGCCCGGGATACCAGTTCGAGGATGAATTTGATCCCTCACTTATCCACGATGCACCGGGAAAACTTTCCATGGCAAACGCTGGACCCGGCACCAATGGCAGCCAGTTTTTCATTACTCACGTACCAACGCCTCACCTGGATGGCATGCACTCCATCTTTGGCGAAGTCAATTCATCAGCAGACCAGGATGTTGTCAATGCTGTAGAACAAGGCGATGAAATTGTCAGCATTAGCATCAGTGGAGACGTTGATGAATTATTGGCAACACAAGCTTCCCGTACAGAGGAATGGGACGGCGCCATCGCCGCAAACTTTCCGGATTTAGCATAATCCTGTTGTTCCTCCAAACGGTATGTTGAACGCTGGATTGAATTGTCTGGCACCGAATCTTCTGTGGCATTGGCTCGGCGCCCCGACTAGGCGTCCCCGACTGGGCGTCCCCGGTCATCCATGGGGCTAGCCACGTCAGATCAGGTGCCAGACAATTCAATCTGACTACTGAGATTCGTCGAATTAGTGCCAGGTCAAGGCTAGCTGCACCTATCGGCTGCCATCTCGAACTATTTCAGCGATTGTGATTTATTTGGTGATTGGCTATTAACATGTTCATATAATCAGTACACCATAGACGACCCACTTAAAGCTTTCTCCAGACCTGGACTAGTAGTTTCAGAACCAATGAATGAACTATCTGAGCCGCAATCAATACCTATAAGCACCATAAAGGTTCAGCAATGAAAATACATATCTCGACGATTGTTCTCTCCCTGGTCGTTGGTTTTATTGGCGGCATTAGCGGCCAGTATTTCTTACGCGAGGCACCTGCTAACGAGCAATCTAAGGCACTCCCAACGGATTTTTCAACCCCACAACGGGCAACAGATTCACCTGTTTTAGCTACAAGGATCGATCGGTTGCAGGAGCGTCTGTTGATACTCGAGTCAATGATTTCGGAAAACCCAGATCCTTCACCTGAAAATGCCACCGATTCCGCAATCTTCGATGAAGAAGGTCGTCGACCTCCCCTTACTGATCGTAACCCTGCTTCAACCAGGGATAGCCTGATTTCCGCTGGCATTAACCCGGATACCGCTGACGACTTGCTGCAACGAATCAGTCAACAGGAATTTCGCCGGCTGCAACTAGCCAATCTTATCGAGCGAGCCGATGACTCTGACAGGCAAAGGTACGCTGACGAACTTGAGGCACTTAATGAAAATAGAGTTGTCCTGCGAACAGAGTTGGGCGACGATGCGTACGACATGTATCTGTATACAAGCGGACAGAGTAATCGAGTGAAGGTAACCTCGGTCTTATCAGGTTCACCAGCAGAAACGATTGGTCTGCAAAGTGAAGATGTCATTCTAGCCTATGATGGCCAGAGAATTATGCGGTGGAGAGATATTCGATCCGCCACATTGCAGGGCGATATCGGTAACTACGTTGATATTGAAGTCCTTCGCGATGGATCGAGGTTGAATTTCACCGTACCAACCGGGACACTGGGCGTTCAACTCGCCGGGGTCCAGCAGGAACCGGAAAACCAGCCTTGATCCTGGGTCATTTCGAACCAGCCCCCTCACTTTCTCAATTCATCACCTGGTGCAGCTAAAAGGGTATGATTATCCGCTTTATCAAGCAATGAGTGACGGCGCACAAAATGAATGGCGTGATCCTGGATGCGAACAGCCTCGGTGAAGATGAAGTAGATTTGTCGCCTGTTACTGACCTGCTGGATGAATGGCAGGTATACGGAACCAGCACTCCAGAGGAAACAGTAGAGCGAGTCAGGGATGCTACCGTTGTCCTTAGCAACAAAATTCTACTCGGCACCGAAGCCTTTTATGCGGCGCGAGAACTGAGATTGATCAGTGTGATGGCGACGGGAACCAACAACATCAATCTTGATGCAGCAAGAGCTGCAAATATTACAGTTTGTAACGCGGTGGCCTACGCTACGCCCTCTGTGGTTCAACATACCATAAGCCTGATGCTGGCACTCGCAACAAATCTACCATCCTATATTCGTGATGTTAAAGCTGGTGCGTGGCAAAAGGCACCGACTTTCTGCCTGTTGGATCATCCAATATCAGAATTGAGCGGTAAGACGCTAGGCATAGTCGGTTTTGGTGAATTGGGCAGTGCCGTTGCCAGTGTCGCTAAATCCTTTGGAATGAAGATACTCATCGCACAGAAAACTGAAAATGAAGATCCTCGCCCCAACCGTGCGCCCTTTGATGAGGTCATAGGAGAGGCAGACTACCTGAGCCTGCATTGCCCTCTCACCCCGAAAACTGAGAACCTAATTAACCTTTCCAGTCTTTCGAAGATGAAACCGTCTGCCTTTCTTATCAATACCGCTCGCGGCGGACTGGTTAATGCGTCAGACCTGTTGCAGGCACTCTCATCAAAACTTATTGCAGGCGCTGCTGTTGATGTATTGGAAACTGAACCGCCCCCCGAACATGATCTGTTGACTAACACCAGTTTAGACAATCTGATCGTGACTCCACACAATGCCTGGGGAGCACTCGAATCCAGACAACGCCTGGTTCAGCAAATGGCTGATAACATTCAGGCTTTCCTTTCAGGAAAGCCAGTCCGCATCGTCAGTTCCTGATAGACAAAGCAGCAACCATACCGCCCCGTTCACCAGCGTTCTCTCCAAAGGTAAAGCAGTCACCCACGAAATGATCCGGCACTAGAGAACGAGAAACTTACAGCTGATACGGGATTCCCTGTTCATACAGATCTAACCGACCGGCGTATCTTGATTGCCTGGTATTCTTCATCTTCATGATCTGCTGAATTGTGGCAATTGCCTTGTCAAATTCTCCAACCCTTGCATAGGCGGCGGCGAGAGAATCCAGATTACTGGCAGTTTTCTTTTCGCTCACCGCAGTTTTTGCCAGATCAACCGCAAGATCTCCATTACAAACATCCTTGGTTGGACAGGTGGCCAGCAGCCACNCTAACCTGTTGGCAGCCTGGTTCACACCCTGGTCAGCAGCAAGCCTGTACCACTTTACAGCTTCGAGGAAATCCCGTTCAACACCTGCGCCTCTACGATACAGGTAGCCCAGAGAGTTTTGTGCCTTTCCGTGCCCCTGCATCGCAGCAGCATGATATAAACTGGCTGCCTGTTTGAGATCACGCTCTACACCGTGGCCCTGCTCCAAAGCCTGCGCCACATAATAATTTGCCTCGATTATTCCATTGTCTATTCCCTTGCGCAGCCATTGAATACCTTCCTCGTAGTTTCTGGTAATTCCACGCCCTTCCATATGCATAACACCGATAGGAACGAAAGCGAGCGCATAATCGCTCTCGGCGGCAAGTAAATAGTATTCAAGTGCTCTGGCATTGTTTTTCTCTATCCCAAGACCGAATTGGTAAAGGTTCGCAAGGTTAACCTGGCTTGCCGAAAAACCAGCCAGAGCAGCTTCTTCATACCACTTAAACGCAGTCGTATAGTCGCCTTCAACATGTTCGGCCAGAATACCGAGATGATTCTGTGTGAGCCTGTGGTCGGGATTCAGTTCAATTGCTTTTTGCAGATCTGCTTTTGCAAGGCCATAGGCCTTCAGCAGGCTATAGGCGATACCGCGATTTGAATAGGCTATAACCTCCTGGGATAAATCCAGATCTCTGGCGTCGAGGGCATCGGACAATATAGCAACAACCTGCTTGTATTGACCTTTACGTGCGGCGGACTGGGCATCATCAAATGCAGTGGCAAAAAGCGACGGTGCATTGATGAGAAAAAATGTGAAAACAAAAAGCCTAATCACGGCAAAATCAACTACCAGTTAACCAAGAGTCTGGCAGACCTTACCAGAATAACTCCCGGCGTTGCAGTAGGGGAGACCAGCAAGATGCTATAATGGCTCCCGATTCAAAGCCAGGTTAAACAATGCAGGACGTCGCTGCCAACACCGGGGAAACCGTCAGTATACGGGACCCGCTGCTGGACGTTCTTGTCGCACTTACCCGACTGCACCACAAACCATTCTCGGCAGAAAGCCTGACAGCAGGCCTGCCCCTTCAAGGGGGGGTGCTCACCCCTGACCTATTCGTACGTGCAGCGGAGCGTGCCGGATTTAACGCCGCCCACCTGCAACGCGACCTGTACGATATTACATCGCTGGTACTTCCAGTTGCCCTGATTCTCGACGATGGAAACTGCTGCATTCTGACATCCCAGGAAAACGGCGAAGTCACGGTGATATTTCCTGAGGAACCTGACCAGACTCACAGCATGACTCTCGCAACACTGAGGGCTAGATATACTGGTCGCTGCCTATTTCTAAGACCTGTCCACGCTTCCCCGGACTCTGAAACAAGCGACTATGGTAACCACTGGTTCTGGAGCACCATTAGAAAGTCCCGCGGGCTTTACGCCGAGGTTCTGGTCGCATCTTTTCTGGTTAACCTGTTTGCACTGGTCACACCGCTGTTTATTATGAATGTCTATGACAGGGTAGTACCAAACCAGGCGATCGAGACACTTTGGGTTCTGGCATCCGGTGTTGCCATTGTCTTTATGTTTGATCTTGTAATGAAGTCCCTTCGCGGCTATTTCATCGACACGGCAGGCAAGAGAGCGGACATTCTACTCTCCTCAAAGACATTCTCTAAAGTCATGGATATCAAGTTAAGCTCTAGACCTGCCAGGGTTGGAACCTTTGCCAATAATTTGCAGGAGTTTGACAGCTTCCGTGAGTTTTTCACTTCAACAACCCTGATTGCAGTTATTGACCTTCCCTTTGTTTTCCTCTTCGTTCTCCTGATTTATACGATTGGTGGCGTTCTGGCTCTGGTTCCCCTGGTTGCGATTCCCCTGATCGTGATCGTTGGCATGACCTTCCAGAAGCCACTTCAAGAGTTAATCACCAAGACATTCACCGAGTCAGCAAGAAAGCACGCCATGCTGATTGAAACCCTCACGGCCCTGGATACGGTTAAGAGCGCCAGGGCAGAAGGCGTTATGCAGCACAGGTNNGAATCCTTCAATGCAAGAATTGCCAAACTTTCCCTCAAATCCAGACTCCTGTCACTCGCCACCATTAATATCGCACAGGTAGTACAGCAAATGAGTACCGTAGCCATTGTGATACTTGGCGTCTATGCCATCCTGGATGGAAAACTGTCTGTCGGTGGCCTGATAGCCTGCACCATTCTCACTGGCAGATCTCTTGCACCTATGGCTCAAGTAGCAAGTATCCTGACCCGCTACCATCATTCGATTGCATCATATGGTGCTATCGATCAGTTAATGGCACTACCGGTGGAAAGGCCTGAGGGTCGTACCTTCCTGCACCGCCCTAATATAAGCGGTGATATAGATTTCAGGGATGTGAGTTTTGCTTATCCTGAGCAGCAGACACCTGCCATAAAAGAGGTNTCCTTCTCTATCAGGGAGGGTGAAAAAGTAGGCATCATAGGTAAGACAGGATCCGGCAAGAGCACGATGCAAAAACTGATGATGAACTTTCACGATCTTTCTGCGGGCAGCATCCTGGTGAGCGGTACAGACCTGAAGCAACTTGACCCGACTGACCTAAGAAGAAATATCAGCTATGTACCTCAAGACGTAACCCTTTTCAGTGGCACCGTCAGGGAGAATATTGTACTCGGCGCCCCGCTCAGTACTGATGAATCCGTTTTAGCGGCGGCCGAGCTGGCTGGCATCAGCGAGTTTCTAAACGAACATCCCGAAGGTTACGATCTGGTAGTGTCTGAAAGAGGAGGCAATCTATCTGGAGGGCAGCGTCAGGGAATAGCTATAGCAAGGGCCATGGTTAGTGGCGCATCAATCCTGTTGTTAGACGAGCCTACCAATGCAATGGACAACAGCACCGAGCTGATTTTCAAAGATCGTTTCGAAAAGTATGCGGAAACGAGAACACTGATACTTGTCACTCACAAAACCTCCATGTTATCGCTCGTGGACCGGCTGCTGGTACTTAACAATGGTCAGTTGGTCGCTGACGGCCCCAGAGATGAAGTAGTAAAAATGCTTTCTGGAGCACAGTAATGATGGTCAAGAAGGAAGACATTGACTTCATGCCTGACACCTATGCAGCTGAAGTAGAATCAACACCTGTTGCAACTCATGCAATTTTATGGTCCAGCGCCGCCTTTCTAGTCGTTGCGATCATCTGGGCGAACCTGGCAGTACTGGACGAGGTTACCCATGCAAACGGCAAGGTAATCCCCTCTAGTCAAATCCAGGTAATCCAGAACCTGGAAGGTGGAATCCTAGCTGAAATCCTGGTCAAGGCCGGTGACCATGTAAAGAAAAACCAGAGCCTGATGCGAATGGATGACACCCGCTTCGCGTCTTCCTTTGATGAAGGAGTGTTCTCTTCTCAGGCACTGCAGGCCAGAATTGCGCGATTAGAGGCAGAAATCAGCGGTCAGCCTTTCGAAGCGCCCAGGAACTTCCCGCCCGAGCACGCAGACATAATCGAAGACGAACTCCAGCTTTACAACTCCAGGCAGCAAGAATTTAGTTCCAGTATCGCCATCCTGAATCAACAGCTTAATCAGCATAGGCAGGCACTGGCGGAACTTCGGGCAGAAGAAAAGAAATTAGTACGGAACGCTGAACTGGCGAGCCAGGAACTATCCATGACGGAGCCGCTCGTGAAAACCGGGGCCGTTTCAGAAGTAGAGCTTATTCGCCTGCGGCAGGCAGTAAATGAATCCATGGGCAGGCTGGAGGTCACACAGCTTACCGTGCCAAAGGCCCAGGCAGTCATTGAAGAAGCACTGGACAAGATAGAGGAGCGGAAACAGCAGTTCGTGAGTGCATCGCGAATTGAAATGAACGAAGCCAAGACTCAGCTCAGCAGGTTGAATATTTCGAATGTGGCACTAGAAGACAGGGTCAATCGTACCGACGTTCAATCCCCGGTTGACGGCACCGTGAAACAAATCCTGGTGAATACAAACGGTGGCGTGATCCAACCAGGAATGGACCTGATTGAAATCGTTCCCGCTAATGACACACTCCTGATTGAAGCCAAAATCAAGCCTTCAGATGTTGCCTTTATCCATCCGGGACAGCAGGCTACCGTCAAACTCACTGCCTATGATTTCGCCATATACGGTGGGTTGGACTCGGTGCTCGAGCTTATCAGCGCTGACTCACTCTCGGATGAAACCGGTGACCATTTTTTCCAGATACGGGTCAGAACCAAAAAAAATCACCTGGGCTCTGACAGTAATCCTCTTCCTATTATTCCAGGAATGATTGCTACAGTTGACATCATTACCGGCGAAAAAACGGTCATGGACTATATTCTGAAACCATTGAAAAGAGCCCAGGCGTCAGCATTATCGGAACGTTAATGGCCAGGTCTCTGCTCAGGCGCTTTAGCGTCCCCTAAATGCAGGTTTTCTTTTCTCCCTGAAAGCCCTGCGGCCTTCCGCGTAGTCCTCACTATCGAAGCAGGCATTAATCATCTGGTTAACAGTTTCCAGGTCACGTTTAGCGGAATCCTTGGTGATTTCATTTACCGCTGCCTTTGCGGCCTTGACGGTCAAGGGTGCATTCTCCGCGATAAGTGCGGCGTAATCCCTGACTTTCTGTTCAAGTTCCTGCCGTGAAACCACGAAATTGATCAGCCCAATGCGAAGCGCTTCCTCGGCATCCAGGAATCTTGCACTGAACATAATATCTTTTGCACTTGATGGACCAACAAGGTCACTGAGGGCCTTCAGGCCTCCGTACTCATACCCCAGGCCAAGTTTGGCCGCTGGTATCCCAAACGTGGAGTCCACTGTTGCAAACCTGATGTCTGCACTTAGGGCAGTCGCCAGACCACCTCCGATACAAAAACCCTGAATCATTGCAATAAGTGGCTTATCCATTTTCCCCAACCAAAGGCTGGCATTTGCGGACACGGCGGCATATAGCTTTTTCTGTTCAGCATTGCCGCGCTTAGAATCGAACTCCGATATGTCTGCTCCGGAAACAAACGCCTTTTCCCCGGCGCCCTTCATCACCACGACCCGGACCGATTCATCATGCTGAAATGATTCGAGAATTGTTCCCAGCCCTTCCCACATCTCAAGTGAAATAGCGTTTCTGCGTTCTGGATTATTAAATGTGATCCAGCCAATGCCATCTTCAACATCGGCTAACATTTTTGTCGTATCGAGTTTCATACGCGCCTTGTACCTAAATCACGAAGGCGTCTCGCAACGCCTCAATTTCTTCCTCAGAAAGACCCGCCTCCAGCAATACCTCTTCGTTGTGTTCCCCCAACTCAGGGCCTGCACGATCGAATGATTCAGGCGTTGCGAACGCGGACATATTAATCGGTGTCCGAATAAGGTTGAAGTCTCCAAGCACTGCATGGCTGACAGGGCGTTCCATTTTCAGGAATTTTACCTGCTCATCCTCAAACGCTTCACCTATGTTGTAAATGGGGCCACAGGGACAACCGACTTCATTCATTTTTGTGACGAATTCAGCGGTAGTTTGTCTGCAGGTAATGGCATTCATTTCCGCGAACAGTTCATCTCGATGTTTAACGCGAGCACGTCCCGTATTAAACCTTTCATCTCCTGCCATCTCCGGCACTTCCATCTTCTCGCAAAAGGCCCTGAACATCTTGTTTGTACTCGCAGCCAGATTGACCTGCCCATCGCTGGTATCAAATAGACCCATAGGGGAATTGGTAGGGTGATTGTTTCCTTGCTGGACTGCCACCTCACGGTGCATGGTATATCTGGCACCCTGGAAATCGAGTTTGTTGACCATCGATTCCAGCAACGAGGTATGGACCCACTGGCCTTCACCGGTTTTCTCACGATGCAGTAGCGCAAGCAGGATACCCTGACCAAGAAACATTCCCGCAGAGGTGTCGCTGATTGCAATTCCAACACGCATAGGACCCTGCTCCGGTTCTCCCGTTATGGACATGAGACCACTGGTTCCCTGAATGATCTGGTCGACACCAGGTCGATCACTATAGGGTCCATCCTGGCCAAAGCCGGAAATACTCGCATAAATTATTGCCGGGTTAATGTTCTTGACTGATTCATAGTCCACACCAAGACGATACTTAACATCCATTCTAAAATTCTCAACGACGATGTCAGCCTTTTTCGCAAGCCTCAGAAACAGATCGCGACCTTCATCCAACTTCAGATCGATGGTTATGGCACGCTTGTTCCGATGCAGATTCTGGGAGTCAGGGCTATGGCGCCCCCCCGCTATATCAACGACGCCCGACGAAGAAGGTGGCTCAATACGAATTACATCTGCACCCCAATCTGCTAACAACCGGACCGCAGCAGGACCAGCACGTGCGAGTGTAAGGTCAAGGACTGTATAGTCAGCCAGAGGCAGGTCAGCCATTTTCCAGCAAGGATCTCAATTCAAGGGCCATCTCACTAAGTTTGACCTGCAGGGCGCGTGTATTCTTCGGCCCCATTCGAATCAGTTGCTTTTGTGCGGCACTTAATGATTCAAGTTTCTGGTCTTCGAACTGATACATTACTACCGGTCGAACCAGCCTGATGGGTTTGTTAATTACCGGCGTCTCAAGCAGTCTGCCAATTGCTTTGAATACCACTTCATTAAATTTCTCGTTGGGATAACCTAGTTCGTCATAAGCCTCCTGCAGCATCGGGTGGACAAGGAGGTAGAATTCGGCCGTACGCCGGGAATCCAGTGAAATCACGACTGAGGTGAAAAAATCATATCGTTTGTAGGAAGCGCTATCGAGCAAATACACCTCCTCAGAAATTTGACTGACCAGGAATGGACCTTCTGGAGTCAAGACCCGCACCGGATCCTTTGAAACCTGTCCAATCGCAACGCCATCAACGAAGGCGACAAACTTGCGAATCAACTCATTCGGCGACAGCCAGGCATTCACCCCTTCGCGCCTTGTCAAACTGACTACCCCATCTCGTATTAGCTGGTCACTATCATTGAGCAGAGGGAGTACGAAGGCGGGTTCAACCTGCTCTTCTACCGGCACCGGCACCTCAACTACCGGTTCTGGTTCCGGTTCTGGCTCTGGTTCAACCTCTTGCACCGGTTCAGGCGCTGGAGGTTCAGGTTCGGGAATGGCAACCGGCTGGGTGACCACCGCAGGTGCTGATTCCTTGGAAGATACTGAGTAGACAATAAATCCAACGATTAGCAGCCCGACTATAACCAGGGCAATGATAACGGGTCGATTTTTAGACATTTAGGCCTCTGTTTTTCTCTGTTATTTCATTTTCCGGATGTACTATCGTGGAAACAATAGCGCCAGCTCCAATAATTGACTACATCTCCGGCCTGGCAACGCTACAGCCTGCTGCCATCATAATTTTATTGGCGTAGAAACGAAAGCCTTATCATAGGCCTGATTTGACTGCCAGCAGTGCTTTGAGATTATCATCATATGGTGGTAGCACCAGTCTCTTTTCGGTGATGATACCCGCAATGAGATTCGCCGGGGTCACATCAAAGGCCGGATTCGCTACATTAACCCCATCTGGTGCAACCTGCTCGCCCATGATATGGGTCACTTCCACCGAATTTCGCTGCTCAATGTTGATATCCATTCCCGTTGCTGTGTGGGCATCAATCGTGGAAACAGGGCAGGCAACGTAGAAGGGGATATCGAAATATCCACACAATATGGCAATGTTAAGCGTACCTATTTTGTTTGCCACATCGCCGTTTACCGCAACCCTATCCGCGCCGACCAGCACCATATCCACTGCTCCCAGCGCCATCATGTGGGCTGCCATGGAGTCAGTAATCAAAGTGCAATCGACCCCTACTGATTGCAACTCGAAAGCTGTAAGACGGGCGCCCTGCAGAAGCGGGCGAGTTTCATCCACGAACACATGGACTTTCACACCTTCCTCATAAGCACGATAGATAGGTGCAAGTGCCGTGCCTAATTCCGATACCGCCAGCGAACCTGCATTACAATGTGTGAGCACGTTAGGATATTGCCTCACCAGAGAAACACCGTGATCACCTATCTGATGGCATGCTTTGATATCTTCCTGGTGAATAGCAATGGCTTCCTGCTCAAGGCGAGCAAGCAATTTTTCCGTATCAGCAAACTCACCGGAAGCGACAGTCATCATTCTGTTCACCGCCCAGGGCAGGTTTACCGCCGTAGGCCTTGAACTGATGAGGTATTCAGCCCGTTCAGCAAGCTTCTCCTTCAGTGCAGTCAGAGAGAGTTTGTTATCAAACAAACCCACCAATAGCCCATAGGCGGCGGCGATGCCTATGGCCGGCGCTCCCCTCACCGCAAGTTTTTGAATACCCTCATAAACATCTTCAATGCCGTGGCACCTGATCAGCAATCTTTCCTGTGGTAAACGCCGCTGATCAAGCAGGTGCAGCGCCCGGTTATCCCACGACACTGCCCTGGGTAATGCCTTCAGGTTATTTGCTGCTTTGCCAGATATTGTCACCCCCTGAGTTCGGCGACCATCTGCAGTCGAGCCTCAGTGCCCACAAAGGAAAAACCGCCGCTGGTGCGGTCAGTAAAGTCACCATATCGGTTCTGCATTTCTGCGACAATATTAGCCGGCTCATCCATCACACAGAAAGCATGAAGTATCTCATCGGTTATTAGGTCACCCATCTCCTGCCACTTACCCTGCTTCGACATGACGTTCAGCTCTGTTTGCATATCACCCCAGCCATGAACACCAAGAACATTTTTGTACGCAGGCGTTGAACCATAAAATGAAATTCGCTGCTTGATCGCACTCTTGTGCGCCTCAAAAGTCTGCTCGTCTTTCCCCGAGATGATGAATGGCGTATAGGCTATTTCAAAGTCATCGCGCGACCGCCCTGACTTGGCCAGGCCCTTCTCAACGGCGGGCAAAGTCACTTCTCGAATGTACTTTTCATTGCTGAAGGGATGAATAATCAAACCATCTGCAACTTCCCCCGCTATTTCCGTCATAACGGGACCAACAGCTGCCAGCGTAACCTTAGGCGCACCATATTCAATGTTTTCAGGCGTAAACGCCGGCGTCATCAAGGTGTGATTGTAGTACTTGCCATCATGATGAAGGGCCTCACCCTCATACCAGTTCGCCCAGATAGCTCGCATCGCCTGAACAAGTTCTCGCATCTGGGCGGCCGGCGCTCCCCAGGGCATACTAAATCTCTTTGTAATGTGTGGTCTGATCTGGGAACCAAGACCCAAAGTAAAGCGGCCAGCAGAGTAGGCATTCAGGTCATGCCCAAGATTTGCCAGCACCATCGGACTACGAGCAAATGCAACAGCAATACCCGTATGAAGTTCTATAGTCTTGCTGTGTTCAGCCGCGAGCATCAATGGCATAAAGGGATCGTGGCTCATCTCTGCCGTTCCCGCACCATCAAACCCCTGGGATTCCAGTTCCTTAATATGTTCGGGAACCTTATGCCAGTCTGCCGTTAAATGTGTATCTACCTTCATCCTTACCTTCTTGCTCCTAGTTAGTTGTTAGTTACCATACCATTATTGCCCTTCCTCTGAATCAACAAGCTGTTCAATTATTGACATGGGCACTGCTCCTGATCCGAGAATCCTGGCGTGAAATTCCTTTAAATCAAAATCACTCTCTAATCTTATTTGCTCCTGTTGACGAAGCAACAGGAACTGCCTCATTCCGACCATATAAGCTGTTGCTTGTCCTGGATAGAGCATGTACCGAAGGATCTGACCCTGGGAATAGGAAGTCGACAAGCCTGTGGCCTCTGCAAAGTAATCGGCTGCCTCATCGAATTCCCAGTTCCGGAAATGTATACCCGTATCGACCACCAACCTCGCTGCTCTCATGGCTTCAAATTGCAGGCGCCCCAGATTTCCGTATGGGTCATCGTTGTACCATCCCAGTTCCCATGCTAATTGTTCTGCATAGAGTGCCCAACCCTCCACGAACGCAGTGAAGTGCAATCTTGTCCTGAAATTTGGCAAATCGAGTTCATGGGACAAGGCAATTTGGAAATGATGACCCGGTACAGCCTCGTGGTAAGCCAGCGTAGCCATACCATAGGCAGGCACATCTGATACGTTGGATACATAAAAGGCGCCTGGTCGCATTCCATCGTAAGAACCTTCAATATAGTACCCGCCTGTCTGACCACCGATTATCCGAACCTGCTCAGCCGGAATCTGCAAAAACGCCTGATCAAGTTTCGACCTCGCCAGTGCAATGATATTTGTATGGGTTGCCACAATCTGTGAAGCAGGGACCATGCCGCCATCAGTCTCCAGACGAGAAAAGATTTGGCGCATACTATCGGTCTCGGGATAACCAAGCTCACCCGCTTCCATTCTTATCTCACTATGAATTCGGCTTATCTCAGAAAGACCCAACTGGTGTATTTCATCTGCGGTGAGGTCAGTTGACGTATGATGCCGTAACGCCTGCTGGTAAAAATCCTTGCCACCGTCAAACTGACCAAAACCGATAGCGGACGGTGCGCTCAGCTCTAACCGCTCAAGTTCGGTTTCTAGTGATTGAAAAGCCGGAATCACTTGCTGCTCAATCACTGCCCTGGCATCGACGAGCAGGTTTACTCGCGTAGTTTCATCCAGGGAAATCTGGTTCAGTTTTTGCTCCATGGTCTGATAATAAATTGAAGCCGTCGCCCCATTGCCAATAAGACCAGCCAAGTGCCTCAGAATGATACCAATAGATATTGCTGGCTGGATGATTCCAGCGCGCTCCCTGTTTCTAAGATTTCTTAAGAGTTGAGTGATTCGAGTATCAATCTGCCCCAGGCGCAACAGGTAGTCCCTCGCATCCTGCTCTGTTGCAAACGGATGGAGGTCACTAAAGAAAAGCTCAGTCTGGCGTACAATCCCAGTCAAAGATGGGTTGGCTGGATAGGAGAACTCCAAATAGCCGCCCAGGTTTACCTGATCCTGGAGATGCCATTCGTAGATATCATAGGATAGCTGTTGAGCCTTGCTTAACTGGGATCGATCATATTGCTGCAGAAGGAGCAGCACCGCTTCCATGATGGAGTAGGTTTCGCTTGTGTAGGCATCAGATATGTCATCCAACTGCACGGATTGCATGCCAATATAATCAACCAGCCCGTCAGCAACGACCGTCTCTGGTGACCGGCGCAGCAGAGCCCGACTCGCACCTTCAAAAAAGTCATCCATTGACAATCCGTTGAGATCGGTTGTTACCTGTTCCACTGGCGTTGGCGCGGATTGTGATGGTGGACTGCTCGTATTTGGATCTTCAACACCAGCGGTACTATCGCCAACAGAAGCACTGTCGCCAGCGGCTGAGCCGCCGCCACCGCCACCGCCACAGGATGCCAGCAAGGACAAAGAGAGTAGAACTGCTAAAATTTTCATGGGTCCATCCATAGTTTCGGCATGAGCTACCGATCAGTCCCAATTCTTGGCAAATAGGTTCATCGAGGAATGTCAGGCAGGAATTTCAGGTTTGCCCGCGGATTTTATCGGTCCGGCTTGTCTGCGCCAGCTACTCCTGAACCTTATGGCGTGCTGATTCTACTATCCAGCTCATCAGCTTCCTAATCTTCACGAGTTCCTGAATTAAGCTCATCGGTAAATTCAACATGTTGCATCAGCGCATAGTGATAAGCCTCGACCAGGGCGTTCCAACTGGCCTTGATAATATCGACGTTTACACCAACGGTACCAAATATCTCCCCCTCAAAACTGTGCTCAAGATAAACCCTCACTTTAGCCGCGGTTTCCTGCGTTGAGTTGATCACCTTTACACTATAGTCAGTCAGGTGCAGATCCAGCACAACCGGGAATATCTCTACCAGGGATTTTTGTAGCGCCTTATTCAGCGCATCTACAGGGCCATGACCTTCCGCCGCACAGAGATGCAGCTCATCGGCCACCCTGACCTTGACGGATGCTTCTATTAAGCCATCGCTGTCAGAGCTCTCACTTTGTTCAAGAGTTTCATTGCTCGGGGAATAAATCCGATAGTAGACAGGTTCAAAACAAGCCTTGAACTTATTGACATGTCGGCGGACCAGAAGGTCAAAACTTCCGTCCGCATTCTCAAAAGAGTAACCGGCATGCTCCTTGTCCTGCACCTCCTCCAGAATAGATTTCACTGCGTTACCGTCCTCGAGTTCAGGATACCGGTTCGCGAGCTTTGCCCGCAGGTTAGAACCACCGGCTAATTCACTGATAAGAATTTTTCTGGCGTTGCCAATAAGTTCCGGGTCCACATGCTCATAGGTTTCCGGGTTTCTCTGGACTGCACTCACGTGGATTCCGCCCTTGTGGGCAAATGCAGATGGGCCGACAAAAGGTTGTCCGGAAGGTCCCTCTATACCGAGATACTCCCACACCTTTTTGCTGAGATTGGTCAGGTTCTCGAGGTTACCTTCCGGCAGACAGTCATAGCCCAGCTTCAGTTCAAGGTTAGCGAGTACAGATGTGAGGTCGACATTTCCGCAGCGCTCTCCAATTCCGTTAATCGTTCCGTGGACCTGAATGGCACCCTCTTCTATAGCTCGAAGGGTGTTGGCAACAGCAAGACCGCCATCATTATGGACATGAATACCCAGCTTAATTGCTGGTATTTCCTTCCTCACTTCGCGTACTGCGTGAGCCAGGTCGTGGGGCATTATTCCGCCGTTGGTATCACAGAGAATGACCCTTTGCGCACCTGCATCGACCGCTACCTGTAGTGATACCAGCGCGTAACCGGGGTCGCTCCTGAAACCATCAAAAAAGTGTTCTGCATCATAAAAAACAGGTCGCCCGGTAGACTCAACGAGATGGGTAATCGAGCTACCAATCATCTCCAGGTTTTCGTCAGGAGAAACGCGTAGAGCCTGCTCCACATGAAGGTCCCAGGTCTTACCAAATATGCATGTCACATCAGGTTTCGCATCAATCAGTTTTTGCAAAAAGAAATCATCTGCCGGTTTCGATCCTGAACGACGGGTTGAGCCGAATGCAACAACTTTCAGTACTTTGAGGTCCAGGTCACGAACACGTGTAAAGTACTCATCGTCCTTGGGGTTTGAACCGGGCCAGCCTCCCTCAACATAATCGACCCCCATTCCATCTAAGGCCTGCGTTATGTCAAGCTTATCACCGAGACTGAGGTTTACTCCTTCCCCCTGGTTGCCATCACGAAGCGTGGTATCGTAAATTTCTATCTTTTTCCTGGTCATAGGGCTGTGCCGTGTTTACGCATAACCTAGCTTTGCAGCGATGGCGGCGATCTCGTCCGATGCTGCGAGCAGGTTGTCTAGTGGATCATATGTTGCAGCGAGAAATGCCTCACGCGCGCTGTCCTTCATATTGATATCGAAAATATTGTTCGCACAAATAATTTTTAGACCTTCCAGGTCAATCGTGATTTCCGCCTCTGGATCAGCTTCCACCAACGCCGAAAGTTTCTCCCGGGCACCTTTTTCCATCGTTACACATGGAATTCCAAGGGTTGTACAGTTGCCATGAAATATTTCAGCGAAGGAATCTGCTATCACTGCCTTTAAACCAAATTTCTGTATTGCTTGAGGCGCATGCTCGCGGCTGGACCCACAGCCAAAGTTTACATCTGAGATAAGAATTTCTGCTCCCTGGTGTTGCTCCGCGTCAAGAATGTGCCCTTTAGAATTACCTTCTTCATCAAATCGCACGTCATAAAAAAGGGATGAGCCCAGCTCAGCAAAGGTAACACATTTCAAGAATCTGGCAGGGATAATCCGATCTGTGTCGATATCGTTACCCTCAACATACACTCCCCTGCCGCTGAACTTTGAAATCGCTTTCATCATAACTCCCCTAGCCCAAACACTTCTCGAGCATCTGCTACCTTACCCTCAATTGCGGCTGCTGCAACCATTAGCGGGCTCATCAGTATTGTCCGCCCGGTAGGTGAACCCTGCCGGCCAATAAAATTCCTGTTGGAACTGGAGGCGCAGGTTTCATCGCCGATCAGCTTGTCCGGATTCATTGCCAGGCACATGGAACACCCAGGCTTCCGCCATTCAAAACCTGCATCCTCGAACACCAGGTGCAGGTTTTTTTCCCTGGCAGCCTTATCCACTTTTTCCGATCCAGGTACAGCAATTGCCCGAACGGATGACGTCACTTTTCGCCCTTTCAGAACCGCTGCGACCTGTTCAAAATCACTAAGCCTGCCATTAGTACAACTACCCAAAAAGGCAACATCAACCTTTGTCCCCTTAATTGGCTGGTTAGGCTCCAATTTCATATAGTCCAGTGCGTCTGAAATTAGATTCCTTTCCAGGCCTTCGACCAGATCGGGATCTGGAATAACTTCACCTATTGAAATTGCCTGGGCCGGAGTGACACCCCAGGTTACAGTTGGTTTAATCTCTTTGGCATCAATAATGACTTCATCATCGTATTGCGCATCCGCGTCACTAGCAAAGCTACGCCACTTCATTACTTCGTTTTCAAAAGCATCGCCCTGGGGAACTCTCTCCCGACCCTTCAGATATTCAAATGTCGTTTCATCCGGGTTGATATACCCGCATCGGGCACCACCCTCGATACTCATGTTGCATACTGTCATCCGCTCTTCCATGGTCATATTTTCGATCACGGACCCCGCATACTCGTAGGCAAACCCAACGCCGCCATTTACTCCCAGAGTGTGTATGATGTGCAGAATGACATCTTTTGCACTCACACCAGAAGACAATTCTCCTTCGATTCTGATCCGACGGACTTTTAATGGGTCCATGGCAATGGTCTGGCTGGCGAGTACATCCCGTACCTGACTGGTGCCAATACCTAGTGAGATACAGCCGAACGCACCATGGGTTGAGGTGTGGCTGTCACCACAACAGATGGTCATACCCGGTTGCGTAAGCCCAAGCTCAGGACCCACGACATGCACTATCCCCTGGGACCCGGATTCCGGGGCAAAAAATTCAATGTTGTTTTGCTCCGTTGCGTCAGCAAGAACCTGAATCATTCGCTCAGCCATATCATCAGCCAGCGGCCTTGATTGATCATCGGTTGGAATTATGTGATCGACCGTTGCAAAGGTGCGGTGAGGATAGGCAACACTCAAGCCCTTGTCATTGAGCATGCCGAAGGCCTGTGGACTGGTTACTTCATGAATCAGATGAAGCGCGATAAACAGCTGGTACTGACCGCTGTCCAACTGCCGTACGACATGGTCATTCCAAACCTTCTGGTAAAGGTTTTTAGCCACGGAGACTCCTGTCTATGATTAAAAGAGCGGCGATTTTAGCATGAAAAAAGCGTTTTTCTATTCCAATCAGGAATAGAGAGAAGTCGCCAAATGGTATTCAGGGCTTAAGGAGAGATTGCCGGGTCAACTATGATCTTGGCATGCTTGTCGGGATCAGCAAGGTCCGCAAACGCAGCAGGAACACCATCAAGTCCGACCTTGCCGGATATTAAAGGCGCAGCATCCACCTTCCCCTCCGCAATATTGTGCAGGGTCTGGGCAAACTCTTCCGGTGTATAACCCAGGACAAATTGCAGATTAAGTTCTTTGGTTATACCTGACATGGGCTGAAAGTGATCCTCTTCCATGCACACACCAAGGACAACTATTCTACCGGCCTGCGGTGCACCGGCCATCAACTGGTCTATTACTCCAGGAATACCAACACATTCAAAAAACAAGCCTGGTCTCAGTGCTGGTGCGGCAATTAATGACTGGGGTGAGACACCCTCATCAACATCAGTCGAGGCCACTTGCATCCAGCTTTCATATGGCGAGTTCTCGGCGGGATCTACCACCAGGTCAGCACCCATGACTTCTGCCAGCTCTCGCCGCCTGGGACTGAAATCCGCAGCTATTATTGGGCCAAACTGATTCATTTTAAGTGCGGCAATGACTGCAAGCCCAACCGGACCACACCCTATGATGAGTGGTACTTCTTTACTAAGCTTCGCCACCTGCACAGCGTGATAACCGACTGCCATCGGTTCTGTCAGTGCGGCCAGGTCCGTGGAAAGGCCATTGGGAACTTCCAGCAACATTGATTCAGACAACACCATATTTTCCGCATATCCACCTGGCACTTCATCTGAATACCCCACCGCCTTCATTTCACCACCACGAAAAGTCATTGGCACCGAACATACACGGGTCCCAACGGCATGCGCCTGAGTCGTTCCCGGGCCATGCTCAAGTATCTCAGCACAGAATTCGTGCCCCATGACTACACCCCGGGACAAGTCCATCGCCATGGAACCACCAGCCTGTTCTGATGCTTCGCTCATCTGTTGCGCAAATTTCAGTGCGTGCAAATCAGAACCGCAAATTCCGCATGCCAATGTCTTAACCAGCACCTCTCCTTCAGTCGGTTCTGGTACCGCCATATCCTCAATCATCAGCTCTGACCCACGCATGACCACTGCCCGCATTATTCTGCTCCTGTAGCTGTTTGTTTTTCTGAAAGGCTGATTACCTGGCTCGCATATTTTGAATTTGGCAGCACCTCATAAAACACCTCATCGGAGTCAGGCAATTGTTCCACCTTCTCATCCTTCCACAGGCCAACCTTACCTACCCGGACGACCAGGTGTCGTTCCTTCCCTTCAATGTCAGGGAACTTACCAACATAGAGGGTTTCATTTCTGCCTGCAGACTTCACATTGAGTTGGGTGAAATTGACCTCAACCTTCAACTTCTCAAAAGCCGCATCATCCAACAGAATACCGTTCACGTTGTATCGAATATGATGCTGTCCTTTTTCACCTTTTAGAGCATCTGACTCAGCAATCTCGAGGACCTCGACATTGAACTCGCCAGAGTCAAAGCAATCTCGCAATTTCCATGAGCAGGAAGACATTCGGTCCGAATCACCAATTGCCGACGATATCATTATGGGGCGTTTATCATCAAACAGAAAGAGGGGCTTCTCATTCGAGTAACAAATACCGATGCCAATTTCCAGTTTTGGCAATCCGGTTTTGGCTGAATGCGAATTCTTGGAATTGACGATATCGAGCATCTCTTTCGCCATTCCACAGGCACGTGATACTGAGTACCACTCGGTGGGACTGCCTTCATATTCATAAGTCCCAAGAATCACTGCATCGCCCTCAATGAATACCTTAGTCGCACCGTATATCTTGAGTCTTTCGTTAATCGGGTCAAAAAACCGTAAGCTGAAATAGCTTGCGGGATTCAAATCCTGGCGCAACAATTCCTGGGTAACCGTGGTGGAGCCACGAACATCTGCCTTGAGAATTGTATGATGGATAATCTCCGGGAGTTCATCAGCAACCTCTTTGACTTCCAGGCTATCCATCAGGCGAAATAACTGCCCTCCAGCCTTCGCAAGCTGGAGCTGCTCCTCATCTGTAATGACAGAAATACGGTTGAACACACGATGTGCAAATCGATAGTATTTGAGGTGAAAACGATAACGGCTGATATCGGTTAGGACCTTCAGCATCAACTCATCTTCAGACTCTTTAACCTTGCCATCATACTCGTCGGCAATGGTCACCAGTTTCTGGGAAAGAGCTTTTGCACCTTCCCTGGCTAAATCAATAGACTCAATAATCTTTTTAGCATTATTGCCTGCTACGGCTGAGACGGCATCTGCTACATTGATAAGGCCAAGATCTTGCTGGGTGAGTTTTTCTCGCAGGAAGTAAGCGGCCATCATTTCTTTGATTTCGTCACTGGCAGCAATCTTCTTGCGTATTTCCGTAAGGATTTTCAACAGTTTTTTTGTAGCTGAATTAAAGGACCACTGCGCCTTCATCCCCAGATGTTCTTTAACCTTGGCAGCAAGCTTTTCATGGAACCTTCCATCGAAAAGCAAACGGATATTTCCAGGCTGATCAAGCCAGCTAAATGACTCGGATAAAAGCTCCTTCTGATCCTCTGATGACCCCAGCAGTGACTGTACAGCAAACAGTCCGCCGAGCGCGTCATAGACTTCCGCCTGGGCCGATGCGAGGTTTGCCTTATTCTTCAGGGTATCCGATGGTAATTCGGCCAGCCGATTGGCCAACACTTCTTCCAGAGCAACATTCACTTTCTCATAGCCTGAACCTCCTCCAGGCCACAGGGCATAGCACTCAAGTAAAAGTAGCGGTTCCTGCGGCGATCTTGCATACAGGAGCGGGTTATACATGATGTTTACAGCTTCTGAGAGGTCTTCTCCCAGGATCTGCTCACGGAGCTCTTTCAGTTGATTAGTTTCTTCTCTTTGCAGTTGCTTGAGGAGCAATCGGTTAATTCGGAACATGAACTCATTGCTGTGTTTTCTGAACCAGGTGATTTTCTCCTGTGTGGTCAACAAACTCCTTGACCCTGAGAACTGCTGCTGCCCCTGGGTTTGCTCAAGCTTCGCACGATAATTATCCAATTCATCCCGGACCTGCTGAAGAATGAATTTGACGACGGCAAATTGCAGAATTCTGATCTGGTCCCGCTTCAGGTCAGTTTTGTATCGATGCAGCGTGACGCGCATCATGTCTGTATAGGAGTCTCTAAAGTCACCAAGCTCCTTGGAATTACCCGAAGCAAGTTTATTGCCGGAAACGATAAGTTTTACCTGGGCTTCAACCGTCTCCCTCGCCTTGAACGAGAAGGCGGGGGAAATCTCCACATCAATATGGTAATTATCAACACCCTTATTGGCCACGCTACAGTCAAGCTTAATCCCTCTTGGTGCCTTTACTCTCTCCAGGATGTCATTAAGCGAAGCTATGATTTTTTGTTCTGCCATTTTCTTACCGACTTAACCTCACAGCCTGTCGCTTTGGCCCCCAGTCCCCAGGATTCGCCTCAAAAACCCCGGGAATCCACTCACCACAAGATAGGCAACAACCCTGGGCATCCAGATGCCATTTTCCGAGTTTGTACCAGTCTCTCTCAATCAACATTGTCTCGCATGAGGGGCACCAGGTAGAGCCACCATCGCTATCGTGAACATTACCAGTATAAACGAACTTCAAGCCATTGGATCTTGCAATTTTTCGTGCGCTGCTCAAGGTTGAAGGTGGTGTTGAATGCTTGTCCATCATTTTATAATCCGGATGAAAGGCCGAAAAATGAATAGGTACATCAGCACCAAGGTTTTCAACGACCCACTGGCTCATAGCTTCCACCTCAGCAGCCGAATCATTTTCTCCAGGAATCAATAGCGTGGTGAGCTCAAACCAGGTACTGGTCTCGTGCTTCACATATAGTAACGTGTCTAATACATCTGCGAGGCGCCCTCCGCAGACCTTGTTATAAAAACGATCGCTGAAAGCCTTCAGGTCTATATTCGCGGCATCCATGTACTCAAAAAACTCTGTCCTGGGTTCGGGGCAAATATAACCGGCGGTAACAGCAACCGAATTGATACCTTTCTCCCTCGCCGCACTCGCTACATCAATTGCATATTCATGAAAGATCACGGGATCATTGTAGGTATAGGCGATACTTCTGCACCCGAGCGCCAACGCAGCCTCAACCAACATTTCGGGTGAGGCGGCATCTGCCAGGGTCTGCATTTCCCTGGATTTGCTCATATCCCAGTTCTGGCAAAACTTGCATGCCAGATTACATCCCGCCGTTCCAAATGAAAGGACTGGTGTGCCTGGAAGAAAATGGTTGAGCGGTTTTTTCTCGATTGGATCAACGCAGAAGCCACTGGACAACCCATAGGTAGTCAGCACAATTTCATCATTTTGCATGGCTCGGACAAAACACAAACCTTTCTGGCCCTGCCGCAACCTGCAATGGCGCGGGCACAAATCGCACTGCAGACGACCATCATCACGTTTGTGCCAGTACCGGGTGCTCACCACACTAGACCTTCCCGGTTTACGGATACCTTTACCAAGTTGCCAATTAAGAATTGATGACATTTTCGCAGATGATTGATTTAGAATGACTATTATTACACAGGAATCGCCTTATGAGTGCAGCGAGGCTACCGGCCGTAGCAGGTACGTTTTACCCGGCGGACAAAGATGAACTTTCATCATCGGTCGACGCAATGCTGCGCGATGGCTCGAGCAGCCTCCCCTGCCCAAAGGTTATTATCGCTCCCCATGCGGGCTACATTTATTCAGGACAGATAGCGGCAGGCGCCTACAGCCGCTTGAGTAATACCAATTCCCCTATTAGACGAGTCATCCTCTTAGGACCTTCCCACAAAGTTGCGTTCAAAGGCATTGCAGCGACAAGCTGCACTGCATACAAAACGCCTCTTGGTGAAATTCCTGTTGATGCCGCCGCTGTACAGACAATACTGCAACTGCCGGGCACTGGTTTCCTTGATGAGGCCCATACCCATGAGCATAGCCTCGAGGTGCACCTGCCATTTCTGCAACGTGAACTAGGTGCTTTCTCACTGGTGCCGCTCGTAGTTGGAGATGCGACCAGGGAAGAGGTGGCCAGCGTCATCAACGCGCTTTGGGGTGGCGCTGAAACCCTGATCATAGTCAGCTCTGACCTCAGCCATTTCCACGCCTATGACAAAGCAAAAGAGATTGATGCCCGGACGTCCATGAAAATACTCACGCTGGAGAGCAACCTGGTTGGTGACGAGGCATGCGGCTGCAGACCAATCAACGGTTTACTACATGTTTTAAAGGCTCGAGAGCTCAAAGTTGAACAGCTTGCTGTTATGAATTCAGGCGATACCGCCGGGGACAAGGGTCGGGTCGTTGGCTACGGTGCTTATGTTGTTCTAGAACCTTCAGGAAATGCGATGAACGAGACAGGAACGGACAATACGGATAACCAGTTACCATTGGCCTTTCGACAGCGATTGCTCCAGGTAGCGAGAGAGGCGGTTCTACGTTCCTTTGAAAGCAGTGGAAACTACAATATTGACCTCAACAGCTACCCACCGGAATTCAAAGTGGAGAGCGCTTCTTTTGTTACTCTTAATATCAATGATGGTCTGCGAGGTTGCATAGGAAGCCTGGCGGCGCACAGGCCATTAGTGGTGGATATAGCCCACAATGCGCAGGCCGCGGCCTTTAATGACCCCCGATTCAAGCCTTTGACCTTGGCCGAGTATCAGCAAGTTGATTTCCACATCTCAGTACTCAGTGTCCCTCAAGTACTAGCAGTATCATCAAGGACCGAACTCATCGATAAACTGAGGGCCGGGATCGATGGTTTGATAATTGAAGAGAACGGTAGAAGGGCAACCTACCTGCCATCCGTATGGGAACAAATCAACGATGCTGAAACGTTTGTTTCTGAACTTCGCAGGAAGGCAGGACTGGATGCATCGGGGTGGCACGCAGATACAGTGGTACACCGGTACACCACGGAGGAGTTCTGTTAGTTGATAAACCTGAAGGTTGAGCCTGATGTGCCCCTCTCCTTTTCCACTTCTCGTTTGACCCTCCGTCGCTACGAGCTTGAC